>NZ_DBLZAX010000001.1:0-516807 GCF_057607445.1 Xylanibacter sp. | reverse complement strand
TTCTCATAATGGGGCGTATCAGAAGTTTTAGTTCTTTTTTTGCTACGCTTTATTTTTCCCTCTTTTATCAGACGTTCTTTCTCTGCTTTAATGCGTTCAAGCAATACGGATGCAGGTTCGTCATTCGGATCTTGTGGAACAAGTTTACCATGAATGGCGAGGTCTAGTATTTTTTGGCGTAATTTCTTTGTATCCATTTGGGTTAGTCTTTGTTTAAGAATAGATTGCAAAACTCATTCAGTTGCTGCTGCATGCGTTCTTGTGGAATGAGAATACGCTTGTATTCAGCAATCATGGTAGGACTCATGCTTCGGCTCATAGCGTACTCTACTACTACCCGGTCTGCTTCAGGACAGAGAATAATACCGATAGACGGATTTTCGTTGGAGCGTTTTACATCGCGGTCGAGTGCCTCCAGATAAAATTCCAACTGTCCAAGGTCGCGAGGATGAAACTTTGTCTTTTTTAATTCTACAGCGACCAATGCTTGTAAGCCGCGATGAAAAAATAGTAAATCAGCCTTGAATGTAGATGCACCAATATTAAGGCGATATTCTTGATCCATGAATATAAAGTCTTTTCCTAGTTCAAGGATAAACTGTTTCATGTTTTCTATTAGGCCGTTCCTTAGTTTTGTTTCGCTATGCTTTTTCGGCAGGTTGAGAAAATCTACAAACAGGGTGTCTTTGAACATGACTGGCGCATTAGGATATCTTTCCAATAATCCTTTTGACATATTGTCCTTGCTTCCTAATAATCCTGCATAAGTCTGATTAGAAATGCAACGTTGGAGCTCACGTTTTACTAAATGCTCTTTATTGGCATAGAGTATATAAAACAAACGTTCTTCGTCGCTTTTACATCGGCATAAAATTTCTATGTGATTAGTCAATGTCGTTAACTCCAATATCTTAGGCATTTGTCCAACTGCAGGCTGGACAAATTGTGCAGTTTTTGGCTGCACAATTACATGTACTTCCTGTTTATGGTCGCTCGATTCAATTTGTGCAGTTTTTGGCTGCACAAATTCAGTATTCAAATATTGTCTTATTGTTGCTATGAAAGTTTCTGACGAATACACGTCATAAAACATTACCATATTGTAGATACTTCTTTTGCTATATCCTTTGATGTCAGGACGTTGGGAACGTATATATTCAGACAGTTGCGTGACGACCTTACTTCCCCATTCTTCGTTCTTTAGTTTAGCTGAGACATATCCGCCTACATGCCATGCAGTGAGTAACAATTCTTCGTTTACAGCTCTTGAAGCATTAGTTTTATGTTGGAGAATAATATCTATGATTTCTCCGAATTGTTGTTCTATTGATATTGCTATGTTATTATTCTTCATACGCTTAATCTTCATTTATGTTTGCAAGCAGCTTCTCAAGTTCTGCTACTGCTGAGCTAATATTTTTACTTTTTTCTTTTATATCAGCCATCAATTCAGCCAAGGAGCGGTCATCAGTTTCTCCTCCCTGTTTTATCCAAGTTATATCAAGGCTTGTCTTGTCACGAGTGAGAATATCGTCTACCGGATATTTACGCCAACGCCCTTGAGGATTATTGTCTGCATCATATGTCTCTTTGCGTCCTTCTAAATTTCCTGCATTATAGCATGTGACAAAATCATCCAAATGATGTCTCTCTAATTTATTAGTAGCAAGCGTATGTTTGATACCAGTACGATAATCATAAAACCAAATCTCTTTCGTTGGTTGACCTTTGGAAAAGAATAATACATTTGCTTTTACACCTTGTGCATAGAAGATACCTGTAGGCAAACGAAGTATCGTATGTAAATTGAAGTCCGAAAGCAACTTCTTGCGAATTATTTCTCCCGCACCACCTTCAAAAAGGACATTGTCTGGTAATACTACAGCTGCACGACCTCCGGTTTTGAGCATCAACATCATGTGTTGAAGAAAATTCAACTGATTGTTCTTCGTTTCTACATAGAAATCCGGACGGTTAATATCAACAGAACCAGCCGGACGAGTGCCGAAAGGAGGATTGGCTAAGATTACATCTACAAGAGTGGATGGCTCTTTCTCCAAGGAATCCTCACAAACAATTGGACTTCGTTCTGTTCCCACACCATGTAAATATAGGTTCATAGAAGCAAGTGTCACAACCAATGGAGTGTTATCTACACCATGCAGTGCCTTGTTACGCAAGAAATCACGTTTCTCCTTACTGGCAGACTGCTCTTTCATATAATCATATGCAGTCAAGAGGAAACCTCCGGTGCCGCAGGCTGGATCACAAACCGTTTCTCCAATTTGTGGAGCTATGCAATCTACCATTGCTTTGATGAGTGGGCGTGGAGTAAAGTATTGACCTGCACCACTTTTCTTATCTTGTCCGTTCTTCTCAAGGATACTTTCGTAAATAGCACCTTTCACGTCTCCATCCATGACCAGCCATTGCTCCTCATCAATCATAGTAATGACTTTTTTTAAATAGACAGGCTTGTCAATTTTGTTTTGCGCTTTTGTATAAATTGTGCCGATGAGATTTTCCTGTTCACTCAGCAGTTTCAGAGTATCTTCGTATTGCTTTACTAAATCCAGACCGTCAAGAGAAATTAAATCACTCCATTGATAACCAGATGGTATTGCAGATTCTTCTCCAAACATTTCTACATTCTCTGCGTCCATCTTCAAAAATAAAAGATAGGTGAGCTGTGTGATGTAATCTGTAAAACCTATACCTTGTCCTGCAAGAGTTGTTGCAAGATTCCAAACTTTTTTGGTGAGCGATTGCTCTGTTATATTATTTTTTGCCATAAATTTATGCTGCTTTTCTTAAAACTACAAATGTGTATAGAGACTGTAAAGCTTCGTTTGCTTTCTGCATATTGCCAAAAGCACGAATCATTTGTGCTGCCTGAGTTGCATCATCTTCACGAATCTCTTTGATCGTACAAGCTCCGTTGGAAGCAATATAATCTACAATACGACTGATAACTTCACGTTGTTTATCTGTTATTTCGCGCTGATTTTGTCCTAACCATAGATTAAAATACTGTTTAGAGGTAGAAACTACACTATCTAATCGTTCTATTTGGTGTAAAGCAAAACGTACAAGCTGTATGATATTAGTCAAAGCATCGCTTTCTTCTTTTGTAGAAGAACGTCGAACACTGTTTGGATTCAGAATGGCATATGAATTCCACAATTGTTTGGAAGTAAAATGATTGTTAGCCATCTTGAGTTTGTTTTCCAAATCTTTTAGCATTGAATAGGTAATTGGCTCGCCTTCATTATTATAAATTATACGTAGAGCCTCTATTTCATCACAATGTTCTTTGCAGAAATCTTCAAAGGCTTCTGTTCTACTTTTAGCTTCTTCTATTGAAAAACCTTTAGATATAAGCGTGTCCTCGCCAGGCATCAAAGTGTTGACAAACCCGGCAGCAAGAATAAGCAGATACCTGCGCGCATCTGCATGATTTGCAAGCGGAGAGACTAAACCTTTCCGTTCGTTATTAGGCTCTTTGGTACTTATGAATGGCGGCAGGATATTGTTTTCCAATGCTTCGTAAATCCTTGAAGCAAGTTCTTTCATGTCATCATTAGCCAAACCTACGAACTCATCCCGCTGTGAATTATCTGCTTTGTTGTATATTCTGGAAAGTGTTGCAGCAAGACGTTTCAGATGCTCATCAGGAAGGTAACCATGAGTAATCTGTTCCAACAGCTCTTTAAGAGTAATAATCTTTGTTGTTGGCCCATCTGTTATCGTAGGTATTATTTTTTCGTGTTCAGTAACACCTACGGCATCAACTAAATAAAAACAATCTTTACTGAACGCATTTGGGGTGACATTCCGTAACTGCTCATCTCCGATTGTACGCACACCACGTCCTTTCATCTGTGTATATAGAGGTAAAGATTCTACATCACGCATGAAAATCAATACTTCAAGAGGCTTTACATCTGTACCGGTTGCAACCAAGGTGCAAGTTACGGCAATTCTGAAATCTTTATCATTCCGGAACTGACGTATCAATTCATTACTATCGCCTGCAGAATAAGTTATTTTCTGCACAAAACGGTCATCTGTACGTCCAAATACTTCTTTAGCTATCTGTACGATATTGCTGGCATGAGTCTCATTTAGCGCAAATATCAAAGTCTTTGGCAAATAGTCAAAATTGGCTTCACGCTGTGGATCATTGAATAACTCAGTATAGACTACATCACGATAAGTAGACAGAATAAGTTTTATTTGCGCAGGATTAATGACACTTCTGTTTAACTCCTTATTGGTATATGTTTTCGTTTCTTTATTGGAAATAGTTTTTACATCTCCGGTATAACGTGTTTCTTCTTTGATTTTATCCCCTTCTAATATAGCACCGCCATTTTCTGTAACTTGGGTTTTGATTCGATATACGCGGCAATCTACATTTACACCATCAACGATGCTTTTTTCCAATGTGTAGTTAACTATACGATTATTGTTAAAGAATGCCATTGTTTCAGGAATAGGTGTGGCTGTCAATCCAACAAGTCTGGCTGTGTCAAAATATTCCAATACCTTACGCCAATTCCCATAAATGGAGCGGTGGCACTCATCTATGATAATAAAATCAAAATAATCATGTGGCAAATTTGGATTCGGAGGTAATACAACTTCTTCTGCAGGTTCATTATCATCGTCGTTGTCATTATCCTCGATAGTGTCTCCTTTCAGAAAAGAAAAAAGACGCTGTATTGTTGAAATAACGACATTGCTATCAGATGGTATTGAAGAAGAACGAAGACGGTTCACGGTAAATATTGTATTGAATGCATCTCCATTTTCTGTCAGCCGAAAAGTTCCGAATTCCCCCTCTGCCTGTTTCCCGAGGTTATTCCTGTCCACAAGAAATAACACTCTTCTCATTGGGGTATATGAAAGAAAACGATATGCCGCAAGACATGCGGTATATGTCTTACCTGCACCTGTTGCCAATACCATCAAGGCGCGATTCTGTCCACTTCTGAAACTTTTTTCCAGTTCTGTAACAGCCTCATACTGACAATCCCGTAGTCCTTTTCTTCGCAAAGTTGGAAGCCCGGAAAAATAATCATTTATTCCCAATAATTTAACCAATTCATGAGGAGTTGGAATCGTCATAATTTGCTTGAAACAAGAATCTTGTTTGCGAAAATCACAGAAATACAAGTCTTTTCCATTTGAAGTAAATATGAAAGGCAATGGTTTCTGATATGTTTGATAAATTTTAGGAATATTTCTGGCATATACGACAGCTTGTTCACAAACTTTATCAGAAAATGGATCAATCTCTTCTCTTTTAGCTTCAAGTACACCAATAGCCTTTCCGTTAATAAAAAGGAAATAATCAGCCTCAAGGTTACCTTTTAAAAGTCCTTCTCTTATAGCAACTGCAGTACAGTTTGGTTCATAGTTATCTCTATCGACCACCTTCCAACCAGCATCGCTAAACCACTGATCTATTTTTTGCCTCGCTTTTTCTTCTGGTGTCATATATTCCTATATTTTTATATTATCGGAAGTTGAATACAGAAAATAATAACATCTATAAAGAACTGCTACCGCTCTTCTTGTCTGTTATCAAATCTTTTATGTCAACTGAAGAAATTCAGTAATTGCTGTAAGGTCTCCAAATTAGAATGGATTCTGTTACAAGCATACGAGTTAACTATATTGAAGCTCCTATCCAGTTTTTTCGCTAACCAAGTTTTTAAATCTCTCTCCGATAAAACAATCTTTATTCTATTTAATTATATTTTTAGATGCAATTATATTATGCAAATATAGTGAATTATATTCGACAACAGAAATTCTTTTTGTAAATTTGTCTGATTAAATATCTAAAAAGTATATGCTTGATTAATAACTTAAAAGAATTGAATTAAGAACAGATAAAGACACTATATTTAAGATATTTTAATTTATAACGAAATCTATCTAAGATAGAATACTACAGTTTTAGCGATTGGCAAATATAAAATATGCCACTGTCGAAAAGTAAAAGGAAAATAGAATTAAGTTTATATGCAGAAAGCCGCTTTTAAAGTGAAGTAATCAATTAAGGCTGAATTTAAATTAAACTTATTTCTATTTGATTTCAAAATTAATTTTAGTAAGTAAATTTTCCAAACAGCCTTACAATATGACATTACAGAAATGTTTGGATTTTCTGACGAAATAGAAAAGCAATGCGGACACAAGGACTTGAAATGGTAAAGGATATTTACAAAGAGGAGAAAACGGGGCGCTTTCTGATGATAAACCTATCGGTTTTGGGGCAAAAGTGGGCCGTTTTTGAATCATGAAAAGGCTGTTTTTAAGGCAAAATCCTGGCTTTTTGCGGCCGTTTATTGCGAAAATAATTGCACACTTTATGTTTTATATTGGCATTATGTTGAGCAACAAGGCGTTACATTTGCACACGATTTCGACAGTATTTGCGTACAAATATTTTTAATTTCTGAAAATACCCGCTCTGGAGCGTCAACGAAAATCAGTTTGAAAGGCAAAAGCTGTGTTTACATATCAGAGCGTCAAAAGATCCTAGACGGAACAATACGGAATCAGCAACAGGGCAAAACAATATCAAAGAAATACTTAATTTTATTATCTGCACCGCTTATATATTGCACGTTTTGCAATAATTTCGTATTTTTGCAGCAAAATATTAACAAAGACGATAACAACATGCCGGAATCCAATTTTGTAGATTATGTGAAGATTTACTGCCGCTCAGGCAAAGGCGGAAGAGGCTCCATGCATCTTCGCCATGTGAAATACAACCCCAACGGAGGTCCCGACGGAGGCGACGGCGGTAAAGGCGGAAGCATTTACCTGCGAGGCAACCACAACTACTGGACGCTGCTCCATCTGAAATATCAGCGCCACGTGTTTGCCGAACACGGAGGCAACGGCGGACGTGACAAATGTCACGGCACCGACGGCAAGGACCAATATATCGACGTGCCGTGCGGAACGGTGGTGTATAACGCCGAAACAGGAAAGTATGTGTGCGACGTTACATACGACGGACAGACGGTGCTGCTGCTGAAAGGCGGCCGCGGCGGACTTGGCAACTTCCAGTTCCGCAGTGCCACCAATCAGGCTCCGCGCTACGCTCAGCCGGGCGAGCCGATGGAGGAAATGATGATAATATTAGAACTGAAGCTGCTCGCCGACGTGGGACTTGTTGGATTCCCCAACGCGGGCAAGAGCACGCTGCTGTCGTCGCTGTCGAGTGCGCGCCCCAAGATAGCCAACTATCCGTTCACCACGCTTGAGCCGTCGCTCGGCATTGTGAGCTATCACGACAAACAGTCGTTCGTCATGGCCGACATTCCGGGTATAATCGAAGGTGCAAGCGAGGGCAAGGGTCTCGGTCTGCGATTCCTTCGCCACATAGAGCGCAACTCGCTGCTGCTGTTTATGGTGCCCGGCGACACTGACGACATAAAGAAGGAATATGAGATACTGCTCAACGAGCTGCGCAACTTCAACCCAGAGATGCTCGACAAGCACAGAGTGCTGGCCGTGACAAAATGCGACCTGCTCGACGACGAGCTGATAGAGATGCTGCGCGAGACTACGCCCGACGACATCCCCGTGGTGTTCATATCTTCCGTAACAGGTCAGGGCATCAACGAACTGAAAGACGTGCTGTGGAAAGAGCTCAACAGCGAGAGCAACAAACTGCAGGACATTACAGCCGAAGACACGCTGGTTCACCGCGACAAAGACCTCAGCACACTGCCGCAGGAACTGCTTAAAGAGGGCGAGGACGAGATAGTGTTTGTTGACGATGAAGACATTGAGGACATCGACGACTATGAGGACCTTGACGATGTTGAGTATTTTGACATTGACGAAGATAAATAAGAAACATAAGACAAGAGCCGCATGACATGCCGCAACGGCAAACATGCGGCTCTTTTATATAAACCAAAAACACTTTTGCTATGATGAAGCCACAGCTTACATATTATGACATATCGCCCGACACGACGGCATTCAGCACCACGCGCCACGGCGGACACAGCACCGGAAACTATGCGGAGCTGAACATAAACAGATATTGCGGCGACAACCCTGAGGACATTGAGAAGAACCTTGAAGACCTATGCCGTGAACTCGGCGTTGACAAGGAACGTGTCATTATTCCGCACCAGACTCACGGCACGGAAGTGATGCAGATAGGTGCCGACTTCCTGTCGCTGTCGGCAACGGTAAAAGGAATGATTCTTGAAGGCGTCGACGCCCTGATAACCGACGTAAAGGACGTATGCATAGGCGTGTCTACCGCCGACTGTATACCTATATTAATATACGACTATGCGCACCACGCTGCAGCAGCGGTACATGCAGGATGGCGCGGAACGGCAAAGCGCATAGCATGCAAGGCCGTAAAGATGATGGAGGTGTCGTTCGGCTCACGTCCGGAAGACCTGACGGCTGTTATAGGACCGGGCATATCGATAGACGCCTTTGAAGTAGGCGACGAAGTTTATGCCGAATTTGAGGCTGCCGGATTCAACATGGCCGACATAAGCCGCAAGGAAGACAAATGGCACATCGACCTGCCCGAATGCAACCGCAGGCAGCTGGCAGCCATGGGACTGAAGGAAGACAACATAAACGTGTCGGGGGTATGCACCTACAACAACAGCAACGACTATTTTTCGGCGCGAAAGCTCGGCACTGAATCAGGCAGAATATTCACAGGAATAATATTGCGCTGACACCTAAGCCACAAGGAAAATGCCTGAAGGCATACTGAATGAAACAGTAAAGGCCATATCCCGGAGTTAACAGGATATGGCCTTTACTGTTGATATGATGCGGAATGGCGACTATTATTCGCCCTCCTCCACCGTCTCGCGGTTAATCTTGTGACGGTCGATGATGCGCCACACATAAACTATATATGCAAGAACAAACGGTATGAGCAGCGACACTACAGACATGACGCTGAGCGTAAACTCGCTGCTGCAGCTGTTCTGAATGGTCAGACTGCTCTGCAGGTCAACGGCAGAAGGATAATACGCCGTGTTGTTAAGTCCGGCACACAGCAACAGACTCAGCACTACCAACACTTCACCAATGCCGGCTGTCCATATACCTGAATTGAAACTGGTGTCGAAAACGGTGCGTCCCGTTCCGTAAAGGAACAGCACAACGCCCACTACAAGCATAACAGCCAGCGGCCACAAGGCAAGGAAGTTTGAAAGATACTTGCCATTTTCGACAAAGATGTTGCCTGTTGCAGGGTCGTAAGCATATCCGTCCTTCACAAGGACATAAATAAGGAAAGCCAGGAATGTAACGAGAAACAGCAGCAGATTAACACGCAGCAGCTTTCTTGAGCGCTGGCGTATGTATATGTCAGAGACGCTGTTCACCGTATAGAGTATACCTGTAACCCTCGCAAGGAACATGACGGCAAGTCCAAGTACAATGTTCCACACATCGAGAAGGGCGTCAAGACCGTTGCTGCCGTTAGCCCAGCTGCTTATCACGGGCGACAGTCCGTTGGTGAAGTTTGCCTTCTCAACAACGAAGTTAGAGCCTGTGAAGAATGTTGCCACGGCAACACCAATAAGGAACGGAGCCACCCATCCGTTGATGACAAGGAAGGTCTGAAAGGTCTTTACGCCAAGAATATTTCCGAGCTTTTTCTGAAATTCGTAGCTGACAGCCTGCAGCACGAAAGTGAACAGGATGATAATCCACAGCCAGTAGGCACCGCCGAAACTCGTACTGTAGAACAACGGAAACGAGGCAAAGAAAGCTCCGCCGAACGTTACAAGCGTGGTGAAGGTCAGTTCCCACTTGCGGCCGGTAGAATTAACCAGCATTCCACGCTCAACATCGTTGCGCCCGAGAGAAAAGATAATTGAGTTTGTTCCCTGAACAAACATCATGAAAACGAGCAGCGCTCCAAGCAGCGACACCAGGAACCACCAATATTGTTGCAAAAAAAGATATGTCATAATTTTCTTTGTTTTTATCGTTCATGTTTATTATTGACACAGTTATGGCCTGGCAGCAACATCAGAAAACTCCGGACCTTGTTTTATGGCCTTGCACATAATGTTGATTTCAACCACAAGCAGAAGCGTGAACAGCACGAGGAACATAAAGAACGTGAAGATAACTGACCCTGAGCTGATGTCAGACACGCCTATCCATGTGGGCAGCATGTCCTGTATTGCCCAAGGCTGACGTCCGAGTTCGGCCAGCACCCATCCCGACTCGCTTGCCACATAGGCCAACGGCAGAAGAACAAGCCATGCAATATGCAGCCATTTGAGACGCAGAATGTCCTTACGGTAGACAACAAACAGCGTTACGGCAAAGGCTAGGATGAGCAACATGCCAAGACCTACCATAATACGGAAAGACCAGAAGCACACAGGTATGTAAGGCACTATCTGGTCGGGATTGTCCATATATCCGTAGCCTATGTATTTAACATTGTCCTTTATCAGTGCGCCATACTTATCTGCCTCGGCAGCATTGCCGTTTTTCTTGGCTTCGCGGTATTTGCCAATGGCGTCGATGGCAATCTTTCCGCGCTCCGACTTTTCCGCAAACGACAATGCAGTCGTACCGTCATGCTGCGTGTATCCGCCCTTAATGATGTCGTTTATGCCAGGCACAAAGCCATTCAGGTCTCTCGTTGCCAGCACAGAGAGCATCTTGGGTATTGCCACCTGAAGAGGCAACTCTTCAGAAGCGGCATAGTAAGGCTGTCTGAACGGATTTATTAAGGCCACAGCCGTAAGCGGCGCACCTTCTTCACCGTCATACAGAGCTTCCATTGCAGCAAGCTTCATGGGTTGCGTCTTTGCCACCATATATGCAGAATTGTCTCCTGTATAAGCTGTAAGCAACGTTGCGACGAGTCCAACAATTGAGGCGATCTTTATACTGCTGACAGCAAACTTTCTTGTCTTGGCGGCAGTAGCCTCGGGCATCTTGCTGCTGTTGGCCCTGATAAGATAATAACAGCTGACCGCCACGGCAAACACTGCACCGACAATCCAGGCTGAAAGGACTGTGTGAAAAAACTTGTCTATGGCAAAAGGCGACAGAGCCACATCTGCAAAAGACGTCATCTCGTTGCGCATCGTGTCAGGATTGAACACCTGTCCTACGGGATACTGCATCCATGCGTTGGCTACAAGAATCCACCACGCTGATATCGTAGCTCCAAGTCCCGTCAGCCATGTCGACACAAGATGAAATCCGTCTGACACCTTGCCCCAGCCGAAGAACATTACGCCGACAAACGTAGCCTCCATAAAGAAAGCCACAATGCCCTCGATTGCCAACGGCGCACCGAACACGTCGCCTACGAGCCACGAATAGTTACTCCAGTTTGTGCCGAACTCAAACTCAAGGATAAGTCCGGTTGCCACACCCATGGCGAAGTTTATACCGAACAGCTTCTGCCAGAAGCGCACAGTGTCTTTCCAGAAGACACTCTTTGTGCGATAATAGCAGGTTTCCATCACTCCCATAATAAGCGCAAGTCCGAGCGTCAGCGGCACAAAGAGCCAATGGTATATGGCTGTAAGTGCAAACTGAGCTCTCGACCAGTCGACGGTCCCTGCACTAATGCTCAATAAAAAATCTGTCATACACTTTATTTTTTAATAGTTATTAATCTTGCTCTGTCAATCTGCACCGGTCATACGGCTGCTTATATAGTCGGCCTTACTGCCGCCTGCAGCCTTCTGGCTTAGCACGTCAGGCATGAAAAACAGCTTCACGACAAAAAATATTATCAAAAGTTTTATGATAATGACAAGCCAAAGCTTCTTTCCTATGTCCATCGAGGTGAAACCGCTGTAATAAAAATCGAAAATCTTGCGCAACATATCCGTTTTATTTCATAATATTAGATATTCAGTACAAATAACCACTCTCAATGCCATATTCACGACAAAATGTAAACGCCGAATTAGCATAAGGCAAGTTAATTTCAACAAAAATACACATTAAATTTTAATTTTGTTCAAAAACACGGCAAAATTGACAATAATAGTTTTTTTATTTCAATAAATGCTTTGTCTTTTAAGATAAAAAATCTACTTTTGCAATTAAATATGCCGCTATGGCATTCAGTTTAATAATCATGATTAATTTAAAACAGAATTTAAAATGAAAAATAAGAAAATTATAATAATCTCAGCTGTCATTGGTGTACTTCTACTCGGTGGAATAGTTTACCTGTCTATAAGTCTGCAGCAGCAAAAGCAGGCTAACAGGGACATGCAGGAACTGGCCGAACTCGACAAGAAAGAAATGGAAAACGAGTATCAGCAGTTTGCCGACCAGTACAGCGAGATGAAGACTCAGATAAACAACGACTCTATCATAGAGCAGCTCACGCAGGAGCAGATGAAGACAGAACAGCTGCTGAAAGAGTTGAAGAACGTGAAGGCTACAGACGCACGCGAGATAGCACGTCTGAAAAAGGAGCTTGCAACATGCCGCGCCGTCATCAGAAGCTATATTCTGGAAATAGACTCGCTCAACCGTCTTAACCAGAACCTTACAGCAGAAAACACACGCGTGAAGGGACAGTACGCTGAGGCAACAAGACAGATCGAAGGTCTTAATGCCGACAAGCAGTCGCTTTCTGAGAAGGTCGCCATTGCTGCTCAGCTTGATGCCACTGGCATATCACTGACAGCCAAGAACAAGAGAGGCAAGGTTACAAAGAGCCTGAAAAAGTGCAAGACTCTTCAGGTAAACTTCAGCATAGCCAAGAACGTTACAGCCCAGAGCGGCATGAAGACCATCTACGTGCGCATAACTACGCCAACCGGCTCTGTGCTCACCAACGGCGGAACATTCAACTATGAGAACCGCAGCCTGCAATACTCAATGAAAAGAGACATCGAATACACCGGCAATGAGACTGCTGTAACAACATACTGGAACGTAAACGAGTTCTTGAGCAACGGTACATACAACGTCAGCATATTTGCCGACGGAAACATGATTGGTTCTCGCAACTTCTCATTTAAATAACCCCTGACCTCAGGATCATCAAGAAGAATTAACCGCTATTCGTTTATGAAGAATGTTGCTGCCATATTTCTCCTGATATGCGCCCCTGCCACTGCGGCGGCGCAACAGGTGCTGTCGCTCGACAGTTGCCGCGCCATGGCCTTGCGCAACAACAAGCAGATAAACATTGCACGGCTTAAGAAGGACGTGGCGCAGAACACACGGAAAGCCGCACGCACGAAATATCTGCCACACGTTGACGTGCTCGGCGGATACGAATTCATGAGCAAGGAGATTTCTCTCCTCAACAATGAACAGAAAGGCGTGCTCGGCAACCTCGGCACTACAACTGCCGGCCAACTGGGCAACACTGTATCGTCTGCAATAACGGACATGGTTAGTCAGGGTGTTATAACACCGCAGACAGCCGAAGCGCTTGGAAATATAGCCAACAAGATAATGCCCGGACTGGAAAATGCAGGCAACGCCATAGGAAAATCCATAAGCGACGCTTTCAGAACCGACACGCGAAATATCTTTACGGCATCTGTCATGGTGCGCCAGCCGATATTCATGGGCGGAAGCATCGTTGCGGCAAACAAGATAGCCGACATAAGCGAGCAACTGGCTGAAAACGACATAACGAGCAAGACGCAGAACACTATATACGACATCGACAATGCCTACTGGACCGTGGTGTCGCTGAAACATAAGGAGAAGCTGGCTAACAGCTATCTGAACCTCGTGAAGAAACTGAGCGGCGACGTTGAAAAGATGATACGCGAAGGCGTTGCCACCAGAGCCGACGGCCTGAAGGTTGACGTGAAGCTAAACGAGGCTGAGATGCAGCTTCTGGAAGTTGAGAACGGAGTGTCTTTGGCAAAAATGCTGCTCTGCCAGCTGTGCGGCATGCCGATCAGCAAGGACATAAGGCTTGAAGACGAAGATAAAGAAGACGCATTCAGCAAGGTGGAAATGACACCATTGGTTGACACGGATGCCGCCAAGGAGAATCGTGCAGAACTGAAGATGCTGCAGAATGCGGTTGACATAAGCAAACAGACAACAAATATAATCAGGGCCGCGTATCTGCCGCAAATAGCGCTCACCGCAGGCTATCTTGTAACCAATCCCAACCTTTACAACGGATTCGAAAAGAAGTTCTCCGGTGTATGGAATGTCGGGGTGATAATGAGAATACCTGTATGGAACTGGTTTGAAAGTTCATACAAGATAAGGGCCAGCAAGACTGCCACTACGATAGCCATGCTCGAGCTCGATGAAGCACGCGAGAAGGTGGAACTGCAGGTTAACCAGAGTTCATTCAAAGTAAGCGAAGCCAACAAGCGGCTCAACATGGCAAACAAAAATACAGAACGTGCCGACGAAAACCTGCGATGTGCCAACCTCGGCTTCAAAGAGGGCGTAATGGACGTTACGGATGTCATGACCGCCCAGACGGCATGGCTGCAGGCACGCTCACAGAAGATAGACGCTGAAATTGATGTTAAGCTGTCACAGCTCAACTTAAAGAAAGTTCTTGGAGAATCATTATATTAGAAATCATGACAAAAAAATCACAACATAACAACATCTTGCTTACAATAACCGGATTTGCCATAACCGTCATTATTGTAGGAGTTATAGGTTTCTTTGCTTTTGGCAAGACAACTGAAACGATACAGGGCGAAATTGAAGTATCAGAATACAGGGTGTCGAGCAAGGTGCCCGGGCGCATTCTTGAACTTAGAGTCAAGGAGGGCGACTATGTAAAGGTTGGCGACACGCTGGCCATAATAGACGCTCCTGACATTGAGGCCAAGAAGAAGCAGGCTGAAAGTGCCGAAGACGCTGCTGCCGCCATGAACGAGATGGCTGACAGGGGCGCACGTCAGGAACAGATACGCGGAGCCTACGAGATGTGGCAGCAGGCCAAGGCCGGACTTGACATTGCGAAGAAGTCATACGAGCGTGTTCAGCGTCTGTTTGACGAAGGTGTCATGAGTGCCCAGAAACGCGACGAGGCATTTGCCAACTATAAGGCGCTCGAAGCTCAGGCAAAGGCTGCCAAGAGCCAATACGACATGGCAGTAAACGGCGCACGCCGCGAAGAGAAGCGTGCAGCTGCGGCTCAGGTGAACAGGGCAAAGGGTGCCGTACAGGAAATAAACTCATACATACACGAAACCGTGCAGATAGCACAGGTTGAAGGCGAGGTAAGCAGCATTTATCCCAAAGTGGGCGAACTTATCGGAGCCGGCTCTCCTATCATGAGCATATCAATAATGAGCGACCTGTGGGGTACATTCAACGTGCGTGAAGACCAGCTCAACGGACTCAAGAACGGCGACACATTCACAGCATATTGCCCGGCTTTCAGCAAAGACCTGAAGATGAAGGTCTACTACATCAAGGACGAAGGCAGCTATGCTGTATGGAAAGCCACAAAGAGCAACGGACAGTATGACTTGAAGACTTTCGAGGTGAAAGCCCGTCCTGTAACAAAGCTTGACGGACTAAGACCGGGTATGTCGCTAATAATTAAAAACAGATAAAACCAGAACGTGGGTAACAGTGTCAGCATAAGGAACATCATCAGCGTGGCATGCAGAGAATGCAGAATATTGAAGAAGAATCCGATGTATCTGTTCTGCATGCTGATATTTCCCGTTATTGTCACCATATTTTTTACTTCACTAATGAGCAACGGGCAGCCGACCGACATGCCCGTTGGCGTGGTAGACCTCGACAATACATCTACCACACGCTCAATAATAAGAAAGCTGGACGCCTTCCAGACAACAAAAATCGTAAAACGGTATACTAACGTAAGCGAGGCTCGCAATGCCATACAGCGCAACGAGATTTATGCCTTCCTGTATATTCCCGAAGGCACAACGTCTGAGCTGCTGTCAATGAGGCAGCCTAAAATATCGTTTTACTACAGCTCCACCTCACTTACTGCCGGAGCGCTGCTTTACCGCGACCTCAAGACCATATCTACGCTTGGCTCTGCCGGGGCAGCGTCGTCTGTGCTGCAGGCAAAAGGACTGACAGAAAGCCAGATTATGAGTTTTCTGCAGCCTATCGTCATCGACCTGCATACGGTGAACAATCCCGCCGTAAACTATAGTATCTATCTTAACACGATGATCATTCCGGGCTGCCTTATGCTCTTCATCTTCCTGATAACGGTCTACTCGATAGGAACGGAACAGAAATTCGGCACATCGAAAGAATGGTTGGAGACAGCCGGCAATAACATTCACAATGCACTCATCGGCAAGATATTGCCACAGACGCTGGTGTTCCTGGCTATATTCTATGGCTACATGATGTATGTGTTCGGCATATTGCAGTTTCCTCATCCCGGCGGACTGCCGGCTATACTGCTGCTCGGTCTGCTTTCAGTCCTCGCGGCTCAGGGCTTCGGCATATTTGTCTTTGGACTCACGCCGTCGCTCCGCATGTCTATGAGCATATGCAGCCTGTGGGCCGTATTGAGTTTCTCGCTGTCGGGCACAGCCTTTCCGCTGTCTGCCATGTCGCCGGCAATAAAATCAATAGCCCAGCTGTTTCCGCTACGGCACTATTACATGATTTATCAGCTCAATATCTTCAACGGCTATCCGCTTGCTTACTCGTGGATAAACATAACGGCAATGGTATGCTTCATTATGCTCCCTGTGCTGGTTGTATCCAAGATAAAGAAAGCCGCCTTAGAATATGAGTACTTGCCTTAAGCGCTTTTAACTGAAGATAAAAACAGAAGAAGAATTAAGATATAAAACCTGATGAAAAAAGCCAAAAGCTTAATACAACAGATCAATGAGGGCATACACGACATGTGCTACATCTGGGCTGAAGAGATGAAAACCACCTGGAAAGATGAGGGTGTGCTTATCTTCTTCATCCTAGTGCCGCTGCTCTATCCGCTTGTCTACTCGTGGATCTACACCAACGAGGTGGTGCGCGAGGTGCAGGTGGCTGTGGTCGACATGTCGCACAGCAATCTCAGCAGGCAGTTCATCAGACAGTTTGACGCGTCACCCGACGCCAAGATTACATATTACTGCAACAGCCTGAGCGAAGCCAGAGACCTTGTGGGCAGACAGGAAGCCTCGGGCGTGCTGTATTTTCCAGAAGACTTTCAGACCAACATCAACCGGATGGAGCAAAGCCATGTCAACGTGTTCTGCGACATGAGTTTCATGCTCTACTACAAGGCCATATTCCAGACAGCCACTGCTGTAGCCGGAAACATCAATTCAGAGATACAGATTCAGCGCGCCGGCAACACCACCGAACGCGAGAACGAGATAACGATAAAGCCGCTTGACTTTGACGAAGTGCAGATATTCAACACAACTGGAGGATACGGCAACTTTCTTATACCAGCGGTGCTTATACTCATCCTGCAGCAGACTCTGCTGCTTGGCGTAGGTCTGTCGGCAGGAACCGCAAGAGAGAAGAACAGGTTTAAGCAGCTCGTTCCCGTAAGCAGGCATTACAATGGCATATTCCGCATCGTGCTTGGCAAGTCGCTGTGCTATCTTATGATTTATGCCGTGATATCAGCTTACATCACTCTTGTTGTACCACGCATATTCGGCTTCACGTCGCTGCTCCATGCCGGCGACCTGGCATGCTTCATGCTGCCCTATCTGCTCTCATGCATATTCTTCTCGATGATTGTCTCATGCGCCGTGAGATACCGCGAGAACATCATACTCCTGGTTGTATTCACCTCACTGCCATTCCTGTTTGTGTCAGGAGTGTCATGGCCGCAGAGCGCCATACCGGAGTTCTGGCAATGGGTGTCTAACCTCGTTCCTTCAACCTTCGGCATACGCGGCTTTGTCAGAATGAACGGCATGGAGGCACGCCTTGGCGATGTGCTGTACGAATACAGGGCACTGTGGATTCAGGCTTTCGTCTATTTCCTCATAACGTGCCTGCTTTACAGACGCCAGATAATAAAGACGCGACGAAAGGAAATTGAAAGACTAAGAACTGAAAGAAACTACGAAACTGCCGAAACAGAAACGGCAGAATAAACATATAAAAATGCAAACAAAGACGCACATAAAAAAATATATGTGCGCAAAATCAATAAGTTAGCATAAAAATAAGCGGAAGTCGGGCATGCACTTGCATGCTGACTTCCGTTAAATTTTTATCTGCTATCAGGCCGAATATGTATTTACATGCCGCAAGCAGACTGAGATTTTAATCTGTCTCTTTGTTTTCCGCTGTCCGCTTGCCGCTACATTGTCCTGACATAACCAGAGCCATGCCTAAAGGACATCGAGCCAGAACCGCATATAATAATCACAGCCCATAATCCATCAGCGTTCAGACGGCATCATGGCGTCAGCTGTTCTTTACCTCAACAATCTTTGTAGGCGCCTGCTCGGCATTACGGCGGTTGACAACTGTTACAACAGCCATGGCCAGATTGATAAATGCCTGACCTGTCATGGTGTCAACATTAAGGGCAGCCGGCTTGCCGTCGTCGCCGCTCTCACAGATGCTCTGCACAACAGGTATCTGAGCCAGCAAAGGCACGTCCATCTCCTTGGCAAGATTCTTGCATCCTTCCTTGCCGAATATGTAATACTTGTTTTCAGGAAGTTCGGCAGGAGTAAACCACGCCATATTCTCAACAAGTCCGAGGATAGGCACATTCACCTTGTCGTTTCTGTACATGTCGATACCCTTGCGTGCGTCTGCCAGTGCCACCTTCTGCGGTGTGCTCACTATAACTGCACCCGTTATGGCCAGTGTCTGCAGCAGCGTCAGATGTATGTCGCTTGTTCCGGGAGGCGTGTCGAGCACAAAATAGTCAAGCTCGCCCCAGTCAGCATCACCAATGAGCTGCTTCAGCGCATTAGAAGCCATTCCGCCGCGCCACAGTGTAGCCGTGTCAGGATTTACAAAGAAACCAATACTCAGCAGCTTCACGCCATACTTTTCAACAGGCTCAATGAGGTCGCGTCCGTCTTTATGAACTGCATAGGGACGGAAATCCTCTACGCCGAACATCTTAGGCATTGACGGACCGAAGATGTCTGTATCGAGCAGTCCGACCTTATAGCCAAGACGTGCGAGAGATATGGCCAGGTTGGCAGCAACGGTGCTCTTGCCCACTCCGCCCTTGCCAGAACTTACGGCAATGATATTCTTTACGCCCGGAAGCATCTTTCCGGCCTCGGGTCGGGGCTTCGACTTAGTCTCCACCTCGATGGTCACCTCAACGTCCTTGCTTACATGATAGTGTATGGCAGCCTCGGCAGCCTTGATGGTAGACTTCATAAAGGGGTCGGTGTCGCGCGGAAATATCAGCGAGAACGACACCTTCATGCCGTCAATACGCAGATTGTCGGCCACCATCTCACTCTCTACAAGATTCTTCTTGGTACCCGGATACGTAACGGTAGCCAAGGCATCCATTATCAGTTTTGGATATAATGTCATAATGTTTATTTTTTATATTTCACAACAAGGCAGTCAGTGTCTGCTTCATATACTTATTCCAACAAAATTCATGCCTAAAAGCGGGCACACTGCACATTATCGTAATTTTACTGCAAAATACGCAATAATTATGCAAATAAACAAATTTTTAATCTGAAAATACTCCGACAAAACTATATAAGCAACAAAATCATCATAACTCATAAACAAACTGGCAAAGATGCCATTCGTCCAGTGATGCCGCAGCCTTTTAGCCCCAAGACAAAAAGTTTGACCTGACAACCGCATACTGCTGTCAACCGATAACAGATAAACACCAAAGCGAAATCAACTTTAATCAGGGAAAGGACACTTTGAAATCAACCAAATTTAGAATAGGCCCCAAACTCCGAAATACAAAAAACTTTTTCGCAAAAAACTCATCACTCATCACAACAGGGTTTAACACTCTATCAATCAGCTACTTAATGCGTGACGAGTTGAAAACGCAACTCATCACATCACTGTTATTTCTTCATTTTCCGAACAATATAAAGCCAATATATTAATACTTTTAGCCGCAAAATCAGCCTCAACAGGCCAAATACAGCTGTGTGTGACGAGTTGAAAACACAACTCATCACACATTAACATCCTGTCATTCAACGTCTTACATGCGATTGTGACGAGTGACGAGTTTTTAACAAAAATATTTTCTGCATACACCAGACTGCAACAGCAATGCAAAAGCATACATTCCGCAATGCAAAAGGGCACATATCACGATGTAATATGTGCCCTTTTGCAAGGTGATTAGCGGCCTTTGGCAGCATGGATTTGCCATCCAAAACTAAATATCCCCATAAAAACAATCATATATACTATAAAAAATCTGTAACTTTAGCCTTTGAGAATATCGGGGGAAACCTTGATGTATCATAATTAATATAAACCTTATCATTAACAATTAAACAGATACACTAAAAATATCATCTAAAATTACAAAAAAAGAAATTCTGCTGTTATGTTTTCCATATTCATTCGTATCAGTAGTATATGGAACGAGATATATTAACATCCTCATTCATGGACTTGCGCGACAAGCTGCACCACATCGCATTGAGATATCTTCAAAACGATGAGGATGCAAAAGACGTACTCCAGGAATCATGGCTAAAACTTAAACTGAAAAATAATGTGTCAGATCCTAACGAGGCGAGAAACAAGCTTGTCTGTGTATTGCGAAATGTTTGTATAGACAGACTAAGGAGGACAAATATGAAGACTATAGATGAAGTAAAAACACCGGTCTCTCTGCAATACGAAATGGAAGTGGAAGACATAAATACGTTGGAAAATCTGTTGAAAGAAGAACTGACACCTCTACAACAACAGATATTCAACCTTGTGACACACGAAGGTTTTGATTATGAGCAGATTGCCGAAGAGTTGTCAATGTCGGTTGAGTCTGTAAGAATGAACATGAGCCGTACCCGCAGAAAAATACGTGAAACTTACAAAAGATTAAACAGATGAAACAGGAAATGAATTTAAGCATCAAGGAAATAGAGACACTATGCCTTCTTTATAATGAGTGCCGGCTGTCTGTGCAGGAAGAAACTGAACTGGAATATATATTGCTATGCACGGCATACAGTTCAGACATTATAAGTGAGACGAAAGAGCTTATGGGCCTGTCGCGTCAGATGAAGCTTGCAGATGATACTTCAGCACGCCACAGACGTACGCCTCTACAAAAAGCTCTTATATGGACTTTGTCAGCAGCTGCAAGCGTTGCCATAATATTGACAGGAAGTGTTTTCCTGTCTAAAATAAACGAAATGGGCACTTCAACTGGCGACAGCCATTATGTCGCATACGTCAAAGGTAAGCAGGTAGACGAAAAGACTGCACGAAAAATAGCAGAAGCAGAAGCAGCCAAGGTAGAAGAGTTCATGCAGGCTATAGAAAGACAAAAGGCCGCAGAACAAAACAAAGTAAAACAATTTTTTAACAATCAAAATAGTAAGAGATGAAACGTTTTCTGATTTTTTTCTTTATGGTCCTAATAGCACTGACAGCCAGTGCAAGGCCCCCGAAACTGAATGTGGAAAGGTTATTTGACGGCAGATATAACAACAACAAGAGTGTAAGCATCTCTGTCTATAAAAGTAACGGCAACTATTATCGCGGAATAACCGTGAAAAACAATTTGAAGATAATAAAGGCTATAGCAGACGCTATAGAAAAGGATAAGCCGCGCGCTAAAGACTATTCCGACTATCAGGGAGATGACGGAAGATACACGTCACTGCAGATTGTCAATAACGGTGAGACCATATATATCGGACTGAAACGTGACAAATCAGGCGGCGGTGCGTTCTTCTTTATTCAAGGAAAAGAAAAGGCTTTTAAATAAAAGATTTTATATGAAACCATACGTTTTCACTTTATGGTCACTATTTTTTGCCATCCCCATGTCTGCTCAGGACCAAGCAGACTCTACTGCAACAAATTGGGAAAGACAGCTCGAACTGAAAGAAGTTGTTGTGATGGCATCACGCACCGTTGTAAAACAGGCTCCTGACAGGATTATATACCTGACTAAAAACGACCAATATGCCAAGGGTATGAACGGTATAGAGGTGCTTGACCGCATACCGCGCGTATCGGTTGTGAACGATATGGTTACAGTAGCAGGTAAAAGTTCTGTAAAATATATCATCGACGGACATCTCATGGAGATATCAGACGAGGCTATGGTCTTGCGTCTGAAGAATCTTCAGGCAAGTGGAATTGAGAAGATTGAGGTGCTGACTACTCCTCCGGCAAAATATGGAGCGAACAATAACGTAGCCTATATCAGCATTACATCTAAAAATGAATCTTTAGGCACACGTGGAAACATATGGACAAACGGAATCATCCGTGAGTCTTTCTGTTATCAACTTGGAGGAAATGTATCGCATACGACACGTAAAGTAGAATTGTCGGCAGATGCCAGTTGGAATGATTCTAAAGGCATCAATGACCTGAACCGCACTTACATTTTTCCATATTACACGAAGATTTCACAGCGCACAACAAATTACAGGAACAGAACTTTCGGAGCGAACGGCTTGTTCAAATATAAATTTACAAATAGACTGAACGCAGGCGTCATACTTAATTATTATACGAACAGACTGAACAGCAAACTTTTTGATGTAACGACAGACCGGGGTAATGTATACAGTTCTACAAACTATTCTCCTTCACGCCCGGATAACGCATTAACAATTACTGCTTTTTCAGACTGGATGCTGGATACAAAAGGAAAAATGCTCAGCTTAACTTACAATTACTACGACAAGCAAGCGCAGAGTTTTTCGGACGTAACAACATCAGCAAACAATACGGATACAAAACTTACAAACACAGGCGACAACAAATATCATATTCATTCAGCCAAACTGGATGCCATACTGCCATTAAAGTTATTCAAAATGGAAGCAGGACTGGCTTTTACATGCATAGGCAACAACACAGCCTTGGATATACGGTATCTGGAGAACAATTCTTGGATGTCAGATACAAAACAAAGCAATGCCTTCGAATATGATGAGAGTACGGCCGTAGCGTATGTCAGCGCAGAGAGGAATTTTACAAACTCTTTTTTCGGTAAGCTCGGGCTACGGTATGAATCTACATGCACCAAAGGATATCAGCTGGTAAAAGATGAAGAAAGCAGATATAGCTATAATCATCTGTTCCCAACAGTTAATCTCAGTTGGAACAGCCATAAAGCAGGACGTTTCACACTCTCTTATTCTATGGGAATAACAAGACCAAACTTCAACGACTTGAATCCATATAAATACTATACTACAACGAGCGACTACGTGTCTGGCAATCCTGACTTACGCCCCAGTGTTGCCCACAATGCAGAGATAAACTATAGTTTTAAAGGAATATATGCCGTTTTATATAATTCATACAACAATGATGCCATCGGCTACATCACGCGGTTCAATAACGACGGCTCACAATACACCATACCGGAAAATCATATCAACAGCAATAAGACAGGACTATATTTATCATATTACCGTTCTTTTTTCGGATGGTGGAACCTCAACCTTGGCGGCGAGTTTTTCCACACATATGCCAAATCAAAACTTACTGATTACAAAGATGCTGACGATAGCAGTTGGAGCGGGAAAATTGAATTCAATACATCATTCATACTGAACAAACAGAAAAATCTGATTCTAGATATGAGATTCAGCCATTATTTTCCTTATCATGAACGCATGATAAGATACAAGGCTATGTCATTGCTCGGCTGTTATTTAAGATACAACCTGCTGAACGACAGACTCACACTGACAGCATCTGTTACAGATCCTTTTGGATGGAACACAACAAAATCAACAGCTATTTATAACGATTATAAGGTTTACACACGAAACGACATTCACGCCAGCTCTGTATCATTTCGCATATCATATAACTTTGGTAGAGACAAAGTAAACAATGTCTACAGGGATACAAAAGAGCGAGAATCAAAGAGGGCAAACTAAAAAATAATGCCGCATGAACTCTGACTGAGTCATACGGCATTGATTTTATTCTATATAAAGGAAAAACTTTACACTCACTTCATCTTCACCTTTCTAACGGCTATCGTCCTGCCATCTCGCGTTATCTCAACAACCGCAACACCCGACACGGACGCCTGAATGTTCTCAACAGAAGATGATGCCACGCATGAAGCAGCCTGAACACCGTCAGCAGAATAAACGGCTATGCGGTCGCCTGTCTCAACACCGCTAACGCTAAGCCTGTCACGCAAGGGCGACCATGCGCGTATGTCCGCATTCTTATCGTCATCGAGCATACGGTTGAAGCTGATAGTGAAGCGTCCAGATATGTCGCCGCCTTCAACAGAGGTGAAGTCATAGCCGCCATCAAGCAGATTGGTCTGTTTGCCAGTCTTGGCATCTTTAAGCACTACACTTTCATAGTTGCCGGCATCACAGGTTTCAGGTAGATAGAACGTGTACATGCCTGGTTCGGGCAACGTAACGCCAACAGCCACCTCACCGCCCTGGCTGACAGCTGACAACAGCGAATAGCGTGCACCCGAGCGTGCAGCGTAAAGCTGCGCTACGCTGTCGGCAGCCATCCACTTGACGCCATCAGAGGCGATGTCGAAATAGTTGCGTGCCTCATTTTCAGGCACAGCGTTAAGCTGCAGCACGTCGGCCTTGTCTGCCCCGGCAGCACGCGTTGCCCCGGCCTGTCTCAGGCCTACCGTAAGATTTGCAGCCGCGGCATAAGGCACGCCGTCTTTCTGCTCAGAGGTCTTGATGCCGATAATCTCTGCATCCTTCAAGGTTGCAGTCTGTGTGAAAACTGCATCACCGGCAGGAATATATCCTCCGGCAATTTCGCCGGCAGTGTTTATCGTCTTATATGCACCCTCAGTGTATCCATATATCACGCGGCCATATTCCATGTCGCCATAATTCATTGCGCAGAGATAAGGCGAACCGAAGAGGTTCCAGCTCATGTTCTCCTTATGTGTGAACTTATTGCCAGCTGACGAACTTGAGTTCCATGGTTCATTATAGTTCCATTTATAAAGCACGACGCTCTTGTCTGCTCCACCCTCACTATACTGTTTTCCACTGAAACGCACCGTAAGATTATCGTTTGAGGTGTTTTCAATGAGGAAGCCCTCTGTTGTTCCTATTTGCGCAAAGCCGCCGTCTGTCCATGCTTTTCCGTCAGATCCGTCATACTGATAACTGTAAGCAGCACGCATCTGTCCACTGTAGCGCTTCAAGTTATAACCGTTTAAAGGACTCATACGCTTAACTTCAAACGGCATTACGGCCAGGTCGTTGCCATTTACTGTTACATCGCGTTCAACAGCAAAGTTTGTCAGC
The DNA here is from genome assembly GCF_057607445.1 of Xylanibacter sp. Classification (NCBI taxonomy): domain Bacteria; kingdom Pseudomonadati; phylum Bacteroidota; class Bacteroidia; order Bacteroidales; family Prevotellaceae; genus Xylanibacter; species Xylanibacter sp. The sequence goes on along the minus strand of NZ_DBLZAX010000001.1, from coordinate 491,392 downwards.
GAGATGTAATTGCCGTTGCCGCGCAAACCGGCCTGATGTTCCAGAAGCAGGTATCCGGGGTTGAAGGCGTTGCCATTAGGATAAACTCCTGCTTTGACCGAAAGTTCCTGTCCCTTGCGTACATACACCACTGACCTGCCAACGGGATAGTCATCTGCCGTAATAGCGTAATCGCTGCTTATATTCCATGTCTCAAAGCAGCCGTTATCAACTGCGTTGCGGATTCGCCTGTTGCCTATAAGGTCGCGCTCATGGCCTACTTTCATTATATACTCGCTTATATCTGTCCGGTTACCTGTCGGATCAATATCCTGCGAGGTCTCCATCAACTGATATTCCCAGTAATCGTCCGTAACATAACTGTTCGTTTCTGCAACAAAAGCCCGGTTGTTGCCACTGCCGGCTGCACCGTTTATGGCTTCCGCCGACGTCACATTAACCGCCTTAACAGCATTGACTGAGCCCAACACCAACGAATTATACAACAAACCGCCTGCGGCACCCTCAACACCATTATTAACAATCGAAGTGGAAAGCACACCGGCATTAACCACCGGCTTGCCTGTAATCTCAAATCCATCTATCACGCCGTCAGCACCTATGGCAACGTTCTCCAATGAAGAGCGGCTTGCGGCAACCAACATGCCTTTACGCTTGCTCAGCAAGTCTGAAACGATGCGGTCAGTTTCTGTTTCAGCACTCCGCTCATCGTTCATGCTTCCATACACCTTGGTATTTCCAAGAGACATATTCAGCAAGCCCGTATCATGATAATTGCCGTGAACAAAAACGTAACCATTCTGTCCTGAATGTCCCAAAGCATACAAACCGGCCAAATCAACAGCACCCTGCAAGTCGCCAAGAGCCGTCTCCCAGCTCTTTCCGTCAGCAGTTGCCGTAAGGTCAGCCTTAACATAAACAATAGGCTGCAGCGGTGCTTCATACTCGTATGCACCAACATCTACCGACCCGTCAACAACTCGCTGGTTATTACCAAGATCCTTCTCTTCAGCCGGAATTGTCTCCGCTGCCAGAGCCTGCTCTGCATAATTGGCATTGCTGCCCTTATTGAGCAACTTCACACTTGGGCGTATACGATAATCGCGATTATAGACATCTGCATTATCCGGATCGCGGAAGTTAGGACCTTCATTGACATTATCGTTTGCCACACCACGGGTTATTGCCACATTCTTATTGTAATCGTCTGTTGTCAAATTCTGTGTATCGTTATTCCATGAAACAGAGTTATAAACAGACGGCACTGATGCTGAGGTAGTAAGATCTGTCTTGTTATTGGCAAACGTTGCATTCACCACTGTTATCCGGCTGTCGGCACCATTAAGTCCTGTACCTCCGTCGGCAAACAGCGTATTGACGAGCAGAATTTTGCCCGACGAACCAGAAACTATATTCAATCCATTTGCCTTATTGCCACGGAAGCCTGCATTTTTAAGCGTAACCTTGCCTCCGCCCGTACTTGCCTGCATTCCTGTTCCGCCGTTTGAATTTTTGTTTATAAAGGTAAGTCCTTCTATCGTTACAGGCTTGTTGTTGGCCGCAACGTCCATCAGCAGGCTCGTTACGTCGGCATTGCTCTCCTGAGTTGTAATTACTGTAGGCTTGCTGAAATCCTGAACACCCGACTCATTATACGAGCCTTTTACATTCAGCGACTCGCCATACTGAGTATCACCCATAGACACTGTAAAGGCCGTACCTGTTGACATTCTTGGCAATGAATACTCACCGGCTTTAATATAAACGGCCTTATCCTTAACTGTACCTCCTGTAGGATTGGCCATAGCCGTCAGAGCTCCGCGCAAGTCAGAAGTTGCATTTGCCCAGTTTGATCCATCTGCCTTTCCGCTCTCTACCGTTGCCACATATATAGCATCCATCTGCGGGAACGTTATTTCATACTGATATTCATATAAACCTATGTCTATAGGCTTATCGGCAGAAGTTCCGTCTTCTTTCAAAGGACCAGCATAACGGAGATATGTGTCCATATAGTCTTTATATCCCATGTATTGTGTGGCATATTCGCCGGCATTGCTCCGCATCCAGTCTGCGTATGCACCGTCAATAGTTCCGCTTCCGGTTGCCACCTTATGAGTTCCGTCTCCGGCATCAGTCAATACAGATATTGCAGCAGGATTCCATTGATTGTTGGCATCATTGCCGGCTACACCTGCTGTTGATGAAGGCTTGGTAAAGCGAGGTCCGGTTACTGAAGTATTGTCTGTAGAAAGAAGAATATTGGTATCGCTGTATTTTGACAAATCAACAGCATCGCTCGCACTGTGAGTGATCGACGTATTTGTTTCGTCTGTCTGCGGAATATTCTCACCTGTAATTTCATTACCCCACATTAACGTATTTGTAATAGTATTTTTGCCATTGTGGTGGTAAATCACCGCATTGCTTTGAGCCTTATTTCTGACAAAAGTATTATTCATTAATGAAACTTCAGGAACATAATTCGGTCCAATTATTCCATCTGCATAATTTGTTCCGATGGCTCCGCCCTGGCCTACTGTCTCATTATTCACCCAAAGCGTATTTACAGCATATAACCCTGCATAGACCTTAGGAGCATCAGAAACGCCCGCTACATATACAGCTCCACCTCTTGGCAGCTGAGTGGGCACTACAGGCTGGGCATTATCCACCGTGCCGTTACCGGCCAGGATGGAATTTACAATGGTCAACTTGGCGTCACGCATATAGACGGCTCCGCCGCGAACTGCAAGATTATTGATGAGACGGCAGCGGTTAAGCAGATAAGACACTCCGTTAGAATAGATGCCTCCACCTCGACCGATTTCGTCAGTATCAGCCGCATTACTTAATATGTTTGAAGTTTCACCGTCCATAATGGTCAAGCCGTCTAATATAACAGGATTAAGCGGTTCCTGATTTTTTCCTGCATCAGAATAAACTACATGATAAACATTCTTAACCTGCTCTGACACGTTGACATTGCCTGAGAGAATTACCTGACTGGCAAGTTCCCACGGCTCGTTGATACCATTCTGATTAAAGTCAGAATAAGCACGGTTAGATAAAATTTCACTGATGTCTCCCATGCAAGTAAAGCTGCCAGTTACCCCCGGAATAGATACAATATCCTGACCATCGGCTGACTTAGAGGAAATTTGTTCTGTTCCGTTAAATCCTCCATAGATGCTCACACCTTGCGGAATAACATAAGAGTTCTGTCGCTGGTCTACAGTCTCAGTGCTTGCATCCATACGACGATAACTTGGTTTATATGTGCCGCCGGCCAAAAGGATTTCAAACCTGTCTGTTTCTTTAGCAACACCATTTTCACGCACAGCCTTGATATACTCCAACGCATCATCAAGCCATGTCAGCGATGTATAGAAAGAACGCCCTATATATTTGTCCATATCCTCACCTTCGGGCAACTGCACATTTGCACCTTGTGACACGAAGATGCGGGTAAGCAGGACGTCTGTAGGTATGGTTCCGCCTTCAAACGCGAACGCTCCAGCATCAATACGAGGCATATCGGCCTGAATACGTGGTATACCCTGCATATCAACAGAAGAGATACCTAACCGACTGGCCATAGCGTCCTGATATACAGTATCCATGCCATGCTTTATCAGTGGCGAATAGGCCTTCAACAATCGAGAAGACGATGCAAAGTAAAGATCTTCATTGCTTTCCATTGTCGTATTTTCAAAATTAGAAGGCATCTCATATGTCTCAACAAAAGAATGGTTGACAGGATAAAATGCAGAAATGCCATGCTCAACAGAAGACCACACATCATCATCTAAAGCCTCTGTCAAGACACCACTGATATTTTTGTCAGAAGGTGCCGTATTACCCCACAATATTGAATTGGTCACCATCATAGCACCATCCTCGAGGAACAAGCCTCCACCTATAGATGAAGCAGTATTGTCAGTCACTGTACATGACACCATGTGAGCTCTGCTGTCTTTACCGGCATTTGTATTATCTGCATATACCCCTGCTCCATTTTCTGCCGTATTATCCATAATAAGCGAACCAGACACAATGCCTCCGGGCAAGACATAAAGTCCACCTCCTTCAATAGCCTCGCAACGGGCCACGACACAGTTGCGCACATGTGCCCAAGATGTTACGACAGCACCGCCTCCACGCGTATTAGGATTGCCGTTACCGGCCATAGATGTTGCCTTGCCGTCAATAAGATAGATACCGTCTATGATACTCTTCTTATCGTTGCCGTTCCAGTCAGAAGGCTTCTCGCCGAACGTAACGGTATGATATCCGTTCACCTTCTGTTCCAACGAGCTACTATTATTTATAGCCGACAAAACAGTTTTATATGTAATCGGATCGCGCTTATATCCGTCGCTGTCATCATCCCAGTTGCCATCCTTATCGCTGAACCCGCCCATCACTGTAACGCCATAAGGAATTACGTAAGTGTAGCTCTGCGGATCGTCCTGATTACTTAGTGTATTTGCGTTATAAACAAAAGAAGCGCTTTCATAACCGGCTAATTTAACAATTACTTCAATATCAGGATTTTCCTTAGCTGTTATACCAGCATGTTCAAGCACATTTTGTAATTTCATCGCACAAGCCGCATTTGCTAACGACCCACCACTACGTAATCCATTTCCATTCTGAGTTACATAATATATAAAAGCATCATTATGCTGTTCATAAGCTATATTTTCTTCATTCGCACTTTCATAAGCACCAATATCAACAGTACAATCTTGTATTCTTGCATACCCATCCGCATCCTGAGTAATATTAATATTTTTGTCATCATCTGTCAAATAGAACTCGCTACCTGTGTTTAGACAAGGATTGGCACCATTTACAATATTCAAATAATAATCTGATGTCAAAATATTCAATGATTCATAATACTGTTTGTAACGTTCTATATCAGAGGCGTTATATTCATCACCGAAAAACGCATATTTATTATGTTTGGAAGTTTCTAAAGCACTACTTGCTGGTGTCTGCGTGTTATCTGTAAATTTAACTAATGAAAAATAAGAATATTCCAAATTCTTTGGAGCCTGATTTAACCCCTTACCAATTTGCATAAAGTTCTCTTTTGTATTTCCATATCCATAATTGCCCACAATGATACAATTATAAAAAGAACTACCATCACCACTTGCAAGAGACTCATCCCAAATACCTGGAATAATAGGACGATTGGCTTCAGCCCATCCTCCTGTATTGCCTACTATAGTACTGCTATAAAAATTACTTTCACTTTGAACAAAAGCTGCAGATCCTAATACATTCGTTAATGATGTACCATCAGGATTAGGATTTAGTTCAGGATCATATCCCGCAACATTTTGTGCAATTACACAATTAATAATATTACCACCTGAAATACTCAATCCTGCACCTTTACCATATATATTACCTGTTGATTCATATCTATGACTACCTTCGGTGTATCTAGCAAACTTGAATCCTTCTAATCTATTTTTTACAATCTGACAATTTTCAACAATACCTCCTACACAATAGACGCCACCTCCACCAGTCAAATTAGAAGCAGTATGATATACAAAGTCATATTGTTTTTCCCAAAACAATCCACCCCAAGAACTTGTCTGATATTCAATATTTCCACATTCATAAAATTTATTATCTTCTATTCTGCAATTTTTAAGATGACCATTTTTCATCAATTTTACCCCTGCACCATATTCACTAAGACCTGTTTGTCCTCCTGTAATAATAAAACCCTCCCAAGTAGTCTCTGAGCTAAACTCATTAGATTGGGTCAATACACGTTTATTTGAGTTTGAATATCCTGCAGGATTGGTATTTTGTATAGGTTTGAATTTATAACTATCACCACTTTTAATAATAGTCTTGAAATTTTCAAACTTATGAGATATATCACGATTTATGCCATCTAATTTATCACTTGGACATCCTATTGCAGCAAAGCCTCCAAAAACATCAACACCATCAACCATATCCAGGTTCTCAATATACGTGCCTGCACTAACCCAAATATCTTGTCCCGCCTTAGCTTTATTTAAAGCTGCAGAAATAGAGCCGATGGCGTCATTCCAAGATGCCCCAGAACCATTTGAGCCTTGACGTACATAAATTACAGTTCCGTCAACAGGGAGCTGTGCCTCATAGGCACCTAAATCGGGTGCACCTCCACGACTACGGGCTGACAACGTAATGTCCGTTGTTATTCCACCAATAGTTTTTCCAACATTAACTATCGGGTTCTGATTGGTAGGCTGGAACGACGAGTAGCCGCCTAAATATGTGTCAAAACCCAACGAAGCACCAGATGTCTTTGTCGGGTTAGAGAACTGAGCTGTAGAAATTTCTATGGTGTGAGTATTTGCCGATGTGTTTGCCGTTGAGAATGAAGAAATCAACGAAGCATTGTCAGAATAAGCCTTGCCATTGTTATTAACTATAGTAACAAAGTTAATTTTCAAATTTGCTCCATCACCGTTTACCACAGCTGCAGTTTCAGTTATATTCGTATTGTTATTTACGACACAGTTATTCATCGTCAAAGATGCATTACGTGCATCAATAGCCGAACCTTCTTGAGCCGTATTGTTCTCGAAGATACAGTTGTTCACCGTAACATTTGCTCCATCATGCACAAGCAGACCTGCGCCATATTGACGGCTTGCCTCACCTGCAGCGTAACCGTTAATAATATGAAATCCGTCAAGACAAACGGCAGCTCCTTTAGCAACAGTTATACAATGATACAATCCATCTTCAATATTCTTGCCTTCATGATTACCGTTTATAACAGAACGATAAGTCAGCGGATTACGTTCAACCGATATATTGTCGTCTGATCTATGATAGCCTCCATAAATATACAAAGTTGCCCCACTTGCCGATGCAGGAATGTCTATAGTTGCAGTTTGCGGATCAAGGTTAGTAAAAGCATAACGCGGCCATATATCACCCTCCATCACATGCACCTCAAGACGTTTGCTTCCAACAGTTTCCTTATCTAGACCTGACAAATAGGCAATAGCCTCATTAAGTGAGCGATAGCCATTTGCCCATGAACTGCCGTCATGAGTAGCCACAGCACATTCAACATCAACATATACTTTCAAGGCATCTCCTGTATCTTCAGGATTAATATTGGTAGCCTCAACCGAATAAGCACCCACAGCCGGTTTCTGAGCAAATCGTGTCCCGGCAATATCTATTTCAGGAGCAACCAGCACATCATCTGGGAATGTACCTAACGTCATACCACGAGCACGCAGATTTGCTCCCGTTACAGGTTGCCAGAAATAATTAACATCTTCCAATAAACCTGTTACACCTGTAAACTCAGGCAGGCCTTCGGCAACAAAGTCAGGACTGAGCACGCCTTCTTCAGCAATATTATTGCTCTCTGCCAACGAGATTACTTCCTGCTGAAGCACATTATTCCAAACAGCATTGTTTATACCAGACAATGCTGTATACAAGAAACGTACATTAGACGGTGTTGGATTCTTTGCATACATCGGTATATTACGTTTCTGGATAGTATTGTTCCACAAAACAGAATTGATTACAAGTCCATATGAATCAACATACAAGCCACCACTCTGTGATGCATTGGCAGAAGTATTGTCTGTTGCCGTAGGGCAATCGTTGTTGGTTATAGTATTCTGCATCAACACTCCACCTTTTGCACAATAAACAGCACCATTAAGACGACTCGTATTATTTGACACAACAGATGTTGAAAGGATGAGATATTCAGGATGCGGCTTACCGTCTGTCCAATTGCCGGTGTGTGCAAGATAAGCGCCCGAACCATTGTTGGCAGAATTGTTAGTAAGCATAGAGGCCAACACTATACCGGCATTGTCAACATATACAGCTCCACCGTCACCGTCGGCATTGTTATTATATATCAGCGAATTCATAACACGTCCGCCGTACATATAGACAGCACCGCCATTGCCCGTAGACGAGTTTTCTGTAACAATACACTTCTCCAGTGTTGCATTAATACCCATGTAAACACCAGCTCCACGGTCTGTCATGAAGTCTGCCACGCCTTCACCTCCCTGAGCATAACCTCCACGTATGGTTACTCCATTAAGTATGGTTGATTTGCCGAAACCGCTTTTGCCTTCTGAAGGTAGCGGTGAAAAGAAAACAACATGACGTGAGTCGCTCGTCAAAGTCCATTTATGATTTGACTCATTCCAAGATGTCTTGCTGTGTTCATAATAAGAACCTTCGAGAATGGTCTTATTAACAAAATTCCACGGCATTTTGCCCACTTCACGTTCCTGCTTACTGATTTCATCACCGGCAAAGCCTCCATAAACACTAATTCCGTCACGCATAAGGAACGATGCAGAATAAGTTGTTCCGCTGATAACTTGTACCTGTGGTACATAAGTTCCGGCTGCCACCCAAACTTCTCCAGGAAGATTCTGCGGATTGTTCTTGGCCAGTTCGTCTATCATGTTCTGCAAGTTACCAGAAGCATTTTCCCAAGAAGAGCCATCGCCTGTTCCGGTTGCAACAGGTTTGACGTAACGTATACGTGTCGACAACATCTGCTGAAACTCATATGCTCCGATATCTATCGTAGAGCCGTTAAAACGCGGATTGCCGGCCATATCCTCACTGCCGTATGCAGACTGGTCGTAAGACTGCTGATCACCCTTACTTAACATTACCGACCCTTCAAGCACATTCCACGACCAAAGCGGATAAGCTGTCTGACGCCAGTTGAAATCACGGTCATAACTTGTCTTCAGCGACGGTGCGTCAAACATTGGAGCATTAGTGTCACCGCGGTTTTCTGCAGTAACATATATGTTTCCGTCTGAGTCACCGGCCTCAACTTCATGGAATGCGGAATTTTTGAATTTCGGTCTGTATTGCGTCGAAAGAGTTGAATTTCCCCAAATAATAGTATTTGCAACATTATATCCTTCGGCCTTATCGTCTATCATATCGATGCCGCCACTTGAATTTCTCGACACAGTACTGTTCACAACTTTCGCCCCGTCAGCAAGGCGCAGTCCTCCATTCTCATTATTGAATATTGACGAGTTAACCACGGTGGCCTCGCCTGCCAGATACAGACCGCCACCGGCGTTCTCAACTGCAGCACGCTCTCCGGCTGCATTGTTATAAACAACACACTGATTTACAAGTGATGTGCTGTTGTTGACATTCTTTACTTCAGCATCAACGTATATGGCACCACCTTCTGTGGCATAGTTGTTCAACAAGAAGCAGCGTTCTATGCGGAAGATGCCGCCGCCCGTATTATCGCCATGTATATATATACCGCCGCCCTTCTCACCAGAACCGTCAGCATGGCCGTTGCCTATTGAGAATCCATTTATTATAGTGGGCGAAGTATTTTTATTGTTTCCTGAGGCAGGTACCATATTAACATTCAGCACATGTGTGGCATTGTCTGAACGTGTTGTATTGGCAGGGAATATCAAGTTTGTATTGTCAACAACATCATCTCTCTTGATATCACCCGAAAGCACGGAACGATATTTCATCTGATATGGCTTTCCGAGCGTCTCACGGCTGTTGACGTTAGTTTCATCGCCCTTAAAACCGCCATAAAGCTGAACGCCTGACTTCAAGCTGAACCCATCGGCAGGAGCTATATACAGCTGGTCGGCGCTCGTTATCTGTTCAAAGCCCTGCACCCATATCTGATCGCCGGCAACGGCATTCAGCAATGCTGTTTGCAATGTCGTAGTAGTTTCCCACGACGTGCCGTCGCCAACACCTGTCGGGCTGACGTAATAAATCTTTGTTTGTGCCATAATTCCTAAATAAGAACCCAGGAATAAAAGCAACATATAAAATCTGAATAAAGTCCGCATCTTTATCATTTCATTATTCTTTTACGATTATCTTTGCAGATACTGCTACATTAATATTTTTTGTTGTCTTTACTGATATTATCAATTTCTCAGTATGTCAGTTTTTATTCATGTCTGCCGGTTCAATTCATGCTCAGCGTGATACTTCCACTGCCGGTTACGCCCTTTATCGTTGCGTTAACCTTATACCAGGCGGCCTGCTGCAAGACATAACTGAAATTCATTGTATATCCGCTTCCGGTAATATCATTGCCGTCTTTTCTTGCAGAAATATTAAATGTCACACTCGGTGTCGTTGCACCATCAGTGAACGTATAATGATACACGCGACCGTTGCGCTGACTTATCTCTGAGGTGTTATAGAATGTCCATGACTTATCTTGATTATCCGGTGTCACACCTGTAATCTCCGGGAACAATCGGCCATATTCCTTTCCTTTATATGTAAAATCTGTAACCTTCACATCTGTATATCCTTGATCGTATGCATCAGCAGCATCCCACTGTATGTCTATTTTAGAGGCAAGACGGGTAAGCGTCATTGTCGGTATGCTGCCTATCTCACCCGTACCGCCAACTTGTATTTCAAACAGAGCCGGCTGGTCGCCGCTAACGGCTGTTTTATAATACCCGGTGGCTACGCTGACAAACTTAGCTGAAGCATTATCGTCTGTTCCTGCATAATCATTAGATATTGTCAAGGCTTTCACCTGCTCATTATCTTTACAGTCACTTATGCTTTGTTCCGGGTTATACTGAGCATCACTGCTGTATGTTACGCCGTAAATATATGCAGAACCAATTTGTGCATCGACAGTAAGAAGTTTTACTCCTTCACGGCCGTCATAATTAGGAAGTTTGTCAAAATCATCTTTTGTTATAATTGTTTTTTGCACATACGGTCCGTCTTTATACGCCAATATCACCACCAGTCTGTCCCAGTCAGCTCCTTCTTCCACGCCCGTCCCCGGATCACCTATACGCGTCAGCCCTGACGTAGCAGGAACTGTCACAAGAAGTTTGACCGTTTCCATATCAGTCTCCGGCGAAATAGAGTCTTCACTTTGGCATGCCGTTATGGCTAAAGCTGCGGCACATAAAAGAACATGTATTTTAGAGATATACCTCATGTCTGAACGTGTATTTTCTTTATTTTACTTACATAAATTATTCCGGAAGGTTCTGCTGTAACATCATCAAATTTCAATATCAAAATCGCCTCCGGGCTTCCAATCCAACTCAACCGATACACCGACTTCGGGATTTTCAGTCACAACACCGCCTTCATCATTCAGCTTCACTTTTATCACCTGCATCTCGCCTGCCTTAAGCGGATTTTTCATATACAGTGTGTTCTTGACATATTTTCCGTCGGGCATCTGTGTTATCAGATCCATTTCCCATATACTTCCCTCAGCCACTGTGGGGTCGTCTGTTGCACGTGATTTTGCAGTATTTGCCGACGGGAAACATACAGAATGGAACGCAAGCAGACCGCCGCCTTCCGTACGGTGTGTCCTAATTACGGCCTCGTTGTCGTATACAAAAGTGCTGTCTGAACAATGCAGACCTGACGACGTGCGGCGTGTATACGCCACAAGTGCCTTTGCCGGTGAATTGTTCGGATTTACAACCAGCACAGGTACTGAGTTGACCATATATAAGGGCACATAGAAATGTCCCGAAACATTGTCCATAAGCATAAGGCCATATCCCATATAGATAGCAGCACTGTGTGAGTCGAGCGTATCGGCCTGTGCCTGGCGCAGACTGATGCCTGTGTAGGTTGATGCGCCGCTGATAGTTACCTCACTGACAGAATGAGTAGCTGCAAGGGCTATATTGTGGTAGTCGCCACGGTTCATATAGATGGTCATTGACAGACTGTTGGCATCAGGCTCAACGGTCTGATGCTGAGCCAAGTTGCCGTCTTCTAATGTAAAGAACGAAAGATCCATCACAGCGGCACGCTCGCTCATAATGTCAGTCATATCAGAACGCAACGCCGCAACCAGTTGCCGTTCTGCCGGTGTGGTAAGCTGCTGGTCGAGCGTCTGACGAAGTGATGCGGATAATTCCAAACGATAATCAACGGAATAGTTTACACCGCAACGCGACAAATCTTCATCTATACACGAAACAAAGGACAACGGAAACGCTGACAACAGCAATGCCGACAATCCTGCACAAAACTTTGAACAATAATTCTTATTTTTACGCTTCGTCATCATTCTTAACACCATTATTATTTCTTCTTTTTCTAAATCACCGCACTCACGGAAGATTAACGGTTATCCGCAAGCGTTTTCCGGTTGTAGGCGGAAGCCCTACGAAAGGCTGCCGCCTGGTTAGCATTTTATACAAAAAATCCTTTCAGGACAAAAAGATCATTTGTATTATTTAATCTCTACGTCAAACGTATGGCCTTCTTCCCAATTCAAATCAACAGACATACCGAGCTGTAATGACGGTGTGCGAAGATCAGGCAGGCCATTATAAGCTGACTTCAGATTTGTAATATTAAATTTGGCAATAGTATTATAGTCTTGTTTAAAGATTTTTTCGCCAGTTTCTGTAGCTGCGCTTGACTCCAATTGTCCAACTAAATAAAATTTACCGCCAGCAGGAATTATCATACCGTCTTTGCCATAAAAATCTTTATCACCGTTCACAAGTTCTATAGCCACATTGACATCCTTATTTGACTCTGTTTCAAAAGCCAAAGTATAGTTGGTTATTGCACCTGTAAAATCAGAAGAATATTTTGCACACATTCCTTCTGTCATAGACTTATCATATATTGTTTTGCTGCCAGTTGTAATTGCTGTCGGTATATAATTCCAGCCGACTTCGCCCTGTCCGCCAATCAATATACCTGTAATCTTAAATCCTTCACCGGGAATTTCAACAACAGAACTATTATGACCATCATCCTTTGAGTCAGGAACACGCTGTGCGCCAAACTTAACCTGAGTTGAAAGACGGCCAACTCCATAATTAATGGGCTGTTCAATTGCTATCGAACGAGTTGTCGGAGCCACAGAGCTGCCTGTCATTGATCCAATAATCGCTGTCCAATCAGAAGCGGCGTCCATATCAACTTCTGTATCAGCAGTCTTCACATTGCTATTCACGTAATAACATAAAGCTGCAGGATAAACATAGCTGTCTAATGATGCAACATTAATTCCTGTATTTCCTGAAGCTGCAACAACATCAAATTTTGTCGAGTTCCATACAACCTGGGCTGCACCATCAGGCAGATTTATATTTTCAGGATAACCGGCCAATGAAGAGCCTTCTCCATAGCTCAGTTTTCCATCAGACTCTACGACACCGTCACCGGCCTTAATAGCTGCCTTAATAGCTGTAGCCTCTGCACCGTCTTCTTTTGCCAAAGCATTATAAAGATACTGCATCAGGCACAATACACTGTTAGAAGAACCTACAGTCGTTTTCAGAAACTCATCACGCAAATCTTTCAAAGTTCCTTCTCCGGCAGCATCCCAACCTTCAGCATTTGCTACAGATGTCATCCATGCAGCCAATGCCGTAGCCTTTGCGTCTGTCTCGTTGGTTGTTATATTTACAGGAGAAAATTTAATATTTGACAAAACAGAATAATCGCTCGGCATTGTTACCGCACCTTTATCAAAATTAGTTCCTGCCTCTTTATTTGCCTGACCATAAAGGATTACAGCACCTGTACCTACAGGAATGGCAACATCATTATAAACCTTAGCATTAGAAGTTGCAGACAGATTGTCACTGATATTACCCAAAGCAATAACAGAACCAAGATTCGACTCTGTTCCTAATGCAGGCATTGAGGCAAAAGGTATCAGCTTTATATCTTTCATACCGAGGAAGTTTCCATCCTGCTGGGTGTACTCTCCTGTCATCCTCGTCTTAGCTGCTGCAGGAATATTAATTGCAAACTGTGTTTTTACGCTCTCTCCATCATAGGTAGGATTGGTGTTAGACAACTCATCCTCAGAAGAGCATGCAGTGAAACTCACTGCGCCAATAAGCAGCGCTGCTGCTCCATAGGCAAAATTTCTGTTATAAAACTTTTTCATAAAGAATAATTAATTTAATTAAGTTATAATATTTTGTTGTTTATTTCTCTTTCAGCTGTTCCGCCTTCATTATAGCTTCATACTGCTCAAGGTTTCGCTTAGCCTGTACGTTTCCGTCGGCTGCGGCACGCTTCATATACTCCAGACCTTTCTGCCTGTTGCCTGTCATGTAGTAAGCCACTCCAAGCGGACTGAAGGCTCTCTTGTCGTCCTTAACTGTAAGCAGTTTTCTGAGAGCTTCGTCATATTTCTCCTCCTGCATCAGTTCTGTAGCCTCGTTTATGGTCTTGGCCGCCGTGTCGGGCACATAGTCATAATATATCCGCAGATAGCCCGAATTGCGCTGGTCGCTCAACACGTTGTCGCGCAGATACGCATACGGACGTCCACCGTCTAGCTGTCTTATCATCTGTTCGCGCTTATCCGGATTTTTCTCCGTATCTATTATGTGCAAAAGCTCGTCGCGTCCATCAAAGCTGCCGTCGGCTATCTGGTCGCGCAGCTCGGTCCATGCCTCGCCGCCATTGGCGCAGTCAAACAGCTTGTCTGATATTTTCACCCTCTTCTGTATATACGCCTTCAGGGCATCGGCACGCCGCCCTGCCAGACTGACATTGTTTTTCTGTGAACCTTCAACAGAAGCCAGACCAACAATCTGTATGATCTTAACCGACGATGTAGAATCGGCCATTATGCTGCGCGTAATGTCAACAATATGGTCGAGCGTCTGTGCGTTGTCGCGGAAGTCACGTTTAAGCTCCGAACTGTTCAGCGGATAATGAACATACAGAGCCCCTTTCTCCTTGCGCAGTATGCGCGTGTTGTCGTAGGGCTTATACTGCGATACGTGCATCAGCACCGGATTATCCTTCTGCAGCTCACCAGCCTTGCCTGCATTGTCCTCAACAACGGCAAGCGCGGGCACAAACTGCGGCACATACACCATATCGCCCATACGCCTTCCGGCCATATCCTCAACATTGCAGCACCCTTCTTTCTCGCGTGCCACGTCGAGGTATACTTTATCCTCCCATATCCAGGGACTGTCGGCACGCCTGAGCATGACGTCATACCTAACTTCTGAGCCTAAAGCCACTTCATCTGCCGTGGCCTGCTGAGCATTATCATAAAATCGTGCACGCTCCGTGTAGCGCATGTTGCGCTTGCCTCTGAACACTGTCGGCTTCAGCAGCAGGGTGTCGCCCTTAGCAGTTACAAGACGGGGCGTGGCTATAACGGCATAATTGCTGCCTACCGAATCGCCTTCAGTCAACACGAACGACAGCCTGAGAGCCGTAGAGTCTATCCACTGAGCATCAACGCCGTTGCCGCGCAATGCGGACGCATTACAGACAGATGAGCCCAATGCCAGTAAAAGAATTGAACTTAAAGATCTCATCATTGTTGTATCTTGAGATTGTATTAAATTAGTCGAGTATGCAAAATAAAATCACACCGACAGAAATCATCAATGCGACTTACTTAATGTAATATATAACAGAGATTGCAAGTTTAGTAGGCATGAAAACACCCTTTGTGTCTTCACCAATTTTGCTTCCGCACACAGCACATGCATATTTGTCATAACGGGTTATGCCATATCCAAGGCCGACAACGCCCTCTATGCTCCATCGCTTTCCGGGCAACATCCAGCTGTAACCATAGACAAGGCCTACGGCACCAAGGTCACCCTGGAACCTGTACTTCTCAAGGTCTGAAAAAATGCCGAAAGGCATCTTCACTCCACCGGCATTATAATGAGAATAAAGCAGGTTGGCACCTACAAAATGCCCCGAAAAAGGAGAACAGAGCCAATAGCGTGCCTCAGGCTGAATGGCTAAATGCTTCAACTTTTTGTTATCAGAAAATGTGAACGGATTGTAACCCGCCGAAACATCAAGAGTCCACTTTGACGACAGACGTGTTTCAACAGATGCATTAAACGTTGCTGTTGTCCAATACAAAACATTTGTCTTAACTGCCAAATTTTGAGCAGTTATAGTCATTGTATCGGTCAAAAACAGCATGCCCAACACTAAAGCTAATTTTAAAAATCTTGACATTCTTATTAATAATCTAGTAAGTTCTGCAAAGTTAAACCTTTTTAAATTGAATAATCTATTCCACTTATATATATTAAATCTTATTAACTAGCGCCCGATAGTTTTAACAATATTTAAAAATTCCGACAGCAATCTAATCTGTAAACATAAAATTTACACATAATGACGCAGAACGTCAGGAATTATTTTAAACACTAACCAGGCTATAGGCTGCATCCCGTTTAATCAAAATAATGGCACCAGCCGATAACAGACACCAACGTTTACATAAGTCAACTAAAATCAGACAAAGCCCTGCTTGAAGTCAACCGAAATCAGTAAATGGCAAGAAGTAAAACAGCAAAAAAAGTTTTTTTAAAGAAACTCATCACTCGTCACAATAGGCTTTAACTCACTGCAAGCCAACCATTTACCATGTGACGAGTTGCAATTTCAACTCATCACAGAGCAGCATATAACATATTTTTAGCTGAAATTCCATATTCACAGAGCCACGTTACGGCTCAAAAACGGCACAGAACGAGGCGTTGTGACGAGTTGAGAAAGAAACTCGTCACACATCAACTCTCTATCAGCCAACAGGTTACAAGCACATGTGACGAGTGATGAGTTTCTTTTAAAAAATATTTTTCAGTAATATCCATAAAGCAAAAGCATACCTTTCATGCTGCAATATACCACATATTACACTCTGATATGTGGTCTTTCACAATATGACTTGCGGCCTTTTACATTTCAGACAACACTCTCCTGCCCCATAGCTCATCGCCTGGTGAACAGCGTTACGGCAAGTGAGGCCAGCGTGAGGCATACGCCTACGGCCACCACACCCGTCCAAGAGGCGGCATGCCAGCCCGTGCCGGCAAGGAATGTGCCGAGAGAACCTCCGGCAAAGTATGTTGTCATGAATATGGTGTTCACTCTGTTTGATGCTCCGGGGCATACCTCGAACATGCTTGCCTGATTGCTGAGCTGTATGCACTGCATGCCTATGTCGATGATTATCACGCCTGCTATCAGACCAACATAGGTGTCGCCAAGAAACAGGACTGATGCCCATGCAAGCAGCATAAGCGCACAGCCAATGAAGTTGAAGCGGCGCACGCCTACGGTCCTTACGTGCTTGCCTACCGACGAGGCTGTCAGCGCCCCGGCAATGCCGCATAAGCCGAGAAAGCCCACCACGTCGCTGTCGGCATAGAACGGTGCCTGTGCCATCTTGAACGACAGACAGGCCCAAAGCGAAAGAAACGAACCGAAAGCCAGTCCGGCTCTTACGGAATATACGCGCAGGGCAGGATAATCGCGCAGCAGCGAGAAGAGCGACGCCATGAGCTTGGCGTAAGAGCCCTTGAACGTTGGCCGTATGTCGGGCAACACCTTCATTACGACAAAGGCGCATACGAGCATCAGGCCCGACGCAATGAAATACATGGCGCGCCAGCCGAGCACATCGCCCACCACGCCGCTGACCACACGCGAGGCAAGAATGCCGGTGAGCAATCCGGAGATGACAATGCCCACGTTGCGCCCCTTATGCTCCGGACGTGAGAACTGCGAAGCTATCGGAACAAATATCTGCGGTATCATTGAGCCTACACCGGTAAGAAACGATGCTGCCCATATAACATAAATGCTGGTTGAGCAGGCTATGGCAAGGAGCGAGAACACGAGCACGCTGAAGTTTACGAGCACTATGTTCTTGCGGCGGCAGAGATCGCCAAGGGGGACAATGAAAAGCAGTCCGACGGCATAGCCCACCTGAGTGATCATGGCTATGAGGTTGGAACTGAACTCGCTCACGCCCAGGTCGCGGCCTATCACGTTGAGCAGCGGCTGATTGTAATATATATTGGCAACTGACACACCTGCAACAATGGCAAGTGTCCACAAAATTCGGGCAGGAAGACCGCCGTTCTCTTTAAGCTCTACTGTCATCTTCGTTACAAAAAGTTATGTGCATGTAAAACATTCTTACAGGCATATCATTGATATAATATGGAAAGGGGGCAGACATGACCGAAAAGATGTCTGCAAAAGACAAGGCACAAACACATGTCCATGCCATGACAGCAATGTCGAGACACTGCCGCGTAAACGTACACCTGACTTTAGCACATTTGCGTATGCGCCAAAAGTCAACTGCCGCCAAGACAACTGCCGTGGCTATCTACTTGCGCATGTCTACGCCGCTGCGGCGGGTGCGCTTATAGCTGCGGTAGTCGTCAACAGGAATCTCTACGTCGGGCTCTGCCATGTCGCCTGCCGACGGAAGACGGAACTTCATGTACTTGATGTTGAGTCCGCGCTCAATCCACTGACTTTCATAATACGTCTGAATTGAAAGTATGCGCATGGTGTCGGCATCAAGCCCCTCGGCATGATAAAGATCTGTGGTTGAGAACAACACCGGGAAGGCGTTGCGCTCTGTCATGTATGTGGTGTAGGTGAAAAGGAAATTGCTGTCGGTCTTGACATGCACGATGCCTCCGTCGACAAGAAAACGGCGATAACGCTCCATGAAGTATGTACTGGTGAGACGCTTGCGCACATTCTTCATCTGAGGATCGCTGAACGTGAGCCAAATCTCCTGCACCTCGTCAGGACCGAAGAAGCGGTCGATGATCTCGATGTTGGTGCGAAGGAATGCCACATTCTTAAGTCCGTCGTTAAGAGCCTGCGTTGCACCTGTCCACATACGTGCGCCCTTGATGTCGACACCGATGAAGTTGACATCCGGATATAGCCTTGCCAGCTCAACGGTGTATTCGCCCTTGCCGCATCCCAGCTCAAGCACAATGGGGTTGTCATTGTGAAAATACATGTCGCGCCAGTGGCCTTTCATTTCAAAAGGCACATTCTCAACGACCGAATAAGGGTATTGAAACACGTTCTCGTATCTCGCCATGTCGGCGAACTTAGCCAATTTTCCTTTGCTCATCTTAAAATAAATCATAATTCATAATTCATAAATCATAATTATTTGTCAAAAGACAGGCTATCGTAATCAAAGAAATAGCCAATTATGAATTATGAACTATGAATTATGGAACAGTAATTTATAAATTATGAATTGTAAATTATCAATTATTCAATTACAACCTTTGTCCAGTTATGGATGTCGGGTTCTGTGCCATACTGTATGCCGCGCAGCTTGTTGTAGAGCTTAGTGCTGATAGGTCCGGGCTTGCCGTCCTTGCTGATAACATAGCTCTTCTTGTTCTCGAGGTCGTCAATCTTAGAGATAGGACTGATAACGGCAGCTGTACCGCATGCACCTGCCTCCTCGAATGTAGCCAGCTCGTCTTCAGGAATCTGACGGCGCTCAACCTTCATGCCCATGTCTTCAGCCAGCTGCATGAGGCTCTTGTTGGTGATACTCGGCAGAATGCTGGTAGACTTAGGAGTAACGTAAGTGTTGTCCTTGATACCGAAGAAGTTGGCAGCACCGCACTCGTCCATATATTTCTTCTCCTTTGCATCGAGATAGAACTCGCATGCATATCCAAGGTCGTGAGCCATCTTGTTGGCACGCAGAGAAGCAGCATAGTTACCGCCCACCTTATATATACCTGTGCCGAGAGGAGCAGAACGGTCGAACTCGCGGATGATGACATAAGGATTAGTTGAGAATCCACCCTTGAAGTAAGGACCTACCGGAGTAACGAATATCATGAAGAGATACTCGCTGGCAGGATGAACACCAACCTGTGCTGACATGCCGACGAGCAGCGGACGGATGTAAAGAGTTGCACCGCTCTCGTATGTAGGTATGTAATCCTGGTTCAGGCGCACTACCTTGGTAACCATTTCCTCAAACAGTTCTGTAGGAACCTCCGGCATCAGTATGCCGCGGCATGTGCTCTGCAGACGTGCTGCATTCTCATCCATACGGAAAACGCGAACCTTGCCGTCAGGGCAGCGGTAAGCCTTTAGACCTTCGAATGCCTCCTGGCCGTAGTGAAGACACGTAGCAGCCATGTGCATCTTTATATATTCGTCAGAGCAAACTTCAACTTCGCCCCACTTGCCGTCGCGATAATAGCAACGTACGTTATAGTCTGTCGGAATGTAACCGAAAGGCAATTTTGACCAATCCAGATTTTTCATATTCATATTATTTTTAAAGTATACAACAAATTTTACTCAATCAACAAAGCCACTGGGGTTAACTATATGTAATGTCAGCCCCGGACTTACCAACGGCAAAAATAATAATAATATTACTAATCAGCAATTTTTATGACATAATTTATTAAAAATGTCAGTTTTATGCTGTTTTGCAGCCTGCCTGCGGGCATGTTCAGCCGTTGTTGTCGTCCTGAAGTATTTTCTTTATGTCGCTGTCAGCCCGGCTGAGCTTGTCCTTGCACAGCTTTATGAGCTTCTGGGCAGTCTTCAGCTGCTGGCTCAGGCTGTCTACGTCAAGCTCGTTGCTCTCCATCTTGGCGACAATCTCTTCAAGCTGTCTTACGGCCTCTTCATATTTCATTTCTTTAGGCATAGTCTTTCGTATAATGATATGTTTATTTTTTTCTTTCAATGTTACGGATGTTTTCCGCCCGCAGCCACACCTTTGTCTTTTGACGGCTTATCAGCTGCCTGCACCACAGACAAGGCTGAGCCATGGGCAAAGCGTGTCTCGATGACATCGCCCTCGGCAAGCGCGGAGGCGTCGGTAACGGCGCGGCCGTTGTGAAGCGTAACTGAATAGCCCCGGCGCAGAAGAAGCGAGGGGTCGGAAGCGGCCACACGCTGGGCAAGAAGCTGCACACGATGGCTCTCCACAAGCAGGCGGCGCGAGGCAAGCGGTGCGAGCGACGCACCGACAGACTCGATATGCGAGCGGCGAACAGCCAGACCCGACGATGCTGCAGCGCAAAGACGGCCGTAGAGCGAGGCGAGTGAAGCCTGACGCCTGGTGATGACAAGCGACGACAAGGACGGTATGCCGGCAGCAAGACGCCCAAGGCGCATCGACTCATAGTCGAGACGGCGGCGCACAGCCGTAGTGATGCGGTCGCCGGCAGACATAATGCGGTCGGAAACACGCTTAAGGTTTTCAATAAGGAATGCAGCGGCTGCCGTAGGCGTCTTTACCTTTGTGTTGGCCACCATGTCGAGCACCGACTCGTCGCGCTCATGACCAATGCCGGTGATGACCGGAAGCGGAAAGTTTGCCACATTCTCGGCAAGGGCAAGAGTGTCGAATCCCGACAGGTCGCTCGTGGCTCCTCCGCCACGGATGATTACAACACAGTCGAACAAGTCGGCACACTCGTTGATGCGGTTGAGGGCAGCAATGACGCTCTGCTCAACCTGTTCGCCCTGCATGACAGCCTGAAACAGCTCGACGATAAAGTCGAAGCCATAGGCATTGTTGCTCAGCTGACTGCAAAAGTCGCCATAGCCTGCCGCCGTGGCACTGGATATAACGGCAATGCGCTGGGCGAAGAGCGGTATGGACAGTTCGCGGTTAAGGTCGAACACTCCTTCTTCTTTCAGCGTGCGCACTATCTCCATGCGCTTGCGTGCCATGTCGCCAAGCGTGAAAGTGGGGTCGATGTCGGTTA
Organism: Xylanibacter sp.; assembly: GCF_057607445.1. Classification (NCBI taxonomy): domain Bacteria; kingdom Pseudomonadati; phylum Bacteroidota; class Bacteroidia; order Bacteroidales; family Prevotellaceae; genus Xylanibacter; species Xylanibacter sp. The sequence continues at coordinate 469,796 of NZ_DBLZAX010000001.1, read as the reverse complement.
CGATCCACGAAAAGCCGTAGTTCTCATGAAACTGTGCATGAACCTGCAAAAGCACCTTCATGCCGGCATGTATGCGTTCGCCCGTTACGCGCTCGAAATGCGGACGGGCAAGCATCCACGTGCTGCGCCAGCACTTAGCCGAGGCACGGGCAACGGGAGTGCTGCCGAACTCGTCTTTCTGCACCAGCTCCATATAGCAGTGACCGGCCGACTCGCGCACGTCTGCCAGCTCAGCCTCAACCCAATAGTCGCCTGGCATGCTTAGCTCGAGCGCATCTCTTACGAGCCGGTTGAGTTCAAGAAGCGATACGGTGTGTGTCATTTTGAGCGGTTTTGCTGCCGGCCCATGACGTAGGCACGCCAGAAGTCGGGCACGCCATAGCCGTAAATGTTGTCAGGAGTGGAATAATTGTCGGAACAACGCCTCACGAGGTCGATAATCTCCAATGCCGTCTTGTCGCGCAGCGCCTGCCAAAGACAGGCCACCATGCCCGACACCACAGGCGTTGAAAACGAAGTGCCCATATCCTTGATGATGGTGCCTCGCCCCGTAACAACCGACGCCGGACTGCCAAGGGCCATTATGTCGGGCTTGACACGGTTGTCGGCTGTAGGGCCTACGCTGCTGAAAGCGGCATTGCGCATGTTGGGACTCACGGCGCCTACGGTCAGTATGTCGTGTGCATCGGCAGGCACATTGATTTTCTTCCATGAAGACATGCCGTCGTTTCCGGCGCTGTTTACAAGCACTATTCCCTTTGACGCCAGCATCGAAGCTGTGGCAGATATCAGTGCCGTATGGCCGTCGAGCTGAGCATATTTATAATTGAACGAACTGTCGTCGAAATCATGAAAGCCCAAGGAGCTGCTGATAATGTCAACGCCCACGCTGTCGGCAAACTCGGCAGCAGCAGCCCAGTAGTCTTCCTCGGCAAGGCTTTCGCCCGTCTCGTCCTCACATCTCAGAAGCCAGTAAGCCGCATCGGGCGACGTGCCCACAAAGGTGTAAGGCACCTTTACGGCCATTACCGACAGCACTTTTGTGCCATGCTCCATCTCCTTGAAAACGCTCTTGGACTTCGGCACAACGAAATCTTCCCACCCGAGGATGTTTACATTCTGCAGACAAGGTATCAAATCGGTGTTCATGAATCCTCCGTCAAGAACGGCAATGGTGATGTCCTTGCCCGTAAATCCGTGATTATGCATGCGCACACCGCCAATCATTTCAACTTGCTCGCGCGTAACGCCATAGTAGTTTTGCGCCACAGTGTCCCAGCGGTTAAACTCGGTGTGGTATTTCATTCTCGACGAAACCTCGCTGACAGAATCAGGCGACGTCCATACTTTCCTTACGCTTTTGACAAAAGGCAGCGACAATAGCTGTCTGACACGCTCGGGCTGCTTGCAGCGAACGAGCAGAGTGTTGTTCCACTTGCTGCGGCTCACCACCTCAACTCCGTCGGTACTTACGGCTGATATGTATGCAGGATTTATAGGCAAGTCGGTAGAGTCAACCTGCAGTCCCTGACGTCTGCGGCGGTCGAGCGACTTCACCGATAGGTAATCTTCAGGACGAGCAAGGCTGTAAGGCGTGCCTGTCTTGTCCTTAAGCTCAACGCGATACATGTATGTCTTGCCTCCGGGATATTTTTTCTTGCGTGCCCCGTCTGTGCCATAAGCCGACGAAGGCATGACAAGGGATAAAAGCATCAAAAGTGTTATAAGTTTTTTCATCTGCCTACATAAATTTAAGCAAATGCAAAGTTAGCTTTTTTAAGCGTAAACGCAAAGACTATGCAGGGTTTATTTTCGCGTTTTCCCTACAGCACCGGCAAGACCAGCCGATGCCCCTTAAGCCATGTTAAGACCACGACGGCACGTGCCGAGAATGTTAAAACGGCAACAGGAGAATGTTAAATATTAACACTTGACAGGCCCTTTACGGCATGCTTGCCTGCGTATGGCAGCAAGTATATACACAAAAAGCATAGGTTTTAAGCACGAAAAGCAGTGTATCACGATGCAAAACATGGCCTTTCGGAAGCCAAAAGACGGCCTTTTGCAAGACAGGACAAGGTTAAACGGCAGGCAGTTTCATACATCATGAATCAAGACAGAAGGCCAGATGTTCACGGAAAGGACATAAAATATGACAGAAAGAACATTCTGCACATAAACAAGCCGTAAACGGCCATGGCAAAATCACACAAAAAGCAGCAGGAAACAGACTGCCGCAGATTTTCTGACAACAAAACTGCTGCAGGGCAAAACAGGCAATTTAGTTAACAATTATCAACTCAGGAAATGACACACATATTATAAAATAATGACAAAATCATGCGCCGCGAAACAAAATAAAACAGCTTTTTACAACTTTTTGCTTTGTATTTAAGCCAACATGCAGTAACTTTGCACAGAATAAGATTGGTAAACATTATGGATAATAAACAAGCAACACTTGAACTGGGAACGAAACCGGTCGGCAAACTGCTTATGCAGTATGCCCTTCCTGCCATCATAGCGATGACGGCAGCCTCGCTGTACAATATGATCGACAGCATCTTTATCGGCCAGGGCGTGGGTCCGCTGGCCATATCCGGACTGGCCATCACCTTTCCGCTGATGAACCTTTCGGCAGCGTTCGGAGCAGCCGTGGGCATAGGTTCGTCTACTTGTATCTCCGTCAAGCTTGGCCAGAAAGACTACCGCAAGGCTGAGCTTATATTCGGCAACAGCATCGTGCTGAACATCATCGTCGGAGTGGCATTCGGCATAATATCGCTGATGTTTCTCGACCCGATACTCTATTTCTTCGGCGCGAGCGAGAACACAATACCCTACGCACGCGAATATATGCTGGTGGTGCTGGCAGGAAACGTGTTTTCGCAAACATTCTTCGGCATGAACGCCATACTGCGCGCCGTGGGCAAACCGCGCCATGCCATGTTTGCCACGATGTCGTCCGTGGTGCTCAACACCGTCCTTGCGCCTATATTCATCTGGCCGCTGAAGATGGGCATACAGGGCGCCGCACTGGCCACCGTGATATCTCAGGTAACGGCACTTGCATGGCAGCTATGGCTGCTCAGCAAGTCGAGCGAGATAGTACACTTCAAGAAAGGCATATACAAGCTAAGAAGCAACATCCTGAAAAACATCATAGGCATAGGTATGTCGCCCTTCGCCATGAACGTATGCGCATGCATCGTGGTGATATTCATCAACACCAGCCTGTATAAATACGGCGGCGACATGGCAGTAGGCGCCTACGGCATAGCCAACAAGGTGGCATTCGTGTTCATCATGATCACCATGGGCCTCAACCAGGGCATGCTCCCCATAGCCGGCTACAACTACGGGGCGCAGCGCTTCGACAGACTCATGAAGGTGCTTAAATGCGCAATAATAGCAGGAACCGCCATTACTACCACGGGATTCCTCATCGTTCACATCTTCCCATACGAGTGCGCACGCCTGTTCACGACAGACGCCGAACTGATAGACAAGGCCATGAGGGCCATAAAGATCAACATGGCAGCATTCCCGTTCGTGGGATATCAGATGGTTGTAACCAACTTCTTCCAGAGCATCGGCAAGGCAAAGATAAGCATATTCCTGTCGCTGTCACGACAGATGCTGTTCCTGCTGCCGCTGCTTATCATCCTTCCGCAGTTCTTCAAGCTCGACGGCGTGTGGATGTCGCTGCCAACAGCCGACACAATAGCCTCGCTCATGGCTGCCGTGATGATGACAAAATATATGAGAAAATTCAAAAAACAACATAACGCCATAGCTTATGGAAACCAAGAAGAAAATAATAATTAACGTAGGCAGACAGCTCGGAAGCGGCGGAATGATTATCGCCAAGATGCTCGCAGACGAATTCGGATGCAAGTTTTACGACCGCGAGCTGCTGAATCTGGCCGCAAAGGAAAGCGGATTCAGCGAGAAGTTTTTCGAGCAGAACGATGAGAAAAAGGGATTTTTCAAGTCGCTTTTCCACATGCACGTACCCTATATTTCAGACAACTGCTTTTATAACAACAAGCTGTCGCAGGAAAGCCTGTTCCAGTTTCAGAGCGACGCCATACGCAAGGCTGCAGAAGCCCACTCGTGCGTGTTCGTGGGCAGATGTGCCGACTATGTGCTACGCGACTTCAACAACATGGTAAGCGTGTTCATCACAGCCGACATCGACGAACGCATAGAGCGCATATGCAAGAGACACAACTGCAACAGGGAAGAGGCTAAGAAGATTATAGAGAACAAGGAAGACAGCCGCTCGTCTTACTACAACTATTACACGGGCAAGAAATGGGGGCACAGCACATCATACGACCTGTGCATAAACTCAAGCCTGCTCGGCATCGAAGGCACGGCCGGATTCCTGAAAGAGTTTATCACAAAAAGCCTCGACCTGAAATAAAACTTATGCAGCACGGCATGACCACAGCGGGATGTGCCGGCTGCACACTGCACAAACAAGTCACAGACAAAGAATGAAACGCATAGGAATAATAAGCGACACACACGCCTACTGGGACGACAAATACCTGAAATACTTCGAGCCGTGCGACGAGATATGGCACGCAGGCGACATCGGGTCGCTTGAGGTGGCACAGAAGCTGGCAGAATTCCGCACTCTCAGAGCCGTCTACGGCAACTGCGACGGGGGCGACCTGCGACGCATGTTCAGGGAGACTCTGCGATGGAAATGTGAGGACACCGAAGTGCTCATGAAGCACATCGGAGGCCATCCGGGCAACTATGACGCAAGCATAAGAGGCTCGATATATGCCATGCCGCCACAACTCTTCATCAGCGGACACTCGCACATACTTAAAGTTAAATTCGACAAGACGCTCAATCTGCTGCACATCAATCCCGGTGCGGCAGGCCTGCAGGGATGGCATAAAGACCGCACACTGATAAGGCTCACCATAGACGGAAGCACGTTTAAAGACCTTGAGGTGGTTACGCTGTCTGACCCAAGAAAAGCAGACGTACACAATTTTTAGGCGAAAACTGAGTTATCTTAAATAAGAATACTAACAATTAAAATCAATAATATGAAAACTTATCTTGTTACCGGAGCTGCCGGATTCATCGGCTCAAACTTTATAAAGTATCTTCTTTACAAAAAATATAAGGAAGAGGAGATTAAGATTATAGTGCTCGACCTGCTGACATATGCCGGCAACTATGGCACGATAAAAGACGACATCGACGGAAAGAGATGCGTGTTTGTGCACGGAGACATCCGCGACAGAGAACTGGCAGACAAGCTGTTTTCAGAAAATGACATCGACTATGTCGTAAACTTTGCTGCTGAAAGCCATGTAGACCGCAGCATAGAGAATCCGCAGCTGTTCCTCGAGACCAACATACTCGGCACGCAGAACCTGCTCGACGCTGCAAGAAGAGCATGGGTTACGGGCAAGGACGAAACAGGATATCCTGTATGGAAAGCCGGCAAGCGATTCCATCAGGTCAGCACCGACGAAGTGTACGGCTCGCTGGGCAAGGACGGTTTCTTCACAGAGAACACACCGCTCTGCCCCCACAGCCCTTACAGTGCGTCAAAGACAAGTGCAGACATGATCGTGATGGCCTATCATGACACATACCACATGCCCGTGTCTATCACAAGATGCTCTAACAACTACGGCCCTTACCACTTCCCCGAGAAACTTATTCCGCTGATAATAAACAACATCCTCGAAGGCAAGCAGCTGCCCGTATACGGCAAGGGCGACAACGTAAGAGACTGGCTCTACGTTGAAGACCACTGCAAGGCCATCGACCTCGTGGTGCGCGAAGGCAAGGAAGGCGAAGTGTATAATGTCGGAGGCCACAACGAGATGACAAACATCGACATCGTAAAACTGACCATAAAGACCATACACGACATGATGGCCGAAGACAAGGAGCTGCGCAAGATACTGAAGAAACAGGTGAAAGACGCTGACGGCGAGATAGCCATCGACTGGATTAACGACAGCCTTATCACATTCGTCAAAGACCGCCTGGGCCACGACCAGCGCTATGCCATCGACCCGACAAAGATAAAGAACGACATAGGATGGTATCCTGAGACGATGTTTGCCGAAGGAATTGTGAAGACGATTAAATGGAACCTTGATAACCAGGAATGGGTAAAGGAGGTTACGAGCGGCGACTATCAGAAGTATTACGAACAGATGTATTCAAACAGATAGCCCAAAAACGATGTCAGGAAACGTGAAAACGAGCTGCGTTTCCTGACATCTTACAAATCAAACATAATAACAACAACTTTTCATTTATCAAGATGGACGCACTGTCACAAGAGCTTCAGGATTTTCTGATAAGGCTCGGCAAAGAGCCTCACTGCGTGAGCGAGAAGGTGGAACACTACATTAAGCACATCATGCACCTTATCTACGCCGACGACGAAGCCGTGCTTCAGCAGTATTACGGACTGTTCGGCAACGACGTCAAGCCGCTTGAAGACATAGCAAAGGAACATGGCGTAAGCCCCGAAACAATGAGAAAAATCATAGAGGCAAATGTAAGAAGAATGGCCGTGTCGCCTGAATGGCAAATGGTAAAACAACTAATTAAAGAATAAACAATGAAGAAAATATTGCTTTTAGGCTCGGGAGAACTGGGCAAGGAATTTGTAATTGCGGCAAAACGTGCCGGACAATATGTTATAGCATGCGACCGCTATGCCAACGCTCCGGCCATGCAGGTGGCAGACGAAAGCGAGGTGTTCAGCATGCTCGACGGCGATGCGCTCGACAAAGTGGTGAAAAAACACCAGCCTGACATCATCGTTCCGGAAATAGAAGCCATACGCACAGAGCGACTTTTCGACTTTGAGAAAGAAGGAATACAGGTAGTTCCGAGCGCACGTGCCGTGAACTTCACCATGAACCGCAAAGCCATACGCGACCTGGCAGCAAAGGAACTCGGACTGAAAACTGCCAAATATTTCTATGCAAAGACGCTCGACGAACTGAAGGAGCACTCAAAAGAGATTGGTTTCCCGTGCGTTATCAAGCCGCTCATGTCGTCGTCAGGCCACGGTCAGAGCATCGTAAAGTCGGCAGATGAACTCGAGACAGCCTTCAATGCAGCCATGGAAGGCAGCCGCGGAGACGTCAAGGAAATAATAATCGAAGAGTTTATACACTTCGACAGCGAATTTACACTCCTTACAGTTACACAGAAAGACGGCCCTACTCTTTTCTGTCCGCCGATAGGACACGTACAGAAGAGCGGCGACTACCGCGAAAGCTGGCAGCCGTTTGCACTGAGCGAAGCCGACCTTAAGGAAGCGCAGCACATGGCAGAAGCCGTTACAAAGGCGCTGACAGGAGCCGGAATATGGGGCGTGGAATTTTTCCTTAGCCGCGACAAGGGCGTCGTATTCTCAGAACTTTCACCCCGTCCGCACGACACAGGCATGGTAACGCTCGGACACACACTCAACCTCAACGAGTTTGAACTGCACTTCCGTGCCGTAATGGGACTGCCTATTCCGGCCATACATCTTGAGCATGCAGGCGCAAGCGCCGTCGTTCTGGCAAAGGAGGAGGCAAACCACGAACCCGAATACAACATGCTCGACGTGCTGAAAGAGGACTATACACGCCTGCGCATCTTCGGAAAGCAGGAACAGCACGTGAACAGACGCATGGGCGTAGTGCTCTGTTATGGAGATGCAGATGCTGACACAACAGCACTGAGAGACAAGGCCAAGCGACTGGCAGAAACCGTAATAAGATAAAAAATCCATAAATAACGACGGAGCAAGGGCAAATATATATGCCCAGTCGTACTGCCATATAAGCCTAAGACCTTAAAATAGTTAATATGAACAAAATAATTGACCTTCCGAAAATAATCGACCCAAGAGGCAATCTCACTGTAACTGAGGGCGAAAACCATATACCGTTTGCCATTAAACGCACTTACTGGGTGTATGACGTACCGGCAGGAGAAAGCCGTGGAGGGCATGCACACAAGGAATGCAAGGAGTTTCTTGTAGCCATAAGCGGAAGCTTCAGCGTTACGCTTGACAACGGAAAGGAGAAGAAGACATTTCTTCTTAACCACCCATATCAGGGACTTTTCATCGACGTGAACATCTGGCGAACGCTCGACGACTTCTCATCCGGGGCGGTATGCCTTGTGCTTGCTTCTGAAAGATTTGAGGAAGAAGACTACATACGCGACTATAACGACTATCTGGAATACGTCAAGGACAAGTTGCAAGAGCTATAACATGCAAGCAAAAAATGTAAAGATGAACAAGATTATAAAATATTCTGACCTGACAAAAAACACCGAAAGATACTCGTCTGAAATTGAAGAAGCCGTCAAGAGGGTGGTAAACAGCGGATGGTATCTGCGCGGCAAGGAGACAGAACGCTTTGAACACGACTTTGCGTCATACATAGGCACGGCTCACTGCGTGGGCTGCGGCAACGGACTCGACGCGCTCACGCTCATTCTGAGAGCCTACATAGAGATGGGCGTAATGACGGAAGGCGACGAGGTTATCGTTCCGGCAAACACCTATATAGCATCGATACTGGCCGTTACGGAGAACAAACTGGTGCCTGTACTGGTTGAACCGGACATCGAGACGCTGCAAATAGACGACAGACTCATAGAGCAGGCCATAACCGGACGCACCAAAGCCATAATGATTGTGCATCTTTACGGACGCTGCGCATACACCGAGAATATAGGCGAACTGTGCAGAAAATATAACCTGAAGCTCATTGAAGACAACGCACAGGCACACGGATGCATGCACAACGGCATACGCACCGGCGCACTGGGAGATGCCGCAGGACACAGCTTCTACCCGACAAAGAACCTCGGCGCACTGGGAGATGCGGGCGCCATGACCACAAACGACGGCGAACTTGCCGACATGGTGCGCTCGCTTGGCAACTATGGTTCAGCCAGAAAATATGTATTCGACCACATAGGACGCAACAGCCGCATAGACGAACTGCAGGCTGCCGTGCTTGACGTCAAGCTGAAATATCTTGACGAAGACAACGAAATGAGAAGAAAAAAGGCGCTGCGCTACATAAAGGGCATCGACAACAAGAGCATAAAAGTGCCGTCAGAAGGATATTGGGAGAACAGTGTCTTCCATATTTTCCCCATTCTTTGTGAGAGGCGCGACGAACTGAAAGCCTATCTGAGCGGGCACGGAGTGCAGACAGAAGTGCACTACCCCATAGCACCTCACAAGCAGAAATGCTACGAAAGCTGGGCCGGGATGCAGCTGCCGGTAACAGAACTGATACACAGACAGGAACTGAGCCTGCCCATGAGCCCTGCACTCGACGAGAAGGAACAGGACAACGTGATAGAACTTCTCAACAACTTTTAAGCCGAAAAGCCGTATGCAACTATACGAAGTTACAGCCGAAGAATATGCTCAGGCAGGATTTTATGCCCATGTCTACAACACGCCGGAGTTTTCAGAGCTTAACAAGGCCAAGACCAGCGGCCTTCACTACATTCTGATTAAGGACAACAAGACCAGATTCTCGATTGTTCTCGGCGAGAAAGGCGACAGCATGTGCAGTCCGTTCTCTGCCCCATACGGCGGTTTCAACATGAAGACGCCGCAGCGCATTGCCTACATGGACGAGGCCGCTGCCCTGCTGAAAGACTGTGGCAGAAGCCATGACAAGAAGATAAAGATAACGCTGCAGCCGTCGGTCTACGACGATACGCAACTATCGAAATGGGCAAACGTGATGTTCAGAAACGGCAGGCTTACCAACATCGACCTCAACTATCACTTCGACCTGTCGAGATTTCCGCATTATGAAGACTTCATAGACCGCAGCGCACGCAAGAACCTGCACAAAGCCATGGCCGAAGATTTCGTAATATCTCATCTCGACAGCAGTAATGCCGACGACATATCGAGGGCATACGGCGTGATAAGCATCAACCGGAAGGAACACGGCTATCCGCTAAGAATGAGCCTGCAGAATGTTGCCGACACGGTGAAAATAATTGATGCCGACTTCTTTGTGGTGTCGCACAACGGCACCGACGTGGCTGCCGCACAGGTGTTTAAGGTAACGGACGACGTGGCACAGGTGATTTACTGGGGCGACTTGAGGCAATACGCCAGCCTAAGGACGATGAATTTTCTTGCATACAAGGTCTTCGAATATTACTACCAAAAAGGCTTCAGGATTCTCGACATCGGCCCGTCGACCGAAGACGGGGTGCCCAACAACGGCCTCTGCGACTTTAAGGAGGCCATAGGATGCTCTGTAACGCAGAAGCTCTTCTTCGAACTCTGACGCCTACGATAAGGTAAATCAAACAAAAGATAAAGCCCAAACCGGTTGTTATATTACATCTTTCAGAAAGAGTAACAGCCGGTTTGGGCTTAATTTATGTATTGTAGACTACAGAATTTCAGTCTGTAAGTATCACGGTTACGCCTCGCGCAGCCTGCGCTCCCATAACAAGAGCCTGCGCGATGTCGGCCGTCTTGGACGGTCCTGATATGAACGAGCCGTAGCCATAGTCGGTAAACTGTATGCGCTCGTATGCCTGATGCATGTTGCTCACGATGCTCTTGCGGCTGAGCAGTATGACAAGATATTCAGAGATAAAGCATACGGCCTTCTCTTTCATGGTCTGCGGAATCCACACACAGCCGTTCTCTGCCACTCCTATTTCGCCCCTTACAATGCCAACGTCGGTTCCGTTGAGGTCCTGCGCCTTTTCAACGGTGTCGGGATTGCGGTCGGCAATGGTTATTTCGGGCAGACTGCTCGCAAACACCTTTGCCTCGGGATAGAGGCTCTTGATAACACTGTTTATGTCGTCGCCGGCGGACAGGTCTACCACATGGCTGCCCACATTCTCGCTCATGGCTACAAACTGCGCCAGAGTATTGTCGTACTCAACACCCTTCAGAGTGCTAAAGTCGGGCATGTCATACTGCCCCGTAACCTTCATGTTGCGGCGGTATCTTGAAAGTATTTCTTCCTTCGTGCTCATTTCACTTCTCCTTTCTTCCACATTGTCTGGAATGATTCGCGCGGGAACTCCGGCATCTCATGCCCTATGCCCCACCCGTTAAGTTTGTTATACATCAGCAGTCGCGGCAGATGGTTGGCCAGCGGCGCAAATCTGAGCGACGTGCTGTAGAGGCCCGGATGGCCGAAGAGATACTCCATGCCTGCCGACATGGCCTTCTTCATCGGGTCTGCCTTGCCCAGCGAGTCGAGGTTCTGGCGCCATCTGTATATCTGTTCCGACAGGTTCACCTTAACGGGGCACACATTGTCGCACGAACAGCAGAGCGAGCATGCGCTCACGTTGTCGGAATATTTAACCGGACTTTTCAGCATTCCGAGGTTTATTCCGATAGGTCCCGGAATGAAGTATGTGTATGAGTAGCCTCCGCTGCGGCGGTAGACGGGGCACGTGTTCATGCAAGAGCCGCAGCGTATGCACTTCAGCGTCTCCCAGTGTTCCGTGTTCGCTATGATGTCGCTGCGTCCGTTGTCTACCAATATTATGTGCATCTCGCCGTCCGGACGCGCCTTGCGGAAGTGTGATGTGAAGGCTGTTGTAGGCTGACCTGTGGCCGCGCGGCAGAGCAGACGCTGGAACACAGCCAGCGAACGGTAGTCGGGTATCACCTTCTCGAGGCCCATTGCGGCTATATGCAGCTTAGGCACAGAGGTAGACATGTCGGCATTTCCCTCGTTGGTGCACACCACGATGTCGCCCGTGGCGGCAACGCCAAAGTTGGCGCCCGTCATGCCTGCGTCGGCCGTCATAAACTCGTTGCGCAGGCTTATGCGTGCCTGATATGTAAGATATGTGGGGTCATAATTGCCCTTCTCGCTTCCGAGCACGCGCTCAAAGAGATGTCCCACCTCTTCCTGCGTGATATGTATGGCCGGCACTACGATGTGGCTCGGCTTCTGCTTCATAAGCTGAAGAATGCGCTCGCCGAGGTCTGTCTCAACGACGTCTATGCCGTGCTGCTCGAGGAAGGGGTTCATCTCGCACTCCTCCGTCAGCATCGACTTGCTCTTCACGAGCTTTTTCACGTTGTGTGACGTGAGTATTTCAAGCACAATGTTGTTAAACTCTTCTGCGTCTTTTGCCCAGTGAACCTTCACTCCGTTCTTCTCGGCATTTGTGGCAAACTGCTCAAGATATTTGTCAAGATGCGTTACGGTGTGGCGCTTTATGGCGCTGGCCGTGTCGCGCAGGCGTTCCCACTCGTCTAGTCCCATGGCCATGTTGTCGCGCTTGTCGCGCAGTGCCCAGAACGTGGCGTCGTGCCACTTGGCGTTCTCTCCGTTCTTCAGGAACGTCTGTGCTGCTTTTCTGTGTAGTGTGCTCATAGTCCTGCCGCTAAAATTTGTACGATGTGAATAAACTTTATGTCCTTCTGCTGCCGCTTTGCCACGCCCTGCAGATGCATCAGGCACGAGCTGTCGGGGCCTGTTATATACTCTGCGCCCGTGGCCATGTGGCGTTCCAGCTTGTCGATGCCCATCTGTGTAGACACCTCAGGCTCCTCAACCGAGAACATGCCGCCGAATCCGCAGCACTCGTCAACGCGCTCCGGCTCGCAGACGGTTACGCCTTCTACGAGAGACAGCAGGTCCTTGAGCTTTGAATATTTAGGGATATTGCGCTCGCTGGGCGACGAAAGGCCAAGCTCGCGCACTCCGTGGCAGGAGTTGTGCAGACTTACCTTATGATAAAACTTGCCTGGCAGCGACTTTACCTTCAGTACATCGTGCAGAAACTCGCAGATGTCCATTATCTTGTCTGACGTCTCGCAGAAATGCTTGCCCTGAAGCAGTCTGGGATAGTTGAGCTTTACAAAAGCCGCACAACTGGCCGAAGGGGCCACCACATAATCGAAACCCTTGAAGATGTCCTCAAAATGCTCGGCCAAGGGCACAGCCTTGCTCTCAAAGCCGGCGTTTGCCATAGGCTGGCCGCAGCATGTCTGCTTTAGCGGATACGTTACGTCTACCTGAAGATGCTTCAGCAGCTTGTAGCAAGCCACCGCCACCTCAGGATACAGCGCATCGACATAGCAGGGAATAAAAAGTCCTGTTTTCATATCTTTTGTATTTTTCTTGTCCGCACGCGGCGACTGCAAAACTACATGCCAAGAGCCTGCCACGCATTCGGGCGCAACCATCTTAACCGCCGGCAAAAAACATTTCAGTCATTGTGCGGAGGCTGCATGCCCACCGCAAAGGTAATAATTTTAAAGCGAACGACAAGCACAACGGGACGACAAACTGAGCCTCTCTTGCGCAAAGAAAATCACTTTGGCAGCACAATGCTCCAGACTGCAAAACCGACATTGCAGACTGGCACCGACACGACGCATCCAGAGCCTTCACTGCAGACCACGCCCTCGCAGGCATGACGGCACCGGGCAGATATGGCGCGCAGGACGGACGGTTTGCAAAAGGTGACCTTTCAGGCTGCAAAAGGCCATGTTTTACGCTGCAAAAGATGCCCTTTTGCAGCGTAAAACGACACCTTTTAGAAACCATCTGATTATCAACCACTTACAAAGGCATATTTTATCCGTTTCCGACCGGTGTGAACCTGCCCGTAACATGCGCACGGCGAGAGTGTTTCAGCTGTCATGACGTCGCGCCGACGGCGGCATTATATATAATAGGTGGAAAGTTTTTTTATAAACAATGCTTAAAAGTCAACGATGTATGAAGCAATTTTATTAATTTTGCACTCCTGTTTCACACCAAACATATAATTACAGAAACATTATGACACCTAAAGAGATACGCAACGAGAAGCTCGCTGCAAAGATGATCAAGAACCTGAAACGCCGCAATTTTGAGGCTTGTTACTGCGCCACGGCGGCCGAGGCCGTAAAGGCTGTGTCGGCCATGATTCCCGACGGAAGCAGCGTTACGTGGGGCGGCTCGATGACCATAAGGGACATGCGGCTGACAAAGGCCCTGCACGAAAGAGACCTGAAGGTGCTCGACCGCGACGAGGCCAAGACGCGCGACGAGGCGCAGCAGATTTACCGCGAGGCTTTTTCGTGCGACTACTATCTGTCGAGCGTCAACGCCATAAGCGAGGACGGCGTGATAGTGAACATCGACGGCAACGGCAACCGCGTGGCAGCGATAACCTTCGGACCCAAGCACGTGATATTCGTCGTGGGACTCAACAAGGTGGCACAGGATGTTCAGAGCGCACTGGCAAGGGCACGCTCTACGGCAAGTCCGATTAATGCGGCACGCTTCGACATCAAGACTCCGTGTCTGACAGACGGCGTATGCCACAACTGCAACTCGCCAGAGAGCATCTGCAACTACATCCACTTCACACGCAACTCTCATCCGGCAGGACGCCACACCGTGGTTCTCGTCGGCGAAGACCTGGGCTACTGATGCCCTTCTGCCGCCGCAGGCAACGGCCATACGGCCCAACCTGTGCGACAGCAACATCTCACATAAAACAAAAAATACATCTTATAAAAGCATAATATATGATTGTCTGCATTGCAGAGAAACCAAGTGTAGCAAAAGACATAGCACGAATCCTGGGCGCAACAAAGCCGTGCGACGGATTCATGGAGGGCAACGGCTATCAGGTTACATGGACCTTCGGTCATCTATGCACCCTGAAAGAGCCCGACGACTATACGCCCCTATGGAAGAGGTGGAGCCTGAGCGCACTGCCGATGCTGCCTCAGCGGTTTGGCATAAAGCTGATAGACGATGCCGGCATCCGCAAGCAGTTCTCGGTGATAGAGAAGCTCATGCAGGCAGCAGACAGCATAATAAACTGCGGCGACGCCGGACAGGAGGGTGAACTGATACAGCGATGGGTCATGCAGAAGGCTCAGGCCAAATGCCCCGTCAAGCGTCTGTGGATATCGTCGATGACAGACGAGGCCATACGCGAGGGATTTCAGTCGCTGAAAGACCAGAACGAATATCAGCCTCTGTATCTCGCCGGACTGAGCCGCGCCATAGGCGACTGGATTCTCGGCATGAATGCCACAAGGCTTTACACGCTAAAATACGGACAATACAGGCAGGTGTTGTCCATCGGACGCGTGCAGACGCCCACCCTCGCACTGATAGTGAACCGTCAGAAGGAGATAGACAACTTCAAGCCGGAGCCTTACTGGGTGTTGTCAACGATATACCGCGACACGCTGTTCACGGCCACTTCGGGCAAGTTTACCAGCAAGGAAGAAGGCGAGCAGTCGTTCGACAAGATAGCAGGCAAGCCCTTTGTCGTAACCGACGTGCAGAAGAAAGCCGGCAAAGAGGCTCCCCCGCATCTCTACGACCTTACGTCGCTGCAGGTAGACTGCAACAAGAAGTTCTCCATGAGCGCCGAACTGACGCTCAACACCATACAGTCGCTCTACGAGAAGAAGCTCACCACGTATCCCCGTGTGGACACTCAGTATCTCAGCGACGACATCTATCCCAAGTGTCCCGCCACTCTCAAGGGGCTCAGGGGCTACGAAGCCTTCACGCTTCCGCTTGCAAACGCCAAGCTGCCAAAGAGCAAGAAGGTGTTCGACTCGTCTAAGGTAACCGACCACCACGCCATCATCCCCACCGGCGTTCCGGCTTCTAACCTTACCGACCTCGAGCGTAACGTCTACGACCTGATAGCCCGCCGCTTCATCAGCGTGTTCTACCCCGACTGCAAGTTCTCCACAACCACCGTCATGGGCAAGGTTGAGGACGTTGACTTTAAGGTCAGCGGCAAGCAGATAAACGACCCGGGATGGCGCGTTCTGTATGACAAGGACGCGCAAAACGCCGACAACGATGCTGCAAACAACTCCGACGAGGAGCGCACATTGCCGGCATTCACAAAGGGAGAGAGCGGCCCCCATACGCCGACACTCACCGAGAAATGGACCACTCCGCCCAAATATTACACCGAAGCAACACTGCTCAGGGCGATGGAAACGGCCGGAAAGTTTGTCGACGACGAGGAGTTGCGCGCCGCCTTGAAGGAGAACGGCATCGGAAGACCGTCTTCGAGAGCCAACATTATCGAGACTCTGTTCAAGAGACGCTACATCAAGCGCGAAAGAAAAAACATAGTTGCCACTCCTACGGGCATAGAACTCATTGACACCATCAAGGAAGAACTGCTCAAGAGCTGCGAACTCACGGGTATATGGGAGAAGAAACTGCGCGACATTGAGCACAAGAAATATGACGCCGGACAGTTTATCAACGAACTGAAAGAGCAGATCACCACGATAGTCAACGACGTTCTGGCCGACAACAGCAACCGTCACGTAACAATAATGAGTGACGAAGACATGAAGAAAAAGACGCAGAAGAAGGCGTCGAAACCAAGAAAGAAGCCGGAAAGCAAGACCGTAAAAACTGCCGAAAAACAGCCTGACGCAACGCAGAATGCCGATGCGACACAGACAGCCAAACCCGAACCAGCACAGCAGACGATGCAGGCCGACGACTCGATAGTAGGCTCTGCATGCCCAATCTGCGGCCAGGGACATATCATAAAAGGCAAAACGGCCTACGGATGCAGCCGCTGGAAAGAAGGATGCACATTCAGACTGCCTTTTAAACAATAAATCAGGCCTTTTTGTGTTATTATATAATAACGAAGGGCTTTACAGCTCTTGTACATTGGTTTTATATATAACAACTAAGGTTTCGTGATGAAAGAAAAGCTTTACACACTCATAATAATATGCTTTACGATGCTGCTTACAGCGTCGTGCGGCGCCGACCACTACATGAAAAAAGGCGAGAAATATCTCGCCTTGGGTGAATATTACGACGCTGCGGCCGAATTTAAGACGGCGTATAACAAGACTTCGCCTAAAGACAAGGACAAAAGAGGCGAACGGGCAAAGAAACTTGCCAGATGCTACGACCGCATAAACTCAACACAAAAGGCTATTGCGGCATACCGGAACACAATAAGATACAACAAGGCCGACATAGAAACGCACCTTTCCTTTGCACGTGTGCTGATGAAAAACGGCAGCTATAAGGAGGCTGCAAAGGAGTTTCAGCTCGTGCTCGACTCACTTCCCGACAACGAACTTGCCAAGACCGGACTGCTGTCGGCACAGACAGCACAGGCCGAAAAGGAAGCCGGCTCGAGATATATAGTAAAAAAGATGGACGTGTTCAACTCGCGCCGGGCAGACTATTCGCCCATGCTCTTCGGTGACGAATACGACCAACTGTACTTCACATCAACGAGAAACGAGGCCGAAGGCGACGAACTTAGCGGCATAACGGGCACTAAAGCCGGCGACATATTTGTGTCGCAGAAGGACGACAAGGGCAAATGGGGCAAGCCGGAAGCCATTGTTTCAGGCCTCAACACTGAGTTTGACGAGGGCGCATGCTGCTTTACGCCGGACCAGAGTCAGATGTATCTCACACAATGCACCACCGACCCGAACTATCCGAGATATGCAACCATTGTAACATCTAACCGCTCTGACGCAGCATGGGGCAAGGCTTCGGCCCTCGAGATAACACGCGACACGCTGTCGAGCTATGCCCATCCTGCCGTATCGCCCGACGGACAATGGCTCTACTTCACATCGGACATGCCGGGAGGAAAAGGCGGATACGACATATGGAGAGTGAGACTTACGAGCAACGGGCTTGGAGGCGTGGAAAATCTGGGCGAACCTGTCAACACGCCGGGCAACGAGATGTTCCCTACATTCAGGTCGAACGGCGACCTTTACTTCTCGTCTGACGGCCACAAAGGCCTCGGCGGACTCGACATATACATAGCCAAAGTGGACAAAAGGACAAAAAAATTTGTGCTTGAACACCCGGGATATCCGCTCAACTCGTATGGAGACGACTTCGGAATGACCTTCGAAGGTCCGCATAACCGCGGCTACTTCTCGTCGAACAGAGGCGACGGCAGAGGCTGGGACCACATATACAGCTTTGAGAAACCTGAGGTAATACAGACCGTGAAGGGATGGGTATACGAGATGGACGGCTACGAACTGCCCGACGCCCTGGTGTATATGATAGGCAGCGACGGCACCAACCTGAAGCTGAACGTGAAGGGCGACGGCTCTTTCACACAGGTGATAAACCCGAATGTCGACTACATGATGCTTGCCACATGCAAGGGCTTCCTCAACCATAAGGAAGAACTGAGGGTGAAACCAGTAACAGAATCAGAAGAATATGTGCTGCAGTTTCCGCTCGCCTCGATACGTGTGCCGGTGCTGATAGACAACATTTTTTACGACTTTGACAAGTATTCGCTGCGTCCGGAGTCGACCAAGGCGCTCGACGAACTTATCAAGCTGCTGAACGAAAACCCCAACGTTACCATAGAGCTGAGCGCACACTGCGACTATAAGGGCAGCGCGGAATACAACAAAACGCTGTCGCAGAAGAGAGCCGAGGCCGTGGTAAACTATCTGATAGAGCACGGAATAGCCAAAGACCGCCTGTCGCCGGTGGGCTACGGCAAGGAGAAGCCGAAGACAATACGCAAGAAGCTGACGGAGAAATATCCGTGGCTGAAGGAAGGCGACGTGCTGACAGAAGAGTTTATAAAGAAACTTGACAAGGACAAACAGGAGATATGCAACCAGCTGAACCGCCGCACCGAGTTCATAGTGCTGAGGATAACATACGGAATGTTTGACGAAAACGGCAACCTGAAGAACCCTCCAAAGGCTAAGGAACAGGATAACGGAGGCTCTGAAGACGACGGCTTCGTGATAGAAATGTAACGCAATAATCCCCGGAACGACACATGCAGTTCCGGGGATTATTGTATCTGATAAAGCAATATGCGCCTTGACGGCAGGCACGGACACATAATCCGCCATGCCGGAAAGGCGCAACATCATATCATGAAGCCGCAGATAAACGCCATGCACGCCGCTCACCGCTCGCGGACGGCAAAGCCTACGCCCCACAAAAGTATCAGCACCATTGCCACAGGCAACAGCAGATGAGGATTGTTGAGCTGCTCATGGCGGGCAAGGACATCTGAGAATATGCCGTCGAAGCACGACACAAGAACCGAGAAGCCCTTGTTTCTGAAGAAAATCAGCAGTCCTATAACGACACACACCGCTGTCCACAGACGGCTGATGCGCCGTGTGCGGTCGGGCAGACGGCGCATGACACGCCTTGAGAATCCGTCGTCGGGCACGTCAATGCGGTTTTCGCTGAAGAACTTTTTTACCAGAACATCGTCATTGTTATCTGTCATATCCATTATCCTTTAAATAATTTACAAGTTTGTGTTTACTCCTTGAGAGATGCGACTTCACCGTACCCAGCGGCAGTGAGGTTATCTCTGATATCTTGTCGACGGACAGTCCGTCGATTATCTGCAGCGTCAGACAGAGCCTCTCGTCGTCTTTCAGCAGTTTCAGTGCCGAGTAGATGTCGATGCTCAGGCCCTTGTCAGCCTGCGCCACACTGCGGTCTGCCGGCACAGAGCTTACGTCGTCTGTCACCTTATGCGACCGTCTGTAGTCATAAAGCACATTGTAGGCTATGCGATAAAGCCACGTGGAAAAACCTGACAGCCCCCTGAAACGCCCTATGTTGGTGTAGGCCTTGATGAAGGTGTCCTGCGCCAGGTCGTCGCTGAGCTGCGCATCGCCCAGCGTCTGGCTGAGGAAGAACCTCCTGACGGCCGCCTGGTATTTCACGACAAGCGCGTCGAACGCCTTCTTGTCGTGAAAAACGGCCACCCTCGTAACCAACGATATGTCATTAAGCTGTTTCACCTTCTACCCCGTAATATTACTTTTCCTTATCGCCGTCCGGCTCGTCTTTTATGTCGTCCATGAAGAAATCGCTTTCGTCAGTACGCTTTCTGCGGCCTGTGGTGCGGGCAATGATACACTGACCGAGACCATAGAAGAACACGAGCCAGCCTATGCCGGTGAGCGGATTGGCGCCGATGATGTAGAAGCAGACCACAAGACCGATGCCGAGACAGCCGTTCTTTACGCCTTTCTTCCATAGAGCTTCATTGCTGAAGTCGTCTTTCTTCAGCAGATTATCGGGTATAGGGCGCCCGCTCTCCATGGCCTTTTCGGCCAGACGGTAGCGCTGGTTGCGGTTTTTCAGCACCAGATAGATGATGAGTGCGACAAAAAGGAACGGCGAAAGCACCACCAGGATGCACAGCAACACAAAGGCAATGGCCACCAATACGCTGCCTGCTCCGCCCAAATCTGCCAGATATGCAATGAGCGTAAACGGATCGGACACGTCGTCAAACTGCTTTACGCTTACTGCCTCGTCTTCGTCTGAGGCTGTTGTCTGAGCCGCACTTGTGTCGCGTGCTGCGCCCGTTGTGTCTGAATAGGCCACCACCTCGCCCGTGTCGGCAGCCGTCTGGCTGTTCACCACCTGCGGATTGTGCCTGTAGAGCGACTTCTGAGCCTGAACAGGAGCGGCCAGCGTGGCTGCCATGGCTAAAATGATAAATAACTTTTTCATATCTTAATTTTATTTTTTGTTCTATCCGTTAGACGTATGAAAGGGTGAAAAGGTTGCACGGAAAACAAGAAATTTTCAAAAAAATGCATTTTTATCTCATTTCTTCCGTCATGCAGGAATAACGCCACCAAACGCCTTCAATAAAACAGCCCGTGAACGGCGGTCTTGCAAAAGGTATGCTTTTACCTTCCAAAAGGCCACAAATTGCACGCTAAAAGGGCACCTTTTAGAAGGCAAAAGACGGTCTTTTGGAAACGCACTGACTATCAACGGGTTACACAGCGCAAAACTCTGACATTTCAAAGCGCCGCAAGAGAGTCGCGCCATGACACAAAAATGCGTTGCGGCACGGCACATACGCACGAAGGCATGCATATAAGGGCCGGCACCAAAAAATCAAGACACCTTTTTGGTTGCGCACATTAAAATTATTTGTAACTTTGCCGACATTATCCAAATCGTCTAACAAATGACACTGCCGGAAGATTTTATAAATTACACTAAAGCGCTTACAGGCAACGAGTTGTGGAGCATCATAAGCCGCGGACTGGCCGACGAGCCGCCCGTGAGCATAAGGCTCAATCCGTTTAAGTGTGCCTGCGGCTCACCTGCCGAAAGTCTTTCTGACGGAAAGGTTGGCTGGTGCGACAGCGGATATTATCTTAACTCACGGCCAAACTTCACGTTCGACCCCCTGCTCCATGCCGGACTGTATTATGTTCAGGAAGCATCGTCGATGTTTCTCGACCGTGTCATGAGGCAGTATGCGTCCGACGGGCCGCTGACCATGCTCGACCTATGTGCCGCCCCGGGCGGAAAGTCGACCGTGGCGAGAGCAGCCCTGCCCGAAGGCAGCCTGCTGATAAGCAACGAACCGATGAGGACGCGCGCGCAGATTCTGGCTGAGAACATGCAGAAATTCGGTCATGAGGACGTGATTGTTACCAACAACTATCCGCGCGACTTCGGCAAGAGCCGTCTTATGTTCGACGTAATTCTCACCGATGTGCCGTGTTCGGGCGAGGGAATGTTCAGAAAAGACGACATGGCGATAAGCGAATGGAGCGTGCAGAACGTGGAGAAATGCTGGCGGCTACAGCGCGAGATTGTGAGCGACGTGTGGCAGTGCCTGAAGCCGGGCGGCCTGCTGATTTACTCAACATGCACGTTCAACACCAAAGAAGACGAAGAAAACATAAGATATATAACCGAAGAGCTGGGCGCAGAGTTGCTGCCCGTTGACATTGACGAAAGCTGGAAGATAACCGGCTCGCTGCTAAGCGGATTCGACAAACCTGTGTACCGTTTCCTGCCCGGACTTACTCGTGGCGAAGGAATATTCATGGCCGTGATGCGCAAAAACGGCGAACGCGACGCCAACGACACGCCGCGTAAGGACAAGAAGGCTAAAAAAGACAAGCAGCGCAACAGCAAGAAAGAGACGGCAAGCTGCAACCGCGACTGGATTAAGGACCCTGACAGATTCGACTTTGTAACCTCTGACAACATCACGGCAGCCATACCAAAGGCGTGGCGCGACGTGTATGACGCTGCTGCAAAGTCGCTTAAGATATTGTCGGCGGGAATAACCATCGGCGAAAACAAGGGCAAGGACATCATTCCGGCACAGGCGCTCGCCCTGTCGAGGGCACTCAACAAAGACACTTTCGCGCAGGCAGAACTCAACTACGCACAGGCCATGAGCTTTCTGCGCAAAGAGGCTGTAACCTTACCGGCCGACACGCCGCGCGGCTATGTGCTGGTAGAGTTCAACGGCGTGCCACTCGGATTCGAAAAGAACATAGGCAACAGGGCAAACAACCTTTACCCGGCAGAATGGAAGGTAAAGAGCAGTCATGTGCCTGACGAATACAATGAAATAATCAGAACAAAATAAACAACAATGAAACAATATCTCGACCTGCTAAGACGCATCAAAACCGAAGGCGTTATGAAGCACGACCGCACGGGGACGGGCACCATAAGCATCTTCGGCAATCAGATGCGCTTTAATCTTGACGACGGTTTTCCGCTTCTTACGACCAAGAAACTGCATCTGAAGTCTATCATTTACGAGCTTCTGTGGTTCCTTAAGGGCGACACCAACGTTAAATATCTTCAGGAACACGGCGTAAGGATATGGAACGAATGGGCCGACGAGAACGGCGAACTCGGTCCGGTCTACGGCCATCAGTGGCGCTCATGGCCCGACCACAACGGCGGACACATAGACCAGATAAAGAACATCATCAACCAGATAAAGAACACTCCAGACTCAAGGCGCATAATAGTAAGCGCATGGAACGTGGCCGACATTGAGCAGATGCACCTGCCGCCGTGCCACTGTCTGTTCCAGTTTTACGTGGCAGAAGGCCGCCTTAGTCTTCAGCTTTATCAGCGCAGCGCCGACACATTCCTCGGCGTGCCGTTCAACATTGCATCCTACGCACTGCTTCTGATGATGGTTGCACAGGTGACGGGACTAAAGCCGGGCGAGTTTATCCACACCACCGGCGACACACACATATATCTTAACCATCTTGAGCAGGTTGACCTGCAGCTCACGCGCACCCCGCGCCCTCTGCCTGTAATGAAGCTCAACCCCGACGTAAAAGACCTCTTCGACTTCAAATACGAAGACTTCACTCTCGAGAACTATAATCCCTGGCCGCATATTGCAGGAAAGGTGAGTGTATAAATTTCTGTAGTTAAAGTAGTTAAAGAAGTTACTGCTCACGTTGTTCGCCAAGTAGTTAAAGTCATTAGTCTTACAGGAAAAACATCCAACAACAAGAATATTGACAATAACAACAGCAGAATGCAGCAACAAAGGTAATGGCTTTAACTACTTTAACTACTATAACTACTTTAACTACTGAGATATCATGCAAATAACCATCATTGCCGCCGTGGCACAAAACCGGGCGATAGGAAAAGACAACAAACTGATTTACTGGCTGCCAAACGACCTCAAACGGTTTAAGGCCCTTACCACAGGACACACAATAATAATGGGACGAAAGACCTTTGAGTCGCTGCCGAAAGGGGCACTGCCCAACAGACGCAACATCGTCCTGAGCCGCAGCAAGCGCGACTTCGCCGGATGCGACTGCTACACATCGCTCGACGAAGCCCTGGCCAACTGCTCTGCCGACGAGGACATATATATAATAGGTGGGGCAAGCATCTACGAACAGGCCATAAAACGTGCCGACAGGTTGTGTCTTACGGAGATAGATGACACGCCGGAAGATGCCGACACATTCTTTCCTGAGTTTGACGGATGGAGAGAAGAAAAGCGTGAAGACCACGACATAGACGAGAAACATGCCTACAGATACGCTTTTGTAGACTATGTGAGATAATAAAATTTGTCGCCAAAGACAACCGGTCGGTTCTCTTTGGCGACAATTTTAAGATAAGCCCCAATAGTCATTTAACCCCAAATCTGTCATTAGGATTCGGTCTGTATTTTGCTTTATATTGAACGGTTTTTCGTTAGATTTTTCGCAGGCATATCGGGTTATGTCAATAAAAATATGACAAAAAGACGCCAATAGAAACAAAAAGACTGACTGAAAGCATCAATGCACAAAACTGATAAAGTAATATGCGGTTTAATTACCGAATTGGGTTAAATCCGCCCTAACACTATTTGCCTGAAGGCACGTCAGCCGTGGCGATATGTTCGGATATATATTTCTCTATCACTCCCTTACTGTAGCCCGACCACTTCTTGACAACTTTCCCGTCTGGCGACAAAAGTACGAAGGAAGGTATTCCGCGAACGCCATATTTAGCGGCAATGCCCGTATTGAGATTTTTGTCGCTGAGGTTCATCCATGTAATGCCTTCAGTGGCCGAATGCTCCTTCCACACCTTCTCATTGTCAACCGAAATGCTTACCGCCACAAGTCTGTCCTTATACTTGTCGGCTGCTTCCTTTATCTCAGGAATGGCCATCTTGCACGGACCGCAGCCACGGCTCCAGAAGTCGATAAGCACGTATCTGCCCCTGAAGTCAGACAAATGCCACAATTTTCCGTCAATATCATAGAGGTCGGCATCTGCAGCTTCCTCTCCTACCTCAACGACATGCTGGGGGAAAAGAACATTCTTGGCTTCACGGCCAGAGTAGGAATCACGCCACACATCAGGTATATAAGCATAGAGAGCCTTAGCCTTTTCCAGATTATCCTTGTTCTTGGAGATATTCACCATGTATGCCGTGTTAACATAATTCAGCATCCAGGCCTGGTCGACATCAAGCTTCGCCATAGCCTCAAGTTCTACGGCTGAGATGCGGTCCTGCAGCATGCTTTTCGCCTGCTTCATGCTGTCGAGTCTCGCTTTCTGCCTTTTCTTTTTCTCACCGGAATACTTGCCCGATTTTATCCTGCTGCGCAGAGAGTCATAATCTCCATCTAAAATCTGATATTCGTTCCAGAGATCGCGCGAACTTGCAAGTATCTTGCTCCTTGTCTGCTGCTCTGGCACATCGCTTTCAACGTTCCATGTATACACAAGAAGATTGTCGGCAGAGATTCTTATCGAACTTCCCGGCCGTACCCAAAGATACAAAATCATGCTGTAATAGTTTTCCGTCCTTGCCGTCAGGAACATCCAGTCGGTGCCGTTGCCTGAAGTTTCTTCCTCAAAACGGAACTTGCCGTTCCGCAAGGTGTCAGAAGCCACAAGCATTCCTACATTGTCTTCATTACGCAGAAGTTCAACGATAAGACCGTCGGGCACATTGGCAACACTTCCTTCAATAACAAACTTATTCTCAGCATGAAGGTTAATGGCCAAGAATAAAGATAAAATAAATAAGACTTGTTTCCTCATAATAACAAATTAACCAAGGCAATTACGCCTTGGTTTAAATTTTTATTCGATTACATCATCTTCGTCCTCATCGTCAACCGGTATGTCCACAATAGGCAACTGTCGGTCGAATGCCGAATTGAATGATATGATAGTCTCGCTTCGTGACAATCCCAGCGGCTGCAGACGGTCGTGAATGATGTTGAGCAAATGGTGATTGTTGAATGCGTAAATCTTAATAAACATATCGTAGTCGCCCGTTGTATAATGACATTCAACGACTTCAGGTATGTTTCTCAAAGCCTCAACAGCCTTGTCAAAATCTTCAGGATTCCTGAGGTTCAGACCTATATAAGCACATGTTTCGTAACCAATTTTCTCAGGGTCGATTATAAATTGTGAACCTTTCAACACTCCGAGACTATTGAGTTTCTGTATACGCTGATGAATGGCAGCGCCGCTTACGTTGCACGAACGAGCCACCTCAAGGAAAGGAATACGAGCGTCCTCAGCAATAAGCCTAAGGATTTTCTTGTCTAATGAATCTAAATTGTGATGCGCCATTTTCTAAGTTTTAGATTAAAACAAACATAAATACAGCCATGGATAAAGAGTGCTTTTGTTTTTATGCCATACGTCCGCCACGGCAAACGCCGGCATCTGTGACGCAAGAACATGCTGTTATCAAAATCCAACTGACCGATTAATTTGTGCAAAGATATGATAAATTTATCATTTCTGCAATAGATTTAAAGCAAAATTTTACTTCTTGATAACAGATTATAACATCTTTACAATAACAAAAATTACTTTTTGCTTTTTTCAACGGCTGAATAATTCACGCGCAGGGCACCAGCCTCACGCAGAGCCTGACGCAAATCGCTCATAACTCCCATCTCTGTCTCGCGGTCAGCCTTGACCGACACGCTCATTATTTTTGCGTCTTCAGGCGACATGCGGCGGCGTTCTTCTGTAACAAAGTCCACTACGGCAGGAATGTCTGCATACTTGTCGTTAATCTGTATGCGCGTATTGTTTCCAGCCTGCGGCCTCATCTCTTTTGTAGGCTTGCCGATATAAATATGTGTAATGGCAGATTTCTTTGTAAGTTTAGTAAGTTCTGTTCCCTCCGGCACTCTGTATTTCACTTTCAGAGTTACCTGGCGCATGTGTGTAACGGTGATAAAAAAGAACAGCACCGTAAATATAAGGTCGGGCAATGCAGCCGTGTTTAGCATCGGCACGGTACGCCTGCTGCGTCTGAACATTGTCATATCTCACCTCCTTCGGCTTCAGCCACCGTTGTCTCAGCTATACGCTGGGGATAATATTCTCTTACTTTCTCACGCTGCGCGGCCGTACAACGTTCGTACTCCCGCCCGTATGTCTTCAGTGCATATCTGTTTCTGAGAGTTTTATACGCCGCCATTATCTCGTTCTGTACGTTGAAATAAAGGTCATAACTGGTCTTGCGGTCTACCGTCACCGATATAATGTGACGCTGGCGGTCGGCCGTCTTGCCGACAAACGTCATCACACGCGAACGCAGCTGCGCAACATCAAGCGGCTTGCCGTCAGCAATAAGCTTGTTGGACGACGTAAGTTGCAGGTCGAGCATGTTGCCTTTGCTTATGTCAGCCACCTCTTCTGTCTTGTCACGGTCAGGCGGAGGCAACTGACGTTGCAGTCCCTTATCAACGTCCATAGACGTCATGATAAGGAAAAACACCAACAGGATGAAAGATATGTCAGCCGTTGACGTGGTGTTCAGCAAAGGTACTTCACGTTTGTTATGCCTCAGAATCATTTTCTTTGACCGATGTTATATTCTTCTTTATGCAAGTGCATGTACGCCATATCGCACACATTTGATGTCATGCCGTTTGTCTTAACACATATGTCTGATAAGGCGATATTCAGTACGACACTGCACTTTATTTATTCAGATTTACTTTTCTGTTGTATCCCGAAAGTCCGAACACTACGCCGCAGACGGCAACAAACAGCAATATCAACGCCGTATTGATGAACATGTCGGTAGCTTTAAGCCAGAACACATCAGCATATTTCACTCCGTTGACCATGACTGGCTCTGACGAACCAAGCAGGAACGTAAGCAACAGACTTGCTGCCGTAAGGCCTGTTGTAAGCCAGACAATCTTAGCCGCCGGAATATTGTTGATCGTGTCAGATGTCTTGTCGCGTCCCTTGATACTTCTGTACACGGCATAAGCCGTAATGCCCACCGTAGCCAGCACAAGCATATAAATAAACACAAGCACGGCATCAGTAAACATAGGAGCATTAAACGTCGGATCTTCATCATACGGAATGTCGTATCCTATCAGAAAGAACGCGCCGAACAGAAGCACAATGACGGCAAGCAGAACATACAGCACACGTGTGGATATCTGCTCTGCCGAAAGTTGTCTAATGCTTTTTAATGAGATGCGCATCATCGTGTAAGTTTATATTTCATTATGATGTCGAGCAGCGTTATGGCCGACTCTTCCATCTGACTCGTTATGTGCTCTATCTTTGAAAGTATGTAATTGTAGAACACCTGCATTATCAGGGCGGCAATAAGTCCGAATATTGTAGTTATCAGCGCCACCTTCATACCGGCAGCAACGATGGTTGGACTGATGTCGCCTGCCATCTGTATCTGCTCAAACGACATGACCATACCGATAACTGTACCAAGGAATCCGAGCGACGGAGCCATGGCTATAAACAGCGTTATCCACGAACATCCCTTCTCAAGGTTAGCAGCCTGCACCGAACCATAAGAAGTTATGCTGCGCTCAACGTCATCCATCGACTCGTCTATACGCATAAGACCCTGATAACAGATTGAAGCCACCGGTCCGCGCGTGTTGCGGCAGATGGTCTTTGCCCCTTCAATGTCGCCTTTCATAATGAGAGGCTCCAGGTCGGTCATAAGCTTTTTGGCGTTTATCTCAGATAATGTAAGATAAATTATGCGCTCAATGCAGAACGCAAGACCAAGCACCAGCACCAGTGCCACAAACGACATGAATCCGGCGTTGCCTTCAATATACTTTACCTTCAGTGTTTTATGGAAACCTTCACTCTCCACCGGCATCATCGTAGAGTCAGGCACTTCAGCCATGTCAAGGTCTAGCGAGTCGGCAGGTGCTGACTGAGCAGCAGTGTCTTGCTGTTCTTTTGCAGTGTTATCTTCCACAGCTTTCCCTGCAGGAGTTTGTGTTTTGTGCGACTTGGGCTGATCGGCAGCAAGAGTTGACACGGCTTTCGACTTCATCTGCCCGGTTATTTCACCATTCTGAGCAAACGCCGAATGGCCGATAGAAAATGCGAGGATCGTTGTTATTGCAATCTTTGCAATCAGATTACTCATATCTGTTATGAATTAGAAAAACATTAAGCGGAAAGAGGGGGATTCGAACCCCCGAAACGCTTTTAACGTTTACACGCTTTCCAGGCGTGCCTCTTCAGCCACTCGAGCACCTTTCCTTACCTGAACTTAATTTAGTTTACGGGATGCAAAATTATCTTTTTTCCATCTATTTTCATCAAAAAATCACATCTTTTTTAGCTTTACGCCGGCATTTTTGATATTTTTAGTTTTTACCGGCTTCCATATGTAATACTGCCACGCATGACATATTCTGACGTCCAATGAGAATAAGCGGAAAGAAAGAACGCACCAAACGTCATTCGCATTTATGCCAACAACATCTATCACACTGAAAACACGCGCTTTACGTTGGCATTTGTAGCCTCAGCCACTTGTTCCTCGCTCACTCCGTAACATTCTGCCATACGCTTCAGCACATAAGCCACGTAGGCACTCTCATTACGCTTTCCGCGCATCGGAACCGGAGCCATGTACGGCGAGTCGGTTTCAAGCACAATTCTGTCGAGCGGAACCGTGGGCAACACCTCCGGCAAATGAGACTTTTTGAAAGTCAGCACTCCACCGATGCCGAGTACAAACCTGTCGAACGACAGCAGTTCGGCAGCCTCCTTCTCGTTGCCTGTAAAGCAGTGGAAAACACCTCCCGGCAGTTTCTTCTCATAACTGCGCAACAGACGCACCATTTCGTTCTGTCCCTTCCGGCAATGTATCATCAGCGGCAGCCGATACTCTATCGACCATCTGACCTGCTCCTCAAACGCCAACAGCTGCTCCTGCTCAAACTCACGGCTCCAGTAATAGTCGAGTCCCACCTCGCCTACAGCAATAACCTTGTCGCGGTTGGCATCAAGTACAGGCTTCATTTCTTTCAATACATCCTGCCAGTCGGCTCTTACTTCTTCAGGATGCAGTCCTATCATCGGATAAGCATAGCCGGGATAACGGTCGCACACGGCAAGCACCCTGCTTACCGACAGCATGTCGATAGCCGGTATAAACACCTTGCTCACACCGGCATCCTTTGCTCTCTGTATTGTCTCATCACGGTCGGCATCAAACTCTTCGCCGTCGAGATGTGTATGTGTGTCTATAAAATTCATTCTCCAAACATTTTTTCAATTAAGACATCATTGTCCGTTACGGCTGTAGTGCAAAGAACAGCAGGCAACAGCAAGCCGGCAAACGGCAATGAAAGAACATTCAGCAGAATAGCACCAAAGCTTCAAATCAATATAAATGCTCTTCTTTTCTGCGGTAATAATATATTATGCCGTATTTGCGGCATTCGGCAAATCTCACCTCAGGCGGCTCATTCTTGAAGTTTTCCTCTATCTGATTCCACAGTTCCAACAGCACGCTGTCTACCTCCGGACGTATTGTCTTCAAAGCCTCAAGAGCCTGAGCGGTGCGGTCTTGCAGACGCTTTTGCTGATCGTTGTTCTCCTTGAATATGTCAAGATGAGTGCTGACCATGCCTATCGTAGGGTTAAATATCGGCCGTCCGCCTTTCTTTATCCGGGCTTTCTCGCCTTCAACAACCTGCGTGCCCCACTTTATCAGACCAGATATGGTCTTAATGTTGGGCAGCGACGTTGTACTCTCATCAAGTCCATACAGCTTGAGGTTCGACTTCTTAATCTCTCCGCGCTCTACCGACATCAAAAGCACCTGCACAAAATGGCTTACATACATCGTGGCATTGCGCTGCAGCTTGTCGCCCTTTCCGGCTCCTCTCAGCTGGGCTGCATAGCTCACCTTATACTGCTCAGAGGCTGTGAGCAGTCTGTCGTATGCCGGCTGCGCACGGTTAAGGGTTTTCCAGTCTATGAAGCGGTTGCGCACGGTGTAGATATCGTTGTTGTCGAGCAATGTCTTCAGTGCCCTCAAACGGGCTGCGTCTGTCTTCGGTAGTCGTCGGTATGGCATTTCTTTTATATCACATAAAAATATTATTAAATAAATCTCACGCCGGCAAAGCCTCTTGCAGGCCCGGCCGGCATCCGCATAATCATCCCGCACAAAGACATGGCGGGGAAAGGAACTAAAGCAGACTGCCGCCTAAGCCTTGCGGCCCATCATGGCATCGGTGTATGCACGGAGCACGCTCTTGCGCTCATCGTCAACACTGACGAGATCGAGATATTTGCGGCTTTGCTCAAAATAGTATTTTATTCTGTCTTCAGCCAGGCGGTCGATGCCCAGTTCGTTATATATCGAAGTAACGGCCTTTATCTTCTCCTCAGGATTAAAGTCAGTGGCCGTAATCCATTTAACGAGTTCATTGCGGCGTGCCTCGTCGGCTCTGTTATATGCATTGATGAGCATATATGTCTTTTTGTTGCACAGGATATCGCCACCTATGGCCTTGCCGAAAACCTTCGGGTCGCCATAGACATCAAGATAGTCGTCCTGCAGCTGGAAGGCCAGACCTATCTGCTCGCCAAACTTATACAAATTGTCGGCATCGCTCTCTGAAGCTCCGGCCAGCACGGCACCTATCTTCAGGGCGCATGCCAGCAGCACGCTCGTCTTGAGGCGTATCATCTCTATATACTCTTCCTCTGTAACATCGGTGCGTTTCTCGAAGTCCATGTCATACTGCTGTCCCTCGCCTACCTGCAGAGCCGTCTCTATAAAAGTGTCGAGCACGGGCTTCACCTTGTCGGGTGCGCTCTGCGCCATGCGCTTGAACGCCAGCACATACATGCTGTCGCCTGACAGCACGGCCGTATTGGCGTTCCATTTAACGTGTACGGTCTGGTGGCCGCGCCTCATGGCAGCGTTGTCCATAAGGTCGTCGTGCAGCAGCGTGTAGTTATGATAAATCTCAAGGCCGCAGGCCTGAGACAATATGCTCTCGGGGTCATCCTTATATAAATTGTAGGCCATCAGCACCAGCGACGGGCGTATGCGCTTGCCGCCCATCGACAGCACATACTTAATGGGGTCATAAAGGCTCTGCGGCTTACGTTCGTAAGGCATGTTGTCAAGATACGAGTTAATCTTTTGTAGTATTTCGTTTGCCGTTAACATAGTGATAAAGGTTTTTAAGATTGCAGAATAATTATTACAACTTAAACACGACGGGAATGCAGAAGTACGTGCGGCATGGCTTACCGTGGTCCTCGCCCGGTTTCCATTTCGGCATTATGCGTATCACGCGCAATGCCTCGCGGTCGAGCTCGGGGCTGACCGATTTAACCACCTTCGGACTGCTTATCGTTCCGTCTTTATTTATTATGAACGACACAAGGACCTTGCCCTGTATCTTCTGTTGCTGTGCAATGACAGGATATGAGAGATTCTTGGTGAGCCACTTCATAAACTCCACCATGCCACCGGGAAACTCCGGCAGGCGCTCTATAACCTGAAAGTTGAGAGGATTGTCGTCTTCGTCAACAGCCACAGGCGACAGTGCCGCTGTCTGGCTCTCTGCAGCCTCGCTGCTTCCGGCAGCTCCGGCCTGCGCGTCATTATCGGTGTCTGTGCCGTCATGCTGTTCCACCACGTCGGCAACCTGCTCGTCCACCACCTTCATTTTCTCGGGCACGGCAGCCTTGGGGGCAACCTGAGGGGCGGCAATCATGTTCTTCTGCTGCAGCACAGGCATCATCTCAATGTCTTGCGAAACATCGTCAAGAATATCGTCAGCTACGTCAGTCGACGGGCTTGACGTGGTAAATTCAAGGCAAACCAGGAACAGCGACAGCACTACTATCAGACCTAACAAGAAGCCTGATGCGCGCTGATGTTCCAAGTCGGCCTTATATGATTTCTTAAGTTCCACCTGACCAATGATGATTAATACCTTAGGGCCTGCACATACTAATCTGACTTTTTTGGCGTTATTATCAAGAACAAATGTGCATGACACCTTATTTTCACTCTACAAAAGTAACGTAGATATTTGAAAAAAGGTGTATCTTTGCCGTAAAAATAACAGAAATCGATGAAAAAAACCGTTTTTTTGTTTTTGCTGACGCTTTTTGCCGTTACTGCCGGCGCGCAGGACAGCCAGACCGGATACAACTTTCTGCGTATTCCGGTAAGTGCCCACGCTGCAGCTCTCGGCGGCGAAAACATCACCATAATAGAAGACGACCCTTCGCTGATGTTCAGCAACCCTGCACTGCTTGCATCGGTGAGCGACAAAAGCATTAACCTCAACTTCATGACCTACATGGCGGGTGCAACCACAGCCAGTGCATCGTTCAACCGCATCATAAAGGACAAGGCCTCCGTGGCCGTCATGGCTCAGTATATGGACTACGGAAAGATGAAGGAGACTGACGAGAACAACGTCATAAAAGGCGAGTTTTCGGCCAAGGACATTGCCATAAGCGGAGTGTTCAGCTATATACTGACCGACAAACTGGTTGGCGGAATAACGGCTAAATTCATAAATTCTTACATCGGCGACTACAGCTCGCTGGCCGTGGGCATAGACCTCGGACTCAACTATTATGACCCTGACCGCGAATGGTCGGTGTCGCTCGTGGCAAAAAACCTGGGCGGACAGATAAAGGCCTATGACGAGGAGTACGAGAAGATGCCGTTCGACATGCAGGCAGGAGTTAGCAAAAGGTTTGCGTCGCTGCCGTTCAGGCTGTCGGCAACGCTGGTTGGACTTACCGACTGGGACTATGGGCTGATAAATCACCTCGTGATTGGCGCCGACATCATCCTGTCGCAGCAGATATACCTGGCTGCCGGATATAACTTCAGGCGTGCCGACGAGATGACGATAGGCAGCGGCACCGACGACGAGAGCAGCCACGGAGCGGGATGGTCGTTCGGAGCGGGCCTGCAGCTCGAACGCTTCAAGCTGCAGCTGGGCTACGGCAAATATCACGTGTCGTCAAACTCGCTGCTCGTAAACGTCAGCTATTCGCTGTAAAGGGCCGCACAGAGACTGCATGCGGCAGACATCAATAAAAGAAAAAATATCAAGAACAAAATAAACAAGACATGAAGAAAATAACAATAGCCATCGACGGTTATTCGTCATGCGGCAAAAGCACTATGGCCAAAGACCTGGCACGTGAGGTGGGATATATCTATGTCGACACGGGCGCGATGTACCGCTCTGTCACGCTCTATGCCATGCGCAACGGTCTGTTTAACGCCGACGGAAGCATCAACACCGGCGAACTCGAACAGAAGATGGGCGAGATAATCATTTCGTTCAGGCTGAACAGCGAGACCGGCCGGCCGGACACTTACCTCAACGGCGAACTTGTTGAGAAAGACATACGCACAATGGAGGTGTCTGCCCGCGTAAGCCCTATAGCCGCACTGCCGTTTGTAAGAAAGGCCCTCGTTGCCCGGCAGCAGGCCATGGGCAAGGAGAAAGGCATAATAATGGACGGAAGAGACATAGGCACCGTGGTATTCCCCGACGCCGAACTCAAGATATTCGTAACGGCATCGGCCGAAGTGAGGGCGCAGAGACGCTACGACGAACTGAAGGCCAAAGGCATGCCGGCCGACTTTGACGACATACTGAAGAACGTGAAGGAGCGCGACTATATCGACTCTCACCGCGAGGTGTCGCCGCTGCGCAAGGCCGACGACGCCATAGAGCTGGACAACAGCAACATGACCATAGCCGAGCAGAAGGCATGGCTGATGCAGAAGTTTAACGAGGCCACAGCCTGACAAATAACGACAGCAAGGGGACATGAAGCTACTGAAAGAGCGCATAATGCGCGACGGAAAATGTTTTGAGGGCGGCATCCTGAAGGTTGACAGCTTTATCAACCATCAGATGGACCCTATCCTGATGAAGTCTATAGCAGTGGAGTTTGTCAGAAGGTTTGCCTCTACCAACATCAACAAGATTATAACCATTGAAGCCAGCGGCATAGCCCCGGCCATAATGACGGGCTATCTGCTTGAGCTGCCGGTGGTGTTTGCCAAGAAGAAAAAGCCAGTAACGATGGAAAACATGCTCACCACGACGGTCTACTCGTTCACAAAGAACCGCAACTATGACATCTGCGTGAGCAAGGACTTTCTGCGCAAAGGCGACCACGTATTGTTCATTGACGACTTTCTGGCCAACGGCAATGCTGCCAAAGG
Organism: Xylanibacter sp.; assembly: GCF_057607445.1. Lineage (NCBI taxonomy): Bacteria > Pseudomonadati > Bacteroidota > Bacteroidia > Bacteroidales > Prevotellaceae > Xylanibacter > Xylanibacter sp. The sequence continues at coordinate 434,945 of NZ_DBLZAX010000001.1, read as the reverse complement.
CATAATAGACCTCGTAAACCAAGCCGGAGCCACGCTTGCAGGCATGGGTTTCATCATAGAAAAGGCCTTTCAGCACGGCGGCGAATATCTGCGCAACGCCGGCGTGAGAGTTGAGTCGCTGGCAATAATTGACAGCCTTGACAACTGCGAGATAAAGATAAGATAACACCAAAAAAGGAATATACATAGAAGCATCATGGCGGCGGTTCACAGTTGTGCCGCCGCCATAATTATTCCATTTGTCCCATTACTACAATCACTCTCACTACTCCCATAATCCCCATCCCCCAACAATGCCACTCACCCCTCGAACAGCCCACGAGCTGCACACCGTGGAACTGATGATACGCCTGTATTGCCGCCATAAGGAGGGCAACAGGGAGCTGTGTCCTCAATGCCGCGAACTGCTTAAATATGCCTCGTCGCGCCTTGCCCGTTGTCCGTTTCAGGACAACAAGCCGACATGCCGCCTGTGCAAGGTGCACTGCTACAAGCCCGAAAAGCGCGAGCAGATACGCCAAGTGATGCGCTATGCCGGACCGCGCATGCTCTTATATTATCCGGCAGACGCCATAAAGCACATGGCAAGGGAGATTGCGCTGAAGATGAAGCGTAAGGGCAAGTAACTTATACATAAATATAATATGCCACATATTGCGGTGCAAAAGGGCATCTTTTACAATGCAATATGTGTCCTTTTGCAGCATAAAAGGATACCTTTTGCAAAAGGATATTGCGAAAGATCAAACTAAAAATAATTTTATCAGAAACTCATCACTCGTCACATCAGGCTTTAACTTTCTGAAATACAACACGTTAGAGTGTGACGAGTTGTATTTTAAACTCATCACACGGCTGAAAACTCACGTAAAATTTATGTTTTTAGCATATATGCGTGCAAACTTACCTACGTACAAAGCCATCATTAATATGTCTGCACGCTATTTCATGATAGCGGATGCTGCTCCATATTGCTCGCCCACCTCATTTCCACGGTTTACCTTCTTGCCATATCCAAACGTATATGTAACAGACAGGTTTAGACGCCGGTGAAAATTGTTGCCATTAACGAACTGCGTCTCTGAATAGAGAGGAGTCATCAGTTTGCTGGTTGAGCACAGCCAGTCATTACGAAACATATTCATCGCACTGACACGTATATTCCAACCCGAACGGCTCCATCCGGCAAGCATTTGATAAAAATCACGGTCTTCGTATATCACGCCCCGGTTTCCCTGCACAGTGAGGTTCTTTGTCTGATAAGATGCCTGAAAATAGAAGTTGCCAAGATAATATGTTGCAGAGGCACTGCAATAAAACGGCGAACGCCTGATGTCGAATAGTCCTGACATGCGATATAACGACACAGAAGGAGAGGCAGCCAACTGAAGGTTGCCGTTAAGCAGTTTATAATTAAACGACATGCCTATCTGTGTACGGTTATAGTCGCAATCTGTCTCAAAGGTTCTCAGCAGAGCTGTGCCGCCGTTATATGGCTTATAAACAGGTACATAAAGATTGAACTCGCCGAAATACTGCACAAACGCCGAAGCCGAAAAAGCATTGACCGGCATCCAGTTGTACGACAGATTGAATGTAACCTGCCTAGAAAGTCCGAGATTGGGATTTCCGGTATAATACATCAGCTCGTTTTGCTGAAGCACATTAGGTGTCTTTTCACTTGCGCCCGGATAGTTTGCACCGAAATGAAAATATGTGCGGAACGAGTGTTTACGCGAGGGAGAGAAGCCTACTGACAGATTGATCAACGGATAAATTTCAGCAACCGAAAGGTCGTTTATTTTATTCCTTTCCCACTGAAAGGCAGCGTCGGCACTTATATTCCACACCTTATTCAGAAACTTATAGCCGAGGGCGGCACCTGAATAGGTATCAGAAAAATCATTGTCATAAGGAGATGTGCCGAAATAGCTTACCTGATTGGACGTGGAGCCAAACCAGGCGCGGAAGAAAGCCGTATGGCTGTCGGTAAATTTCTTGAAAAGCGTTGCACTGCCGCGAAACTGCCATACGTCTTCTTTTGAATTGTTCGCTATGGCCTCACTGCCCGGCAACGAGGTCTGATAGTTGTATGAATAATTGGTATGGCCGTAATTTATGCCGGGAGACACGCTGACATGAAAGCTGTGTGGCAGGATAAAATAATAATTTCCCGACCATACGAAATAACGGCTCACGTAGGGTTCGTTCTTCAAATAAGAATAGTCTGCATTATTTTGAGGAACAAACGACAATGTTCCGCCGGTCCGGGCCATCGCCGACTGGTCTAAATTAAAACCTATGGTGTTGGCTATCTGCATTTTGTCGGTATCGTAAACAGCACGGAAAGAAACAGGATACTGGTTATACTTGAAACGTGAATAGTCCAACGCCTCGTTTCTTGTTGTCTGAAAAGCCTGACCATTTTCATCCTCAATACTGTAAATACCCTCAACAGAATTGCCGTAATGATTAATGTCGTGGTTGGAGGTACCGGCATATAAATCGTATGTCATGCGTTTATACACAAACTTTGAATATACCGAAGCCCGGTTTGAAAGCCTGCCGGTAAGGAAATTTTCATTCAGAGTGGCCTTGGTATAACCTCCGTATTCATATTTCTGTACTATGAAATTAACGACATGCTCACTTCCCTGAAAACGCGGATCTGCGGGAAAGTCAAGATATTCAACTCTGCGTACATCTGAAGTCAAGATGCCTTCCATCTCTTCGGCCGACGCCGGAATATAGTTGATATATATAGCCACACTCTGCCCGCTTGTGGTAGTTACGGCATTGTCCATCAGATTAATGTTGATCTGAGGCAGTGCGAGCTGTTGTAGAAGGTCTATCGCATTTTGCGCTGACTGTCTCTGCTTCATCGTCGGAATGTATGTTGACGACATGGCATTGGTGTGCTGCATCTTGGCCTTGACCACCACTTCGTCAATTTCTTTTGTGCGTATGCTGTCTGAAGTTTGAGCCGTCATTTTTACAGGAAATGTGCATACTAGCCATAATGACAAAAATGCTCCCGGTAAATATGCGATATCATTTTTTACAAAATCTTTCATATTTATATTCATATATTGTTTTTATTTCCATTAAACCTGCTCAACCTGGATGAAAGCAGAATGTGATGAGTTGCAGCATCAACTCATCACATTGTAACATTCTGACATTCAACGTATTGAAACAGAATGTGACGAGTGATGAGTTTTTAACAAAAATATATTCTGTTTCAGCCGCCATTATGATAAACAGAATGGCGACTGCCGGGCATTTCCGTTTTTACCGGCACAGCTAAATGCCGTTAATTATTCTGTCGCGACACCTCTCCATTAGCCATTTGGGCGTACTCGTAGCTCCGCAAATGCCTATCGTGTCGATGCCTTCGATCCATTCGCGCTTAATCTCGTCGGGGCCTTCAATAAGATGACTGTTGGGATTGACGCTCCTGCACTCGTTGAAGAGCACCTTGCCGTTGCTGCTCTTGCGGCCGCAGACAAAGAGAATGAGGTCGTGGCGCTTGGCAAACGAACTGATGTTTGGCATGCGGTTGGCCACCTGACGGCATATCGTGTCGAAGCTCCTGAATGTGGCTTCAGGCGAGATGTGCTCCTGGATATAGTCGATTATGCGGTGAAACTCGTCTAGCGACTTCGTTGTCTGCGAATATAGATATATGTCGCGGTTGAAGTCGAGCGCCTTTGCATCGTCTATTCCGGCTATGACGATGGCCTTGCTGTTGGTCTGTCCTACAAGTCCGAGCACCTCGGCATGGCCCGGCTTGCCGAATATTACGATCTGCGCATCCGGATTAGAGTCGTATTCGCGCTTGATGCGCCGCTGCAGCTGCAGCACCACTGGGCATGTGGCGTCTATTATCTCTATGTTGTTGCGGCGTGCCACCTCGTAAGTCTCGGGCGGTTCGCCGTGGGCACGCAGCAGCACCTTCACGTCGTGAAGAGCCTTCAGCTCGTCGTGGTTAATGGTTATAAGTCCCATGCTGCGCAGGCGTTCACACTCCATTCCGTTGTGCACTATGTCGCCCAGGCAGTATAATGTCTTTCCGGCCGCAAGCTCTTCTTCGGCCTTTCTTATGGCAGTGGTAACCCCGAAGCAGAATCCGCTGCCGTCATCGATTTCTATCTGTACCATCTTCTTGATGTTTCTTATAAAACAATCCCAAACCGTCATTAGAGCGCACATAGTATTATCTGTCTTGTGCATTCATACTTTCAGCCTGTCTTTTTGTTTCTATCAGCAGATTTCCGTTAAATTTTTCTTGAATAGTCAGCTATACCAGCAAAACAATTAATGTAAATCAACTCAATATAAAGCAAAAATCAGAGCCTAATCATAATAACGATTTGGGATAATTCATGACCGGACTGAGCCGGTCATGAATAAAAACAAACAGGCATTCTGACCGTAATAATATATTCCTATAGCTCTATATTTGCCTGTCGCGGCATAAGCCTTACGGTCTTTCTGTGCCGAAATATGTGTCGAGCAGTTCTTTTGCTGCCACGAAGCTCGTCTTTGTTCCGGCCAGCACCGAGTCTTCTGACGCCTTCAGTTTCTGCTGTATGAGCGGATTGTTATAGAAGCTGCCGCGCAGATGCTCATTTATGGTTTCATACATCCAATATTTGCTCTGCTCGTTACGGCGGTAGTTGAAGTAGCCGTTGTGCTTAACAAAGTCGACATACTGATAAACCATATCCCACACTTCCTTTACGCCTGTGCCGTAGAAGCCGCTGTAGCAGAGCACCTTGGGCTGCCAGCCGCTGTCTGATGGCGGGAAGAAATGCAGGGCGTTGCGGAAGTTGGTGGCGGCAATGTGGCACTTATCCACATTGTTACCGTCGCACTTGTTGATAACTATGCCGTCGGCTATCTCCATGATGCCTCGCTTTATACCCTGAAGCTCGTCGCCCGTGCCGGCCAGCTGAATGAGCAGGAAGAAGTCAACCATAGAGTGACATGCCGTCTCGCTCTGCCCTACGCCCACCGTCTCGACAAATATCTTGTCGTATCCGGCTGCCTCACACAGTATGATAGTCTCGCGGGTCTTGCGCGCCACGCCTCCCAGCGAGCCTGCCGTAGGACTGGGACGTATGAAGGCTTCTTCACGCAAAGAGAGTTTTTCCATACGGGTCTTGTCGCCAAGAATACTTCCCTTGGAGCGTTCAGAACTGGGGTCGATGGCCAGGACGGCCAGCTTGCCGCCAAAACGGTCGAGCACATGCACGCCAAACTGGTCGATAGAGGTACTCTTTCCGGCACCCGGCACACCGCTGATGCCTATGCGCAGCGACTTGCCGCTGTAGGGCAGGCACTTCTCGATAACCTCCTGAGCCTTCTGCTGGTGGTCGGGATTAACACTCTCTATCAGCGTAACGGCCTGGCTTAGCACCGTAACGTTGCCTTTAAGGATGCCTTCCACCATCTCGCCCACTGTATACTCACGGCGCCTGTAGCGTGCGCGGTTAAGATATGGATTCACTGTTGAAGGCTGCTCTACTCCGGAATTAACCGTAAGCCCCTTATACTCACTGCTGTTTTCTGGATGTTCCATAACAATATTATTTCACTTTTACATGTATAACAACCTTTGGTTTTGCCGGGTCGTTGGTTATCATCAGCACACGCGGCTTGCTCCTTGCGCTCTTCAACTGCTTCTTGTAAGCCGTGATCTTCAGTTTTGCCGATTCGCCCGGACGCAGCTTCGACTTGTTCAGCTTCACCTTCAGACCTGTTGTGAACATCTGCATTGAACGTATGTCGAGCCTGCTCTTTCCGTTATTTTCAATGATTATCGTTCCGCTCTTGTCGTCCTTGTCGCCGAACGTGCCGAGGTCGAGAGTCTCTGACGACAGCTTTATCACCGGCGCATTGTGCTTCTGTGTCTCCGACATGTTTCTGAATCCGGGGAGCAGAACGGCCGAAACAGATATTTCCTTGTCGGCGCTGACCTTGTCGCCGGGATACATTCCGAGATATACCGACGACTGCGTAAGTCCGTAATCACGCAGCTTCAGCGAGTTGAGCGTTATCGTTGCCACGCCGGTGTGTCCAGGAGCAATGGTTGTAGGCGACACTGACGCCGTAAGGTAATCAGGCAGGTGCATCACAACCGGACTGACGCTCTCAGATCCGCTGTTGATGATGTGTATCTTCTGTATAGGCATGTCGCCCACGTTGACATCATCAAACTCGATGTTGTTGTTGTCTGTCCTCACGCTGCCGATAGTGTAGTCATACTTTCCGGTGAAGTCGATAAGCTTGTCAACCACCACTCCCTTCATCTTCAGATAGAAGGGCTTGTCGGAAGCATTGCTGTAAACGGCCACTTCCTTTTCAAAATGTCCGAGCTGACGTGCATCATAAGTAACCTCAACCGTAAAGTTGTCGCCCTTCATGATGCTGCCGCGCGGATAGCTCGCAATGGCACATCCGCAACTCGTCCTAACTGTGTCGATTATCAGTTCGTTGCCCTTGTTGCGCAACTCAAACTTCGCCGTGACGGGCTGTTCATAAAGAACGCTTCCGCAGTCGATAACCTCGTGCTTGGCAGATATGCGCTGTGCCGCCATGTCGAAGGCAAAGGCGGCAACCAGGGCTGTCAGTATTATTTTTCTTTTCATAATTCAATTCTCTTTCAATCATTCAATAACAATAACCTTAGACACTGCGCGTCCTGAATATTCAGGCGAGTAAGCACACTGCACGGTGCATGTACCTGTCTCGTAAGTGCCTTCACGGTCAACATAATATTCTGTCTCTATAACGTGCGTTCCCTTGCTGAAACGGTCGAAATAATAGTTCGTAACATTGTCTTTCGGCGTGCAGTAATATCCGCCGGCGTATCCGCTGAGCTGTCTGAGCGGCTCCATGCAGGCGGCACGCTTGTCGCTCACCTGAACAAAGTCGTAATCGCGGTCAGCTACTATGGTTATGCGCACCTTGATGCGTGAGCCTACTTTCAGACTTGCGGGCGTAGTGCCGTCGGCAGAAAGTATTTCTCTTGTAACCTTGAAGCCCGATGAAGCGGCATCTATATCAGAAACCTTGCATACTGACTGGGCATAAACGGCGCCCCATGATGTGCCTTCAGATGTCTTGTTTACGGTCAGCTTGCCGGGGTTGGCAACGCTTGTTGCCGACTTGACGTAACCCAGACCTGCGGTGGCAGGCGACATGTCGAGCTTCTTGCCGTCGAGCGTTATCTCTGCCTTCTCGCCCTTGTTCAGCACCGACATGTTATCGCTTAAGAAAGCATAAACGGCATTTGCGCTGTTGACCGGTGTGTTCCAGCCCTGCACTCTCTTCTGCTGCAGCAGCCATTGTCTCATCTCGTCGATTTCTGCCGAATAGCCACTGGCGTCAACAAGCTTCATCGCCTCTATTACTGCAACCTGTGTAGGTATGCGGTAATCAAACCAGTTGTAGCCTGCGCGCGGCGAGTCGTAGTAGCGGCCCATAGTTTCTGTCTTAACCGAATATTCCTCAAGACTCTTCAGGTATTCACCTGCGAGCTTGCTCTCGCCGTTCTTTGACAATACAACAGCCATGAGAGCCTTGCCGTAAAGGTTAAGTGAAGTGTTCTTTGTCTTAAGATATCCGAGCAGATAGTCTGCCGCAGAACGTTCTGCCGACGTAAGTTGTCTGTCGCCAAGGGCGCAGATATACAGATACTGCAGTGCCGAGTAGTCGCGTATTCCGTATGCGTTGCCTTTCTTTTCGGCCTCCTTTATCTTCTCAACTTCATCCACAACGACGCGTCCGAGATAAGTCATTGCCTTGTCGAGCATGCCTTTTGTCTCGTTCTGAACGCCTATCATTGTGTTCAGACGGGTAAGCAGCTCAGCAATGCTTGCCGTCAACGACGGCGAGCCGTAAGGCATTCCCTGCCACCACGACCAAGAGCCGTCGGCCTGATTCTGCAGCTTTTGCAGTTTGCCGAGCATCAAGCTAATGTTGTTGTTGAGCGAAGAGCTGTCGAAATAGTTGGCAAGGAGACGTTTCTGCTCAGCCTCATTGTCGGCATCTGCCACCCAAGGCGTCTCGTTGAGCACAATGTCCTTAAGTTCCTGATTCTTCTCCAGACTGCTCAACAGACTTGTCTGTTCTGCCTCACGCTTCCACTGTTCGAACGTTGTCTTAGCCTGCGGAGCGTTCTTCAGGATGTAGTTGCTTATGCTGTTGGCATAATATGCCGTGGCAAGACTTATGGCGTTGTTGTCGCTGGCGGTGCCTATGTAAGGCAAAGCCTGAAGCACGAGCCATGCAGGATTGTTGGTGTATTCAACCGTCAGCTTGTTGTTTCTGCCGCCCTTAGCGAACAGGTTGCCAAGGTCTATCGTCTTCTGGCCGGGCTGCGTCTGTGTGAACGGCACCGTATTGGTTACAAGTTCCTCGTCTGCCAGTACCGGAAGATAGTGCTGCTCGCCGTCGCTAAAGTTGCGTCCGTTTGCAAATATCTTGCACACAAGCATTGAACTGTTGGCGTCAGGGCAATATTCGAACGATACGGCTGTTGTCTGTCCGGCAGCAACCTTGAACGATTTTTTCTGCTCAAACACCGTTTTGTCTGTCTCAGGATCTACGAGCTGCATAACAGCCGTACCCTCTGCACTCTTCTCTGAAGTGTTGAATATTCTTGCTGCTATCGAAGCACGGTCGCCTACACGTACAAAGCGCGGCATGTTGGGCTGCACCATAACGGTCTTGCGCGCAACGGTTTCGCTCTCGATAAGTCCGAAGTTTACGTCCTTGTCGTGAGCAAGTCCCATAAACTTCCATGTTGTTATGCTTTCGGGCAGAGTAAACTTAACGCTCACGTTGCCTTTGTCGTCTGACTGAAGTGCGGGATAGAAGAACGCCGTCTCGTTAAGGTTCTCGCGCAACTGAACGTTGTCTGCAGAACGGCCCTGAGCAGAACCGTTGTCGGCTGTTACAGGAGGCTCTGCAAGCTCTTCCTTGCTCTTAACCGAAGCAGATTCGCTCTCGCCGGCCGACATGGCTGAATCGGAAGCCACAGCCTGCTTCTTAACTGCGCTTCCGGCAAGACTTAGTCTCAGACCGCCATTAACCCCATAGCCTCTCAACATTATATTCGACACGAAGAAATTATCAATGTCAAACCTGTTCATATCGAAGTCGTCCACATCGAGCAGCTTGATGTCGGCCGCACTTGAGAAGTGCAGACCATTCTGATATACAGAACGCCACTGAGTGTAAGGCTCACTGATGGTCATGTCATTGTAGAACCACCAGCTGAACGGAGTTATCTGGTTGAGCGAGCTGTCATAAAGCGTAGCCATGAGCTGTGCCTTGGCAGCAGTGCCGTCGGGTCTTGTTATGTTGAGCGTCCACTCTTCGCTCTGTCCCGGAGTAAGTCTGTCGCGGAAAGTGGTCCACTTCAGCATCAGTCGTCTGTCGGGAACAGGACGTGTGATATACACACTGTGATTATAGTCCTTGCCGTCCTTCACCCATACGAGGTTTATCTTCAGGCCGTCGCCATACTCTTCCTTATATGTCAGAGTGCGTGTTGACAGCTGGTTGCTAAGGTCTGTTGCGCCGTCGGCAATTACCTTATCGCCTGAAATGACGGTGTAAAGGATATGTGTGTCGGCATCAGACGAGCCTACCTGCAGATAAACCGGACTGCCGTCTGACGGGAACTTGGTGTCTGAAAGATAGAACCAGTCGTGTGTTTCAACACAAGGCTTCGTGTCGTCGAGGCTGAACACGACGAAATCCTGCTTCAGCGTGTCTGTGCCGCAGATAGCCACGAGCTTATGGCGGCCCGACTTTAGCTGCGACGCCGTGTTCCATGTGATGCTCTCGTCGCGGTTGGTTCTTGCCTTGAAGGCATTGAACGAGCCGTCGATGTAATATCTAACGTTGTCGTCGATGTCAACACCTGCCATATTCTTGTATACAAACTTTATTGTCTTCAGACTGTCGCGGAGTATGCGTCCGGGCAAAGTGGTGCTCAGTGCGGCGGGCTTATTGCCCAAAGGCAGCGCCAGCTGTCCGCTGCGAGTCTCGCCTGCCTGGTCGGTAACTTCGGCATCAGCGGTTATTGTATAGAAGCGTGCAATGCTGTTGAACGTGCGTTCGTCAATGCCGCCGTCGGTATCTGCCCATGCGGGGAGCACCATAGGCATCTCTATCTTGAAAGCTCCGTCAGCATCGGTAACGGCCTCGCCCTTTACGAGCACGTCGGTTCCGGAACCGTTAGTGTAAGCCGATGCATAATAGCGCCACCACAGCGACTGGCTGCGCTTAACCGTGTAGCTGACCTTTGCGCCCTGAACCGGCACGCCGGCATAGGTCTTTGCATGAGCCGTAACCACAAGCGTGTCGCCGCTCTGATATCTCTGGTTGATTTTGGGGAACTCTACCTGGAATGTAGGACGTTTGTACTCTTCCACCGTAATGTTTACAGAAGCATTGATGCCGAAGTCGCCCTGTATGGTGTAGCGGCCCGTAAGTCCGCCCGAAGGCAGCGCAAAGTCGGTGCTGGCCGTACCATATTCGTCGGTAGTTACAGTGGCCTCGCTAACCACCTTATAGTTAGCGTCTCTCATAGTGAGCTTGAATGACTTGCCTGCAACGACCTTGCTTTCCATGCCTTTCTGAGTGTTATATGTCACGGCTGCCACATGAACAGTCTGTCCCGGACGGTAAATCTTACGGTCGGTGAAGATGTTCAGCACGTCGCGGTCGCCCTTCTGGGCATAATAAGAGAAGCTGCTCCATGTGCCAAGCATAGGCGCCGCCTTGTCTCTCTCTGTGTAAGCGCGCAGCATTCTGATACCGTCGCCGGCCATACTGAACACGGTTTCGCCCTTATCATTGCATGTAAGGGTATGCGTCTTCTTGCCGTTTGTCTGCACGACGATGGTTGCGCCGGGCATAGGCTGGCCGGTTGTGGCACTAAGAGCTGCGAGGCGCAGCTTGTTGCCGGGCAGCTGATGATGCACCACGAACATGTCTGTTACATACAGCAGGCGTCTCTGCGGCTCAAGATTCTTATTGTCTGAAGAAACTTCAACCATATAAACGCCTACCGGCATGCCGGCAAGCACGATCGAGTCTTTGATTATCTTGTATTCAGGCTGACCGGGATAGCGCTTCGTCTGCACGTTCTCTGTCAGCGGAACAATCTTCTTGCGAAGTTCCTTATATCCGTCATCCTGCGAAGGATTAAGCTCTGTGTCGCCGTCAACGGCCAGACGCGCCACCTTAACCTTAATCTCACTGACATTACGCAGATTCATTTTTATGACGTTGCGCTTGTAAGGCAACACCACATTATTGGTTAGACTGATTACAAACTGCGGATTGGTCAGCCTTTTAAGTTCGTTGCGCAGCACGTTCATACGCGGCCATTCGCCCCAGCGGTTAACGGCGTTATTGATGTAAGCCACCAGGTCGTCGGCGTTAACGTCATTGCAGTTCTGCATAAAATTATAGCGTTCAACGGCCACTTCGCCACAAGCATTGAGGTCAAAATATATGTTTATGAGCGAATCGAGCGACACGGCATAGCGCGACTTCTTTAATTCGCGGAAATAGATGCCGCCGTTGCGCTGATTGTTCTGCCTGACCATAGCCAGGGCCGTCAGCAACGTGGCTGTGCGGTTCTGCGTGGTTGCATAGTAAGAATGCATTGTGGCATAGTCTTCTGCCGTATATCCGATAAGACTCAGAAGGTCGTCGTTGAAGTATTTGCCGTCGCGTCCCTTTACGACAAACGGCTCATAGCAGAGTGCCTTCTTTGATGCGAGCAACGCAGGGTTGGCCAGCGACTTGCGGAAAAACTCGGCAGCCTTGGCCGAATTGTCTATTCCGACAGCGGCATACGGACTAAAATTGCGGTAAGAACTGTATATCTTGCCCAGTGCCGCATAATAGACAGCCGACAGAGCGCCGTCTGACTTGCTGCATGCTTCGGCCTTGTCTTCAAGCCGGGCTAGCTTTGAAGGAAGCGAGTCGGGCGAGATAGAATACCAAACCGACGCCATGCACGTCTCTGCCTTAAGCAGATGGCCATAGTCGCCGCCGGCCTCAGCCTTGTCGGCAATGGCCTGCAGCAGTTGTATCTGTGTCTTCGGCAGGTCCTTATTGGCTGCCTCGTCTACCTGTTTCCATAATTTCGAATAGCTGTCGCCAAACATTGCAGCCGGCACCAGCATAAAAGCCGTAAGTAAAAGGAAAGCGGTTTTTCTCATAATCAACAAAGTTTTTATTCTTAATACAACACGGCATCAACGTCCGCAGGGCTGCATGATGCATGCTTTGTGCCCCTGCTGCGGCGTCTGCCGCCGATGTTTCCTATATTTCTACAAAGGTAACTAATTAATCGTAGCTGACAAAACGATTTAATGTTTTTTGCCGTTTAACTTTCAAAAACTAAAACCTGATTATTGTCGAAGATTACGCATTGGGCACTGATAAATTAACTTTATTTACCAATACAGAAGTTTTAGGCAGCGAGATTTTAACACGCCGGAAGCCGGCATTATAGGAACAACGTCAGCGCAGATATGCCGTTTTATCATGCAAACGAAGCCTCTGCAAGGCAAGAAACATGTAAACAGGATGCAAAAGCTATGCTTTCAGGATGCGAAATGCGGCATATTAGAGCACAAAACATGGCCTTTTGCATGACAAAAAACAGTTGTTTTAAGTGCAAAAAGCAATGATTTATGGCCTTTCAGGAGTATTTACGGGATACAGAAAAAGAGCTTTTAAATCACAATCAGACATAAACCTCTGATTATCAGCAACATACTAAAAACAATCGAAAAATGCGAGTTTTTCATACGGAAACGGCATTTCGGCCGTAAGATTGCAAAAAGTGAGATAAATATGTTAACGCAAAAGCACTTGCGTTAACATATTTTTACTTATCATTTTACTGCTGGCAGTATAACAACAACGGTATGCCGGCACAGCAGAAGATGCTATTTGACAGGAAGAGCAAGCAACTGATACATCAGCGTTGCCGCCATGCGCTCCTGCCCTTCGGTTGAAGGATGCAGGCGGTCGGTGGCCTTGTCGTGGAAATAAGGCAGCTGAGCCTCAACCATTGGGTTAAGTCCGCTGACCGAATTGAGGTCAATCACAGGCACGCCCCACACGTTTCCGGCTTCCTTTACAGCCTCAACATAAGCGTCGAAATACTCTCCGCAGATGTTCTGCCAGCTCTCGTCGGGCTGTATGTTGGTGTCGCCGAATGTGGCGTAAGCCCTGTGCAGGGGTGTCAGCAGCACAATCTGCTTGTCGGGGAAGAGCGTCTTCAGCTTGCTTATGCCTATGTTTATGCGGCCCTTAAAGGTGTCGCCGGTCATCACCGGAGTGCGTTTTTTGCGTTTATACACCTGTTTCTTGCCATGCACGGCAGCAGTAACGGTGTCTTCAGTTTCAACATACCACTCGCCGACGGGCACTCCGGCGTTGAAGTCGTTGGTACCCATGAACACCACTACGGCGTCAACCTCATTGCCATGTTCCTTGCTGAGCTTCTCTGCCTGACGCGGAACGTCGTCCCACTGGCGGCCGCTTATGCCGTAGACATAAGGCGTTATGCCGAGCCACTGCTGCAGATATGCCCAGTATTTCTGCCTGATATCATTGCTGTTGTTCTTCGGGTCGGTAATCGAGTCGCCGATATACCCCACCCTTTTGCCTGCCCACGGATGGCGCACATATCCGCTCTTAACGGCAGTGTTGTCGTTCAATACAGTCTGACACGAAGCCTCAGGCGCCATGCACGCCATAAAAGCAAGAGACAATAAAAAAAATTTGTTCATTTCAATTAGTTTGTTAATCGGCCGTAAAGGTAACAAAAGTTATCCGTAACAACAAGACTTATCCTGACAAATAGAGCCAAACGGCACATATAACGGCTACAGACAGCTCCGCCACGCTACATCTGAGGCAGCAGCACTGACAAGTATTAAGAAATATTATCCTTTCATTTTAGGCAGTTTCTCATTTTCTTATTGTATATTTGCAATGTGGTTGCACGCACAGGCATGATGCCGTTCTGCAGCGCAACAGGCAACAGCGCAGATGCGTCAGCCGCCACAATAAAAGCAAAACAATTAAACACTGCGAGATATGAATATTGGAGACAAGGCGCCCGAAATACTCGGGCACGACGAAAACGGCAACGAGATAAGGCTCAGCGACTTCAAAGGCCGCAAGCTGGTGCTATATTTCTATCCTAAAGACCTTACGTCGGGATGCACCACCGAGGCGTGCAACCTGCGCGACAACTACACAAAGCTGAAGGAGCTCGGCTACGAGGTGATTGGCGCAAGCGTGGACGACGGAAAGCAGCATCTTAAGTTCATTGCAAAGAACGAACTGCCGTTCCACCTCATTGCCGACACAGAGAAGACTCTCGTCGAGCAGTTTGGCGTGTGGGGCGAGAAGAAGATGTACGGCCGCACCTATATGGGCACCTTCCGCACCACCTTTATCATTGACGAGAACGGAGTGATTGAGCGCATAATCTCGCCAAAGGAGATCAAGGTGAAGAACCACGCCGAACAGATTATCGGAGAACAGAAATAACATAAAAGATAACAGCCGCCACAACGCCCCGCTACAGCAAGGGGGCGCAAGCGGCAAAACCCTATTAACCCTAAACATAAAACTCATGATTAACCGACAACTTCTGCACCCGGAGAGCATCGTCGTAATCGGCGGCTCAAACAACGTTCACAAACCCGGAGGCGCCATCGTGCGCAACATTATCAACGGAGGCTACAAGGGCGTTCTGCGCATTGTCAACCCGAAAGAAGACGAAGTGCAAGGCGTGAAGGCATTTCACGACATAAGCGAACTGCCGCCCACCGACCTGGCTATTCTCGTAATACCATCGCACATGTGCCCCGAAACAGTAGACCGCCTGGCTGAAGACAAAGGCGTAAAGGCCTTCATAATAATATCTGCAGGCTTCGGCGAGGAGACAAAGGAGGGAGCAAAGCTCGAACAACACATACTCGACACCTGCGAACGCCACGGAGCAGCACTCATAGGACCTAACTGTATCGGTCTGCTCAACTCATGGCATCACAGTGTGTTCACCAAACCAATACCTACACTGCACGAAAAAGGCGTCGACTTCATCAGCGGTTCTGGCGCAACGGCAGTGTTTATCCTCGAGTCGGCCGTAACAAAGGGCCTGCCGTTCAACTCTGTATGGAGCATCGGCAACGGCAAGCAGATCGGCATAGAGGACGTGCTGCAATACATGGACGAGAACTTCGACCCGGAGAAAGACTCACACGTCAAGCTGCTCTACATCGAGAACGTGAGCAATCCTGACAAGCTTCTCTTCCACGCCTCATCGCTCATACGCAAGGGATGCCGTATAGCAGCCATCAAGGCCGGCAGCAGCGAGAGCGGAAGCCGTGCCGCATCATCGCACACAGGAGCCATTGCCAGCAGCGACTCAGCCGTAGAGGCACTGTTCCGCAAGGCGGGCATCGTGCGCTGCTTCTCAAGAGAGGAACTCACAACCGTGGGCTGTATCTTCACACTTCCGCCGCTCACAGGCCGCAACTTTGCCATCGTAACCCACGCAGGAGGCCCCGGCGTGATGCTTACCGACGCGCTGTCTAAAGGCGGACTCAACGTTCCGAAGATTGAAGGTCCCGACGCCGACGAGCTGAAGAGCCTGCTCTTCCCCGGAGCATCAGTGGCTAACCCCATCGACATCCTTGCAACCGGAACACCCGAGCATCTGGGCATAGCCATCGACTACTGCGAAAACAAGTTTAAGGACATCGACGCCATATTCGTAATATTCGGCACACCGGGCCTCGTCCAGCTGTATGAGGCTTACGACGTGCTGCACAAGAAGATTCTGGAGTGCAAGAAGCCTATATTCCCCATCCTGCCTTGTCTGCACACAGCAGGACCGGAAGTGGCAGAGTTCCTGAAGAAGGGACACGTAAACTTCAGCGACGAGGTTACGCTCGCAACAGCCCTCACACAGATTATGAAGACGCCAAAGCCGGCATCACCCGAGATAGAACTCTTCGGCGTTGACATCCCGAGGATAAGAGAGATTATTGCAGGCATCAAGGAAGACGGATACATCGCCCCCGAACTGGTGCATCAGATATTCGAGTGCGCAGGCATCCCTATGGTGCCCGAAATGGTAAGCGACTCTAAAGGCGAGCTTACTGCATTTGCAGACAAGGTAGGCTATCCGGTAGTGGCAAAGGTCGTAGGCCCTGTACACAAGAGCGACGTGGGCGGCGTTGCGCTCAACATAATGAGTGCGGAACATCTCGAAATGGAGTTCGACCGCATGATGAAGATTGAAGGCGCAAAGGCCATCATGGTGCAGAAGATGATCAAAGGCAAGGAGCTGTTTATCGGAGCCAAATACGAACCGCGCTTCGGCCACATCGTATTGTGCGGACTCGGCGGCATCTTTGTCGAGGTGCTGAAGGACGTTTCAAGCGGACTTGCTCCTCTGTCTTACGACGAGGCCTATTCAATGATACGCTCTCTGCGCGCATACAAGATAATAAAGGGTACGCGCGGACAGAAGGGCCTCAACGAGCAGAAGTATGCCGAAATTATCGTGCGCCTGTCAACTCTCCTGAGGTTTACAACCGAAATAAAGGAGCTCGACATCAATCCGCTGCTGGCCGACGAAGACAACGTTACGGCAGTAGACGCCAGAATACGTATTGAAAAATAACAATAACAAACCTTCGGGCGGCGTCGGCAGATGCCGCCCGACGTTCATTAAATGCCCCTGGCATAAAACTTATATTTAAAGGAAATGAAGATACTCGTAATAGAAGACAACGCCGACCTGAGAGACATCATTGTACGCTCGCTCGAAAAAGAGCGCTACGTGGTGGAGACAGCCCCCGACTACGCTACGGCTCACACCAAGCTGTTTATTTATGAATACGACTGCATACTGCTGGACATTATGCTGCCCGACGGCAACGGCCTTAACCTGATGAGAGAACTGGCAGAACGCGGCAAGCGCAAGAACGTCATCATTATATCGGCAAAGGATTCTATCGACGACAAGGTGGCCGGACTCGAACTCGGCGCCGACGACTATCTGGCTAAGCCCTTCCATCTCGCTGAGCTGCACGCACGCATCAGGAGCGTGATGAGACGCCACACACAGAACGGCGAGAACAACATAAAATTCGGCAACGTGACCATCCATCCCGACACGTTTAAGGTGGAGGTGAACGGACAGGACATCGATCTCGGACGAAAGGAGTATGAGATTCTTCACTATCTTGTCAACCGGGCAAACCGCCTGATAGAGAAGCAGACGCTGGCCGAAGGCGTGTGGGGCGACGACATCGACCAGGCCGACAACTTCGACTTCATATATGCACAGATAAAAAACCTGCGCAAAAAGCTGAAGACGGCTGGCGCCGACATCGAGATAAAGACGATATACGGTTTCGGATATAAGCTCATTAAGGTATGAAGCTACAGAATGTCCTAACCTTCAGACTGTCGGTGCTAAAGGCCATAGGCATTGCCCTGTGGGCCGTAGGCTTCTATTTTGCGATAATAAAAGAAATCAACAACAAGACCGACGACAGCCTGACGAGCTATGCCGAAGCGCTCATAACCGACTATCTGGCAGGAGTGCCCCTGCCCGACACCCACAACGGCGCAGGCAACAACTACTATATACACACCGTGTCGGACGAGTATGCCGAGAGCCACTCGCACATAAGATACCGCGACATGGAGACGTATGTGCCCAACGACAACAAGTTTGAACAGACAAGGGCCGTAACGTATATCTTCAAGTCGAACGACGACAAGTATCATGAGCTTACGGTGTTCACGCCAACGATAGACAAGCAGAACCTGAAGAACTCGATATTCATCTGGCTTGTGGTGCTGTATTTCGGTCTGCTCACGGGCATGATAATCGTCAACCTGTGGACCATCAGGCACAGCATGAAACCGCTGAAAAGGCTCTTCGGGTGGCTCGACACGTATAAGCTCGGCAAGAACATAAAGCCGCTGGAGAACGACACTAAGATAACCGAATTCAGAAAGCTCAACGAAACGGTGATGAGGAGCATTGAGCGAAACGAGAAGCAATATGAACAGCAGAAGCTCTTCATAGCCAACGCATCGCACGAGATGCAGACACCGCTGGCCGTATGCCGCAACAGGCTCGAAATGCTGCTCGACGAAGAAGGACTTACGGAGAACCAGATGGCGGAGATAATAAAGACGCTGCACACACTGAAAGAGTTGACGGAGACCAACCGCTCGCTGCTGCTTCTGTGCAAGATAGACAACGGACAGTTTGCCGCTCACGGACCTGTAAGCCTTAAGGAGGTTACGGCGCATGCCGTAAACAACCTGAAACCGGTATACTCGCGCATGAAGATAACCGTCAGCAATATGTGCGAAGAGGCTCCCGTGGCAGACATGGACGAGCAGCTGGCCAACGTGCTGATGACCAACCTCGTGAAGAATGCCTTTGTGCATAACATAGAAGGGGGCGAGATAAACATCACGTCGGACAGCTCACACATAAGAATAGAGAACACCGGACAGCCCGAGCGGCTTGACAGCGACAAGATATTTGAACGTTTCTATCATTCAGCCGGCAAGAAATCGTCAACCGGACTGGGACTTGCCATCGTCAAGGCCATCTGCTCGCAGTACGGCATGGAGATAACCTACAGCTTCAGCAACGGAAAACATGCGTTCGAAATAAGGAAAAGCAAAAATTAGTTAAAAACCTGATTGCGAACCGTTTTTTCAGATTCTTTTCAGAAACCCCTTTCATCTTTGCATCAAACAAAAGAACAAACAATGATTACAAACCCTAAAAAAAAGAAGATTATGAAAAGAATTATCCAGACATGTGTAGTTGCATTAGTTTGCATGATAGCGTTCCAGGTTAAAGCTGTTGCCGACAACGACAAGCCAATAGCAGTAAGTCAGCTTCCGGCTGTTTCGCAGCAGGTGATAAAGAGTCACTTCGCAGGCAAAAAGGTGGCTATGGCAAAGCAGGAGACAGGACTGCTAGACAAGAACTACGAGGTGGTGTTCACAAGCGGCGAGAAGGTGGAGTTTGACAAGAAAGGCAACTGGAAAGAGATTGACTGCAAGCTCTCAGCCGTACCGGCAAAGCTCATCCCCGCAAAAATAGCAAGCTACCTGAAATCCAACTATCCTGGAGTAAAGGTGCTGAAGCTTGAAAAGGGCAACAACGAATATGAGGTTAATCTGGCCAACGGCATGGAGATAACCTTCAACAAGAACTTCGTTGTCATAGACATCGACTAAATAAAACTGACATGACAATAAAGCATCTGATGCCTGCAATGACAAAACCGGCGCTATAGCAGCCAGAAGGCGTCAGAACTGCAAAAAGCTGACAGACAGAGCCACAGCAACAACGCAAGGCACATGTCTGCCAGCTTTGCCCCAAGTAAGCCATAAGGCTGCGCCGGGCAAGCCCGCAGGCGTATGCCGACTGATATATTACACTTTGTGTATTTGCCGCAGTCTGTTTGACCATTTTGCGTTGACGTAGCCAGCTACGCCTGCGTCAAAACGGACAAACAGACATATGACATAAAACGGAAAGGCTACAAAACAGCAGACGGCAATGTGGCAAACGGGCAGAGGCAACCCTCCGGGACAAGTCGGATAATCTCTATATGACAGACAGTAACTTAACAAAACCCGCAGAATACATTATGAAAGATTACATCAAAAAAGCTGCAATGATGATAACATTGCTCCTGGCCGTAACACTAAATGCCGCGGCCGGCAACGAGAAACCTATCAGTGTAAGCCAGATGCCGCATAATGCACAGCAGCTGCTCAGCAGGCACTTCAGCAACAAGAAGGTGGCCTTGGCGAAAGTGGAATCGGGATTCTTCTCAAAAGAATATACCGTTATCTTCACCAACGGTGAGAAAATAGAGTTTGACAGCAACGGCAACTGGACCGAAATAAGCTGCAAGCGCTCGGCCGTGCCGGCAAGCATAGTTCCGCCGCAAATAAGTTCGTATGTCAAGAAGAACTATCCGGGGTGCATAATAATTAAGATTGAAAGAGACGCAAAGGAATACGAAATAGACCTGTCGAACCGCATAGAGATAACGTTCAACAAGAAATTCCAGGTCATAGACATTGAATGATAAACCTATATTCTATAAAAGCAAACAGCAACAGGCACCATGGCCGACGCGTGACATACTGAAAACGATATATCTACAATCTCGATAATAATGCAAGAGCACACCTCCCGACTTTATGTGAGGCGTGCTCTTGCCGTATAGTTCCTGACCGTTCATCCGGACATATGCGGCATTTCGCCCTCCAAAAGACGGCCTTTTGCATTGCAATATGCCGTCTTTCACACGGCAAAAGGGCACCTTTCATAATGCAAAAGACAGCATTAGGGCATGCAATACGAATATGCATCGGCACACTGTAGGCAGAAAATATTTTCTTAAAAAACTCATCACTCGTCACATTCCTGCGTAACATTCTGAATATCAGCAGGATATACTGTGACGAGTTTACTTCTCAACTCGTCACGCTACGCCCTGACATTATTGTGTGATGAGTTGATTTCTCAACTCATCACGCTTCAAATCATTGACAGTCAGCGCATTATATGCGAATATGATGAGTGATGAGTTTTTTAAGAAAATAGTTTTACTTCATCAGTAACGCCAGACACCATGCTGCTCATTTCACCCTGACGACAATCCTACGGTATGACGTCAGAGCCGGACTGCCGTTGTCTGTAACTTCCTGAATAAGGTGTATCGTAGCCTTTGACACTGATTCCGGTATTGACAAAGACGGACGCGCCGTGGCAGCATCGCTCACTTCAATACGCTGACCACAGTCGGTAGCGTCATCATAGACATAAAGCCTGTAGCTTATCTCGTTGCCGTCAGGATCATAAGAGCCCGAAAAGTCGAACTGCAGCCGGTCGCCAGGCTTAGCGTCAACATATCTCACAGCCTTGGTGTCGGTCTTCTCGTCACTGAAACGTACTACAGGATGATGGTTGGCATCATTATAGTCAGCACACACACTCCATTTTACACGTGCCGCAAAATCGTTCAGTATGGCTGTCTTCCATCGGGCAATGGCCTCACTGCCCTCGCCCGAATTGGTGAACATATAGTAAGGATCATACTGTTTCTCGTCAAGATTATTCTTCTCAACCCAGTCCATACCTCTTACACCTGCCACCTTTTCCGTGCCGAAGCGTCCGCCCCAGCCGCCGTATTCAGGCTCCGACGGCACATTCAGCCCGTTGTCAACAAGATACATAAAGGCAGGGCTGTCGCCCTCTGTGGCCCACATCCTGTCAGGATAAGCAGCGCCGAGAGGTCCATACTTCTGCACATTGTCGTCTACCCAACTGTCTGACGGCGCCCAGCCATACACGGCAGTATTGCGAAGATAGACGATGTAGGGAAAGGTTCTGGCTATCCATGCTCCGGCATCACACTGCCCAAGCACGTCATAGATGCGCAGCTTCGACACAAATTTGGCCACATCTGCCGCACTCCTTGTGTGCTTCACCTTCCACAACGCCTGAGCCACCGTGTTCATGCCTCCCCATGCGTTAACCCATACCGGGCGGGGATCTTTGCTGTCAACGGCACGTATTATGAGTTCTGAGCCCGGAGTGTCGTGTCCCTCACCTACGTCGGCCATGCCCACTCCAGCCTGACCGGCAACGGCTACAGAGCGCAGACTGGCGGCCGAAGGATAACTCTTATCGTGAACAATAAGATTAGGATAAGCCTTCTCGTATGCATCTATAATCTTATTCAGCACGGGCAAGCCCAGAGGCGTCTTCACAAATGCCACGTTACATATAAGTCCCTCGATGTCAACATCATCAGACATGAGCAAAAGATGCACCATAGACTGCTCGTCGTCGGGATCGGTTCCACCGATGTCGGTAGTAACGATTAGCCTGTGCTTCTCCGCAAACAAGCACGAAGGGGCGGCAAGCATGAATGAAGATGATAAAAGGACAAATAATAATCTGAATAAGGAATTGCGTTTAATCATGGATAATAAAATTGATGATAAAAAAATCTTTATATGTTATTGACGTTATATGCAAATACGGCAAAAGGCAAGTGCAATGACAGATAAGAAACCTGTGCTTTTTAAGCAGACTTTGCCGAGCCGTTTCATATCTTTTTCAAAGATACAAAAAAATTATCATATCCATACGAAAACAATCAAGCCGGTAATTCTGTTTCACAAAAAATAACCTTTCTGCACATCGCCCCGAAATCAGGACAAAGCACAAAAAGGATAAAAATGCAGTAGGCAGATTGCCTGACGACCGGACACGGCATGAGCCTGACACAGGCTATTCTATGAGTTCTATGCTCACACCGTTGAACTCCTTGACAAAATCGAGAATGCGGGTGCGGTAATTCCTGCGGCGCAGCTTCATCTCTAGCGTAACCTCATACTGCCGTTCTCCGTCAACCACAATCTGCTTCATCCCGTAGTTATCAAAGTCAACGCCATCAGCCTGCAGCTCGCTGAGCAGCTGACGCACTGTGTCATGGCTACGTGTGGAAAACGTTACGGCTATCTTTTTCATTCCGAAACGGTTAACCACAAAGGAGAACACCTCAAGACAGCACAGCACAAGCACCGTGCTGCCTATAGCGAGGGCATAAAGCCCGGTGGCAGCAGTCATGCCTATGGCAGCGGTAGCCCATAATCCGGCAGCCGTGGTAAGCCCTTTCACCACATGTTTCTGAAAGATTATGGTGCCGGCACCAATAAATCCGATACCCGTAACCACCTGCGCTGCAATACGCGACGGGTCGAAAGAGGCAAACGAACTGTAGATCTTCAGCGACTCGTCGAAGCCATACTGCGAAAGGATGGTGAAAAGAGCCGACCCCATCGCCACAAGAAAATGTGTACGCGTACCGGCTTCCTTAGCCCGCAGCTCTCGCTCAAGGCCGACAGCAGCGCCCAGCACACCGGCAATGGCTATGCGCAAGATGAATTCGGTAGTAGTAAACATAAGCATATAACTATTTTATGCAAACATACACATTTTTTCCGAATATCCAATGTCCGGCCGCCGCTTTTTCAGATTACTGACGGTAACAGTCTCCCTGCCCTACTTGCCTGACGACATCTGCCTGCGGAGCAGACGGCCGACAACGCTCCAGTAAGGCATCCTTTTCAGCGTATCCCTAACGGGCTGAATGTCCCATACAAGGAAGATGAGCAACACAACTGTGGCAATGATGCACGTAACGCCGAACAGCTGTTTCAGACTGACGAGTATCACCTGCGTGGCATCGTACGGCATGGCGCGCGCAAAATTTTCCGCTATGTGATGCCTGAGCGAAAAGCTGTATATGCCCGAGCATATAGTGTCAACCACGCCGTTGCGGATGAATCCCACCATGGTTAACCCCATGAAGAAATGCTGAAACGGCATCAATTCTTCGAGATATATTGTAAGGGCCGTGAAGAAGATAGCCACACCGAAGGTTCTGCAAAATATAGGCAGATAGAAGCTCGCGATGTCAAGACCGGGCGTAATCATAAGATACATCTGCACCTCATAAGCCAGCAGGGACATGAGTCCTACGGTGAGCAGGCGCGTAAACTTCTGCCTGAGCACCTTTATCCAGAACATCACGAACATGCAGCCGCATATTGTGCCCGCCCATTCTACGAGATAGAACACGGAAGTGGACATGGCGCCGAAATGGAGCACGCCCGACGTAAACGTGTTCTGCAATATCTTAGGGGTTGAGTTGATAAGTTCAACCAGCGCAAACACAGCAAGCAGGGGCAGCAGACGCTTATAGAGCCATGCCTCAGGGGCTATATAGGGATGGCGGATGTGGCGCATGCGCTGCAACGCAAAGTAGAACGTCACGGGCACCATGAACGTAACCACACGGAACGGGCATCCGTCCCACCAGTTGTAATACTCACCGTAATTGAACAGGAACACTACTTCAATCAACAAAGCCGACCAGAGCACGCAGCCCAGCCAGTCGAGGCTTATCAGCGGCAGCGGCTTCATAAAGCGGAAGTCATGGGTGAGCACATACACCATCAGCGCAATGAAGAGCATTGCGCCCGTCATAGCCCAGTGCATGGCATACCAGCTCTGGAATATATATGTAAGGTGGACGGTTATCCAAGACGACAGACTCATGTCGCCGAGAACAATACAATAAAGCAACGGGAAGAATATTGTGAAGTCGCGCTTTGATGTCATCCACAGTTGTATATTAGACATACACTCAAACGTTCCGCAGAGTTTGAAAAATCCTGCAACATAAGAAAGAAAACACAGCACGGGCACCGACTCGGTGTACATGCACAGCCAGTTGCATGCGGCAATGGCAAGAGCTGCCGTTATGAGCAGCTGGCGGTTGGTGAACCTGAACTTAAAGCGGAAAAGAAACGGGAAAGGCATGTTAACGCCGATAACGCCGCACAGCACAATCATCGTAACATCCTCGCGCATGATACACATGTCGCCCATCACGTGAGGCATAGCTCCGGCATACATGCCTCCCGCCAACTGAAAAAAGAAGGCGAAGAAGACATATATCCACGGCTGTATTTTCTTGGGCACGAAGCCGTTCATCATCGGCATCGTGAACGGTCCTGTAGGAATAGGCGGCATATCACTTATACATTACCAACGTTTCAACATTCAGTCCGGCACGGAGTTTCTTCAGGTCGGCCTCGCTGTTCTTTCCCACAATGGCTATACGCACCGGCACACGCTGCTCAACCTTCACGAAGTTGCCCGTGGCATTGTCGGCAGGCACCATAGAATAAGCCGAGCCCGTGGCAGGACTGAGCGACTCAACCACACCTTTATATGTAACGCCCGGAATGGCATCGGCAGTAAACTCAACGGCATCGCCTACAGAGATGTTCTTCAGCTGTGTTTCGCGATAGTTGGCAATAACCCACACCTGATCGTCGTCTACAATACGTGCGAGCATCTGTCCGGGCTGAACGAGCTGACCTACATGAATGTCCTTGCGGCCCATAACTCCGTCGCTCGTAGCCACGATAACCGTATAAGAAAGATTAAGACGGGCAAGATTTACGGCAGCCTCGGCAACGCTTACGCCTGCCGTGTTCTGACTCAGGCGGTGAGCCTGCTCGTTCTTTACGAGCGATGTTGAACGGCGGTTTGCGCTTGCCTGCTCGTAACGTGCCTTCGCCGCCTTATATCTTGTCAGCGCGTTGTCATACTGCTGACGGGTAACAGCGTCTTTCTTCAGCAGCGAGGCATAGCGTTCATAGTCGCGGCGGGCGTTGTCCATGTCTGCCTTTGCCTCCTCTATGCCTGCAGAAGCCACTCTTACGTTGCTCGTCGTAGTGTTCATTCCGGCTGATATGGCAGAAGAGCCCGAACGTGAGCCGCGATAGTTGGCCTCAGCCTGAGCAAGCTGTAGACGATATTCGGCATCTTCGATGATAACGAGCGTGTCGCCCTTCTTCACGTGCTGATATTCCTCAAAGCGTATCTCCTTGATAAATCCCTGCACACGGGTGTTTATCGGCGTTATGTGGCGCTGCACCTGTGCATCGTCAGTATATTCTGTGTTTGCCGGATGGGCAAAGCGGGTTACAACATACGTTATTGCTCCGATGAGCAACAGTATGATTACTACATTGTATATTCTTTTTATAAGTTTCTTGTTGTTCATATCTTATGTCTGTTATTTGTAATTTCTGTCCGTAGCCGTACCTGTATCGGTTCAGGCAGCGCGGCCGGTATTGTTTTTATGTATTTACACAAGTGCCTTATCAGATTTCGCCTGCAATATATTTCATTTTATAGTATGCGTAAATGGTGCCTATGCGTGCGTCAACCTCCTGAAGTTCGGCGTTAAGCTTTATGTTAGACGCATCGACCATATCAGTTATCAGTGCCATCTGACTCATGTAGCGGTCGTTGACCACCTGATAGTTCTGAGCGGCAAGCTCTACGCTCTTCTGCTGTGTGCGCAGTTCGACAAACGACTGGCGATAGAGCGTGTATGCCTGCTGCATCTGGTTGTCTACACTCTCTGCCGTAACGGCATGATTCTCGTTGCTCTGCACAATCTGCGCCTTAGCCTTACGCACCGTCTTGTTGCCCTTGAACAGCGAACTGAGCGAATATTTTATGCCGATACCAACATACCAGATGTTGAAGTTGTTGTCTATAGGCGGCAAGTCGTAAGTGAACGGACCGCTGAAATTGTCAGTAGCAAACACCACAACCTTAGGCATAAGGTCGCTCTTTGCCATGCGCAACTGTTGCTGGGCCATATCTACACCGAGTTTCGACTGGCGCAGCAACGGTGACGAAACTGATGCCCGGCTCTGCCAGTCGGCCTCGTTGCCATTGTCTGATGCGGTTTTAAGTTCTGCTGTGTCGGGCATGATCACAACATCAGAAGTAAGTCCTAGGGTGTTACAGAGCTGATGGTTGAGCACGCTGCGCTGATCCTGAAGCTTGCGCAGTCCGAGTTTGAGCGACTCCATCTGCAGTTCATATCGTGTAACGTCGTTGCGCAGCGCTATGCCCTCTTCGTGTTTTGCCTTTATATCGGCAATAAGTTTTTCGGTAAGCGCAATGTTGCTGTCATAAACTTTCATTCCGTTAGACAGCTTAACCAAGTCGAGATACTGACCGAGAGCCATGAAGCGCTGCTGACTGCGACTGAGGGCGACGCCTGTCTCTGCCTGCTCTTTCTGAAGTTCGGCAAGGCGTATGCCCGTGTTGATGGCTCCTCCGGCATAAACCACCTGCTGAGCTTCGAGCGCAAAACTGTTGCCGAAGTGTGGCTGGGTGATGCCTTTGGCATTGCTGAAATCGCGGTCGGTCATAAGCACGTTGCCGTTATAACTAACAGACAACGAAGCGTTAACATCAGGCAGACGCCGGCTCTTTGCCTCAGAAATGGCATGATGTGCCACGTCGACTTCCGACTTTTGGGCACGCAACTGTCTGCTGCCCGTCTCAACAAGAGAAAACAACTCGCTCACCGTCATTGTGCGCTGCGTCTGCGACAATGCATCTGTTGACTGAAGAAGCAGTGCGCCGGACAATACGGCATAAACAAATTTACATCTAATCATCACTTTTATATTTTCACTATATTTTCCATTAATCCAGAGAAATGGTCTGAAACCGGGTGCAAAGGTAAGACTATTTAACAATTAAATGATTTTAATTTTTTCGCGAGAAATGGGACTTTTCGGAACAAATATGGTGTTTTATCACTCAATATAGCGATATTTGCAGCACAAAACGGAGATATACATATTTCAGACATAAGTAAAAGCAACATACGACAAGCCCATGAAATTTGAAACATTCGCATCAGACAAGGCGCAGCTCTGCACTACATCGCTGAAAGAACTTGAAGCAGAATCGAACGTCATCGACTATGGTGCAATAATATTATGTAAAGGCGGCACGGCAACAATGCGCATCGACTTTAAAGACTGGCATCTGAAAAAAGATGCCGTAATAACACTATTCCCGAACGACATGGTGATGCTGCACAATGTTTCGGACGACTTTGAGGTGGAAATGCTGCGCTACGACAAGACGATGCTGAGGGAGGCGAGCCTGCAACTGGAGCAAACAGTGTACTCGCTGCTGCGCAAGGACAGATGCCGCACAGACAAACAGGTGGTTACGCTGATAATTGAAAACATGTTCAGCCTGCTCAGACTGTATTTCATACAGAAGGACTGCACATGTCTCGACCAGCTTGTGCTCTACCAGCTCAAGGCCTTCTTTCTCGGTTTCTACGACTGGATGGTGCGCAACAGGCACGAGGAGCCTGAAGGCTACGGCTCAAGACGCACCAACGAACTGTTCAACATGTTCATGGAAGACCTCGAACAATATTACATGAAGTCGCACGACGTGGCTTTCTATGCCGGAAAGCTTAACATAACGCCGAAATATCTTAACACCATTGTAAAAAATATGACCGGACACACTACAAAAAATATTATAGACCAATATGTAACTCTGCAGATAAAACTGCAGCTGCGTAACAGTGAGAAAAGCGTCAAGCAGCTTTCATGGGACTTCAACTTCAGCGACGAGTCGTTCTTCTGTCGCTACTTTAAATTGCACACCGGCCTTACGCCACAGCAATTCAGAAAAAATATCAAGCAACAATGACGCCTGACAGGCCTTACATTTTTGTTAAACTGCGACGCTTGTTTGAAGCATAGTTGGCACATATTTCCGATTAAGCGTATGCATATTATCATCCGTTGACGCATAACAAAAACAATATGCCAAAAGCATGCATTCAGAGGCGGCTGACCGCACTTATTTTTTTATCAGATTTAATGCAAAAACCCTCTATCATTTAGTCAATATTTCTTTGCGACTTTGCAAAATTAAACTATCTTTGCAAAAAAATAAATAACAGACATGCGGCATACCACATAGTCTAAACTCTTACGCACGCAAAGACTTGCGCCAAGACATTATGAAAAATATGTGAAAGCCATGAAAACAATCATTGATATGAACAAGATAACTAACATTATCGCCCAAACGAACTGGAAGCAGCAAGGCAAAGACATCTTTTTTCTCTTTGTCGGAGTACTGATGTATGCTACAGGCTACACAGCATTCATATTACCTGAAAAAGTTGTGCAGGGAGCCGTTGCCGGTATTTCAGCACTCATTTACTACACAACGAGTTTTCCTCCAAGTATCTCCATCTGGGTGCTCAATGCCATGATGATCATCATAGCAATCAAGGCTCTTACACCCCAGTTCGTAATAAGGACGGTGATAGGCGTCACGATGCTGTCGCTCTGTGTGGGCTTCCTTCAGCCTTTCTTCACCGCTCACCCGATTATAACTCCCGGA
Organism: Xylanibacter sp.; assembly: GCF_057607445.1. Classification (NCBI taxonomy): domain Bacteria; kingdom Pseudomonadati; phylum Bacteroidota; class Bacteroidia; order Bacteroidales; family Prevotellaceae; genus Xylanibacter; species Xylanibacter sp. The sequence goes on along the minus strand of NZ_DBLZAX010000001.1, from coordinate 405,976 downwards.
GAAGACAAATTCATGCATGTCCTCATTGCAGCACTGCTCTGCGGAACAGGACTTGGCATCGTGTTTACACACAACGGTTCTACAGGCGGAACAGACATACTGATGGCGGTGTTTAACAAATATTTCAACATCAGTTTCGGCCGCGCCATGCAGTTCATAGATTTCACAATCATAAGCTCATCTTACTTTGTATTCCACAGCGTGGAAACGATCATCTACGGTATCGTGTTCACATTAGTGGTAAGTTTCATGCTCGACTTCGTGGTAAACGGTTCAAAGCAAACCGTGCAGCTGCTGATAATATCTAAAGAATATCAGGAAATCGCCAATAATGTGTCAGGAGGCATGCATCGTGGCGTAACGGTCGTAGAGGGTAAGGGCTGGTATACAAAGAACGATGTCAAGCTGCTGATAATCCTCGCGCATAAATACGAGCTTCAGGACTTGATGATTATCATCAAACAGATCGATCCTAACGCGATGGTTTCACAGACGTTCTGTCACGGTGTGTTCGGGGCAGGCTTCGAAAAGATAAAATAGTCTACATATAATTCTGAAAGTATTAAATACACACATACTCGTGATATAACACTTTCATGTACAGCAACAGGTCATTTTCTGCCGCTGTACATGAAAGTGATAGTTTTTTTAATTTTTAACCATAATTATTATGAATGATATCAAAAAAAAGGGCAAGGCCGAAGTAAAGAATTCTTTTTATAAAGATCTTTTTTTCCTTACATTTGGAATATTACTTTATTCATTCGGATATACGGCCTTTATCCTTCCCGAACAGGTTGTGATGGGAGGCGTTTCCGGTATATCGGCGCTGCTGTTCTATGCCTTCGGATTTCCTCCCGGTATTTCGATCTGGGTGCTTAACGTTACTATGCTTATCATTGCCTGCAAGGCACTCACCAAGCAGTTTATCATCAGAACCATCATCGGCGTGTCTATCATGTCGGTATTTGTGGGCGTACTTCAGCCCCTGTTTCAGGCATATCCCATAATCACGGCCGGCGAAGACAAGTTTATGCATGTTATTCTCGGAGGTGCAATGGCCGGCGGAGGCCTCGGTCTGGTGTTCTCGCATAACGGCTCAACCGGAGGAACCGATATATTGATAGCCCTGCTGAACAAATACTTCAGCCTGAGCTTCGGACGTGCCATGCAGTTTATCGACATTACGATTATCAGCTCGTCTTATCTGCTGTTCCACAGCACCGAGACAATCGTCTACGGTATCGCCTTCACTCTGATTGCAAGTTATGTCTGCGACTACGTTGTCAACGGTTCACGCCAGACTGTGCAGTTTATCATCATATCAAAGGATTATGAAAAGATTGCAGACCAGATCAACCAAAGCGCCCACAGAGGTGTTACCGTTGTTGAGGGCAAGGGCTGGTATTCAAAGAAGGAAGTGGACATACTTATCGTTCTGGCAAGAAAATATGAGTCTCAGGAAATATTCCACTATATTAAGAATATCGACCCCCATGCCATGGTTTCACAGACATTCTGCCACGGTGTGTTCGGCGAAGGCTTCGACAAGATGAAATAATGCCTGCGGCCACATGGCCCAAGCATAGCCGGCAAAGAAAAGAATAACAGCCGGACAAAAGAAACGAACGAAGTTAACGGACAACAGTTTTTATATCTCCTACATGGCGATTTGTCCGTTAACTTCGTTTTATTACAGTGCCAGATGCCTTTCGCAGAACGCATCAACAGACACGACTACATTTTTAAAACTTCTGTATTATTTATATGAAATACATTCTACACACATTTCAGCGAATAGCATTCATCCTTATTTGCATCTTCCAGATAACGGCCATGCATGCCGAATCAGAGAAGTTTACGGTGCGCGGACGCATCGTAGACAGACTGTCGCGCGAGCCTGTCATAGGCGCAAGCGTATCGGTGCAGGGGCTGCAGGGCGTCGGAGCAGCCACCGACACCACCGGAGTGTTCGTCATAAGCGGCGTCAATCCAGGCATCTGCCGGCTCTACGTTACGTGCATAGGCTACAAGAGCGTGCTGTCTGCCGAATATTTCGTGTCGGCAAAGATGCCTACGATAGAGATTGAACTCGACGAAGACTCAAAGCATCTCAACGAAGTTACGGTTAGCGTGCCCGTGATAAGGCGCGTAAAGCCAAGTCCGGTGAGCATGCAGATAATAGGACTCGGCGAGATAGAGAAAAGTCCGGGCGGCAACCGCGACATCTCGCGCATTGTGAGGTCGGTGCCAGGCGTGTCGTTCTCTCCTATCGGCTATCGCAACGACCTCATCGTAAGGGGCGGCTCGCCGTCGGAAAACCGCTTCTTCATGGACGGCATAGAGATACCTAACATCAACCACTTTGCCACTCAGGGTGCGTCGGGCGGCCCGGTGAGCATACTCAACGCCGACCTTATACGCGAAGTGCAGTTCTATACAGGCGCATTCCCGTCTGACCGCGGCGGCGCATTAAGTTCGGTAATGGACATCAGTCTTCTCGACGGCAACACCGACGAAAACTCTTTCAAGGCCACTCTCGGAGCATCAGAAGTGTCGCTCAGCGGCATGGGCCACTTCGGCAGCAACACTACATATCTGTTCTCTGTGCGCCAGTCGTATCTGCAACTGCTATTCAAGATGATCGGCCTGCCCTTCCTGCCAAACTACATAGACGGACAGTTTAAGATAAAGACCAAATTGGGAAAGAAAGACGAAATAACTTTCCTCGGGCTTACGGGCATCGACAACATGAAGCTTAATACTGACCAAGAAGGAGAGGACGCCGAATACATGCTGAGCTACCTGCCCCGCATAACGCAGCAGACGTTTACGCTCGGCGCATCTTATAAACATTATGCCGGAAAGAACGTAACAACGGTTTCGCTCGGCTATAACTATCTGGGCAACCAGAATCTTAAGTACCGCAACAACGACGATTCGGCTCCCGAAAACCTTACGCTCGACCTCAGTTCGCGCGAACAGAAGCTATCGCTGAGAGCTGAAAACCGCACATATAACGACCGCTGGACATGGCGCGAGGGCGTTGAAGCATGGTATGCCTTCTACAACGACCACACATACCAAAGAGTTTATCACAACGAAAGCTCAATATCGCAATACTCAACCGACATCAGCTTTGCAGGATGGGCAGCCTACGGCTCGGCGCGCTATACGAGTGAAGACGGAAGACTTACGGCCAACATGGGCCTGCGCCTCGACGGATGCTCTTATTCTGACCTGACAGCGCGCTTCTGGGAGCACATCTCGCCCACCGTATCATTGTCTTACAAGTTTCTGCCGTCGTGGGCCGTCAACATCGGCGCCGGAATGTATCATCAGCTGCCGCCATACACAGCCCTGGGATATAAGGACGAAAACGGCCAACTGGCCAACAAGTCGCTCGAATATATGCGCGTAAAGAACGCGGCGCTGGGCGTTGAATGGACACCGGGCAAGCAGATAACAGTGAGTCTGGAAGGTTTCTACAAACATTACACTGACATTCCGCTCTCCGTTGCCGACAACATTCCGCTCTCATGCAAGGGCAACGACTATGGCGTTGTGGGCAACGAGCTGCTCGTTTCGTCGGCCAAGGGCAGGGCTTACGGCCTCGAAGCCACCATGCGCTGGCAGATACCGGGCAAACTGGTGTCTATGGCGTCGTTCACATTATTCAAGAGTCAATACAAGAACAACTCTGACGCCGGATATATCAATTCGGCATGGGACAACCGCTTCATTGCCAACGTGAGCGCCACCTACGAGCTGCCGCGCAACTGGAGCATAGGAGCCAAGCTGAGTGCGATAGGCGGCAGTCCGTATACGCCGTATGACGTTGACAAGTCGTCGCTCGTGGAGGCATGGGACGCACAGGGACGACCATATTACGACTATTCGAAGTTTAACACCGAACGTCTTGACGCCTTTGCCCAACTTGACATCCGCGTAGACAAAAACTATTATTTCAAAGGCTGGATGCTCGGCTTTTATCTCGACATACAGAACATAACAAAGAGCGTTCTGAGCCAGCCCGACGTGCTGATGAGCACTGGCGTCATTGAAAATCCTGACGCTCCGGCAGCCGAACAGCGCTACAAGATGAAGTATATCAGTCAGGACAGCGGCACTCTGCTGCCCAGCATCGGCGTAACAGTGCGCTTCTGACATATACAGAAACATACATTCACGCAGAAGTTATCAACAGCTTCGACATTGTCTGTTGATAACTTCTGCGTTTTTATTTATCCAAAACCAATCACATCTGTACGCCCGAACAAGCAGAAAGTGCACATGCAATATCAACCAATATGAAAGTATATTCACAAAAAGCCGCATCATTATGTCACTTTAGTTTTGTCATGATTTTCTGATGAAATAGAAAAATCAGACAGGCCATGCGCCTTATTATGATAAAGAATATTTACATCCGGACATAAAAGGTAAGCTTTTATAAAACAACTCGGCAACTTTTTACCCGGAAACGGGCAGCTTTCAGCATGAAAACCAACCTGTTTTTTTTATTGAAATAAAGGCTTTTTTGTCCCATTTAGGACAAAAAACATTGCACATATACGGCGCTACCTGCATAACAACATGTAACACACCTACTTACGTTTGCACACGTTTTCAGGGCATTTTCACGGCCAAATGATTATAATTTTCAAATATTGCAGTATGAGAGCCTCAAAAGAAATCAAAGTGTAAGGCCATAGCATCAAAGGACGACAATATGCAAAACAGAACAAAGTCGGCATTATATATTGATTATGTATACAGCAACAGAGGATTAATTAGACTGAAAATTTGTCATACAAACAAGACAAAATGTCACAACCCGGCTACGGGCATGTATTTTGATTCTCTGATAGCAGACAATCGTAAAAAGATTGTATTCAGGAATAACAAATAAGAAAAAGAAAAGAAAGGAGACTATTATATGACATTCGACAAATTCACAATCAAAGCGCAAGAGGCTGTTCAGGAGGCAGTTAACACCGCACAACGCTCAGGACAGCAGTCGATTGAGCCGGTCCACCTGCTCAAGGGCCTTATGAACAAGGCTAAAGACGTCACCAACTTTCTGTTTCAGAAGCTCGGTGTAAACGCCATGCAGGTTGAGACAGTGGTTGACCGTGAGATTAGCCGCTTGCCACGGGTTCAGGGCGGACAGCCTTATCTCAGCAACGAGAGCAACAGCGTGCTTCAGAAAGCCGTAGACATATCGCAGAAAATGGGCGACGAGTTCGTCAGCGTTGAACCTGTAATGCTGGCATTGCTTGATGTAAACTCTACGGCAAGCCGCATAATGAAAGATGCTGGATGCACCGAAAAGGAGATGCGCGCAGCCATAAACGAGCTGAGACAGGGACAGAAGGTGCAGTCGCAGTCGGCTGACGAAAACTATCAGAGCCTGGAGAAATATGCCAAGAACCTGGTTGAGGAGGCACGTCAGGGCAAACTCGACCCTGTGATTGGCCGTGACGATGAAATTCGTCGTGTACTTCAGATTCTGTCACGCCGTACAAAGAACAACCCTATACTGATAGGTGAGCCGGGAACCGGTAAGACAGCCATCGTTGAAGGACTGGCTGAGCGTATAGTCCGCGGCGATGTGCCGGAGAACCTGAAAGACAAGCAGCTCTACTCGCTCGACATGGGTGCGCTGGTTGCCGGAGCTAAATATAAAGGAGAGTTTGAGGAGCGTCTGAAGAGCGTCGTCAAAGAGGTTACCAACAGCAACGGCCGTATCATCCTATTCATAGATGAGATCCACACGCTGGTTGGTGCCGGAGGAGGCGAAGGCGCAATGGATGCCGCCAACATTCTGAAGCCTGCGCTTGCGCGTGGCGAGCTGCGCAGCATAGGTGCAACGACACTTAACGAATATCAGAAGTATTTTGAGAAGGACAAGGCTCTTGAAAGGAGATTCCAGACCGTCATGGTTGACGAGCCTGACGAGCTTAGCGCAATAAGCATACTGCGTGGTCTGAAGGAGCGCTACGAAAACCACCACAAGGTGCGTATTCAGGATGATGCCTGCATAGCAGCCGTCAAACTGTCGGAGCGTTACATCAGCGACCGTTTCTTGCCTGATAAGGCCATCGACCTTATGGACGAGGCTGCAGCTAAGCTGAGAATGGAGCGCGACTCTGTACCTGAGGAACTCGACGAGATTACGCGTAAGCTGAAACAGCTCGAGATTGAGCGCGAGGCCATCAAGCGTGAGAACGACCAGCCGAAGATTGAACAGCTCGACAAAGAGATTGCCGAACTGAAAGATCAGGAAAAGGTGTTCCGTGCCAAATGGGAAGGCGAGAAGGCTCTCGTCAACAAGATTCAGCAGGACAAGCAGCAGATAGAGCAGCTGAAGTTTGAGGCTGAGCGCGCCGAGCGTGAAGGCAACTATGAGCGTGTGGCCGAGATACGCTACAGCAGCCTGAAACAGCTTGAAGACGACATCAAGAACATTCAGGATCAGCTGCGCAACACGCAGGGCGGCGAGGCAATGGTGCGCGAGGAAGTTACTGCCGACGATATAGCTGAGGTGGTAAGCCGCTGGACAGGAATACCCGTAACGCGAATGATGCAGAGCGAGCGCGAGAAGCTGCTGCACCTTGAGGAGGAACTGCACAAACGTGTTATAGGTCAGGAAGAGGCCATAACGGCAGTGAGCGACGCCGTTCGCCGCAGCCGTGCCGGACTGCAAGACCCGAAGCGCCCGATAGCTTCGTTCATCTTCCTCGGCACTACCGGTGTAGGTAAGACAGAGCTTGCAAAGGCGTTAGCCGAATATCTGTTCAACGATGAGACCATGATGACGCGAATAGACATGAGCGAATATCAGGAAAAGTTCAGCGTCAGCCGTCTTATCGGAGCGCCTCCGGGATACGTTGGCTACGACGAGGGCGGACAGCTCACCGAGGCAGTAAGGCGCAAACCTTATTCGGTTGTGCTCTTCGACGAGATTGAGAAGGCCCACCCGGATGTGTTCAACATCCTGCTTCAGGTGCTCGACGACGGCCGTCTGACCGACAACAAGGGACGTACCGTAAACTTCAAGAACACTATCATCATCATGACTTCTAACCTTGGAAGCCAGCTGATACGTGAAGACTTGGAGAAACACGGTGGAAAACTCGACAGCCATGAGCAGTCGATGCTCAACAACCAGCTGATGACGCTGCTGAAGAAGACCATACGTCCTGAGTTCCTCAACCGTATCGACGACATAATAATGTTCCTGCCGCTGACTAAGGAGCAGATTGCCGGAGTGGTTAAATTACAGATGAACGCCATCAGGAAGATGCTTGAACCGCAGGGCTTCACTCTCGAATACACCGACGCAGCCATCAACTGGCTTGCCGACGCAGGCTTCGACCCTGAGTTCGGTGCCCGTCCTGTAAAGAGAGCCATACAGGAATATGTGCTCAACGACCTCTCAAAGAAACTTCTTGCTGAGGAGGTTAGCCGCGAGAAGCCGATAATAATCGACGCCAACGGCGCAGGACTGGTGTTCAGAAACTAAGGATAAATATGCATAATCGAACATTTCTTAAAAGAAGGGACGGATAAGTATTTTTATCCGCCCCTTTTCTTTTATTAATTATCAACATAACTATCAATAACGCAGGGAGGCACCCCAGGTGCGACAAGCATTCAAATTATTATGAAAGCGGCAATACCTTTATGTGGACGTACCTGGGGTAGGTTCCTACATTTTTATCAATGTTACACAAGATTAAAGGCATCTATTTTTGCGCCAAAAAGCAAAAAACAGAAACATTAGCTGCATGCAATGCAACACTTTGAAACAGAATAAAGACATTAACGGCAATAATGTAAAATTAAATTTGTAACTTTGCAGAAACGTAACATCAGCAGTGCCTTACATAACATTTAAGCCACTCTGATGAGAAATACAATTAAATAATATGCCTGACAAGATATAGGGAAACAAAACGGAAAAAGACAAATACCATGAAAAAACTATTTATATCGCTGACCATAATGCTTGCCGCCACACTGGCCTATGCACAAGAGACGTTCAAGAATCCCGTGGTGTGGGCGGATATGCCCGACCCTGACGTGATACGCACCGGCGACGACTTCTGGCTCGTAACAACCACAATGCACCTTATGCCGGGCGCACCGATAATGCACTCTAAGGATTTGGTAAACTGGGAGACGGTGAGCTATCTCTTCGACAGGCTCGACGAAACGCCAAAATATAATATGCAGGGCGGCACAGTGTACGGACGCGGACAATGGGCCACGTCGATAAGATACCACAACGGCACATTCTATGCCCTGTTCTCGCCCAACGACGAGCCGTTCCGCTCATTTGTCTACACAACGAAAGACCCGCGCAAGGGATGGACGCTGCACTCTCGCCTGCCCCACTTTCACGACGCATCGCTGTTCTTCGACGATGACGGGCGCGTGTATGTGTTCAGCGGAACAGGCAAACTGACCGAACTCAACGCCGACCTTACGGCCAAGAAGGAGGGCGGCGTGGACATCACGCTCAACGTGCGCGACGAAGAGGAGAACAATCTGCTCGAAGGCAGTCGCGTGATAAAGCACGACGGACGCTATTATCTGCTCATGATTTCATGGCCGAAGGACAAGCCGCGCCGACAGCTGTGCTACCGCGCCGACAAAATAACCGGACCTTATGAGAAGAAGGTGATACTTGAAGACAACTTTGCCGGTTTCCCCTATGCCGGACAGGGCACCATCGTTGACGACGGACACGGCAACTGGTATGGCTTCATCTTCCAGGACCGCGGAGCCGTAGGCCGTGTGCCGCTGCTCATGCCGTGCCGCTGGACCGACGGATGGCCTATGCTCGGCAACGTGAACGGCAAGGTGCCTTTCGTGATGAACAAGCCTGTGCAGGGCTGTAAAGACATAGACATGGTGGTGAGCGACAACTTCAACGGCGACACGCTCGACCTGAAGCACTGGCAATGGAACCATAATCCTGCCAATGATTTTTGGAAGTTATCCGACGGACGCCTGCGTTTGACCACCTGTAGAGTGGTCGACAATCTGTATATGGCGCCCAACACGCTGACACAGCGCATGGAAGGGCCTAAATGCAGCGCATATATAGAGATTGACTTCAGCGGCATGAGAGACGGCGACCGCGCCGGACTTGCCGCATTCAACGGCCACTCGGGCATAATGGCAATAGAGAAGGACAACAGCAAGACATGGCTGACCGTAACGCAAACGCAAGTGAACCTTACAGAGAAGGAACATCTCGTGAGCAGTGTTGACACGCAGGAGAAGGCACGCATAAGCATAACAGGCAACAGAATTTTCCTGCGCATCGACGGCGACTTCAACCTCGGACGCGACATAGCCACATTCTATTACAGCACCGACGGTAAGAAATGGACGGCTATAGGCGGAGAGTTTAAGATGAAATTCGACTACCGCCGCCTGTTCATGGGCACAAGATATGCCCTGTTTAACTATGCCACGAAACAGCCGGGCGGACACGTAAACATAGAAAAATTTGTATATAAGAAAGAAGAAAAATAAGACATAAGCCCATAATGACAACAAGGATTGCCATAATAGGCGGCGGTGCGGCGGGATGCTTTGCCGCAATATGCCTGAAAGAGCGCATGCCCGAAGCATGCGTAACCGTATATGAGAGCGGAAACAAGCTGCTGGCAAAGGTGGCCGTAACGGGCGGCGGACGCTGCAACCTGACCAACTCGTTCAGGGATGTGAGGAGCATCGAGGCTGTTTATCCGCGCGGCTCACGACTGGTGAAGCGCCTGCTGCGCGAGTTTAGTAATGTTGACGCCTTCAGATGGTTTGAGAGCAATGGGGTAAGACTCGTAACGCAAGACGACCAGTGCGTGTTTCCTGTATCACAGGACGCCATGGAAATTGTCGGCACACTAACACGGCTGATGCACCATAGAGGCGTAAAGATAAAGACACGGCACAGGGTAAGCAAGATTGAACACATCTCCGAGAATGAAATAAACAACAATGACAGCTGCCATTTCAGCATAAGTTTCAGCGGAAGCGACGCGCCGGAAGAACATGCCGACATCGTGTTGGTAACAACAGGAGGAAGCCCAAAGACAAGCGGACTTGATTTTCTGCGGGGCCTCAACCTCGACATCGTACAGCCTGTACCGTCGCTGTTCAGCGTATGTCTGCCGAAAGACAATGTCACCAAACTGATGGGCACCGTCGTAAACGACGTTACCGCAGGCCTCACCGGCACCAAGCTGAGAGCTACCGGACCGCTGCTGATTACCCATTGGGGCATGAGCGGACCTGCCATTCTGCGCCTTTCTTCATACGCTGCACGCATTCTGCATGATGCCGAATACAAGGCGGAGCTGTGGATAAACTGGTTTGGCGACATGAATGAGCCGGAGGTGGCCGACATGATAAGCGAGATGGCTGCCCAAAACAAGCAGAAACAGATTTCGAACATATATCCTGCCAACCTAAACAGCCGCCTTTGGGAGCATCTGCTGACACAGAGCGGACTGAAACCTGAAATGAGATGGGCCGAACTTGGCAGCAAGGGCCGCAACCGCCTTGTGGCCACACTGACAAACGACAGATACAGAATAGACGGCAAGAACAAGTTTAAGGAAGAGTTTGTTACCTGTGGCGGCGTTGCCCTGGGCAACATCAGCGCAAAGACTCTTGAATGCAAAAGCCACGAAGGACTGTATTTTGCAGGCGAAGTGCTCGACGTTGACGCCGTAACAGGAGGTTTCAACCTTCAGGCGGCATGGACAATGGGATATGTTGCGGCAAAGTCTGTTGCAGAAAAATACGGGACACTATAGTTTCAGTCAGACAAATGCAGGCTGGATAAAAAACAAAATAAAGGAACACCAGGCGCCTGGTGTTCCTTTATTATTATGATACTTTTCTAATTAAAGCACCTTTTTGTACAGTTCAACGATCTGCTCCTCCGTAACGTCACGCGGGTTACCCGGAGTACATACGTCGGCAATAGCCTGAGCGGCGAGAGCGGGAATGTCGCTCTCCTTAATGCCAAGGTCAGACAGATGCTGAGGTATGCCCACACGGATGGCCAATGCCTTGACAGCATCGCATGCAGCCTGTGCTGCCTCCTCGGCAGTCATGCCCGTAGTGTCAACACCCATTGTACGTGCAATGACACCATATTTTTCTATGCAGCAAGGCATGTTGAACTCCATAATTGTGGGCAGAAGCAGCGCGTTGGCAACTCCGTGGGGAACATCAAAGAGCGAGCCCATCGGGTGAGCCATGCCGTGAACAAGGCCAAGACCTACGTTAGAGAATGCCTGAGCGGCGATATACTGAGCCAGAGCCATGCCCTCACGTCCTACAGGATTCTGCGGTTCCTCAACGGCAACAGGCAGATTCTCGGCTATCATCTTTATGGCCTGCAGCTCATACATGTCAGACATAACCCATGCGCCCTTTGTGATATATCCCTCAATGGCATGTGTCAGAGCATCCATACCCGTTGCGGCAGTGAGTCCCTTCGGCAGAGAATACATCAGTTCGGGGTCAACAATGGCAACGGCAGGAATGTCGTTAGGGTCTACACAGACCATCTTTTTCTGATTTTCTTCGTCAATAATAACATAGTTGATGGTAACCTCGGCACCTGTACCTGCTGTTGTAGGCAGCGCGATGATTGGCACCGACTTGTTCTTTGTAGGTGCACATCCCTCGAGCGAAACAACATCGGCAAACTCAGGATTGGCAACAACGATGCCTATACCCTTGGCAGTGTCCATAGACGAGCCTCCGCCGATAGCGATGATGCAGTCGGCACCAGACGCCTTGAATGCGTCAACGCCCTGCTTAACGTTAGTAACCGTAGGGTTGGGCTTTATCTCGCTGTATATGTCGTATGCAAATCCGGCCTCATCAAGAACGTCGGTAACCATCTTTGCTGTACCAACTTTCAACAGTCCTTTATCTGTTGCAACTAATGCCTTGTGAAGATTAAGACGCGCCAATACTTCCGGCAACTGCTTACGTGCACCGGCTCCGAAGTAAGAAACTTCGTTGAGAATAAATCTGTTAATCATGTTTTTTAATAAAAAGAATATTGGTTAGTAATTAATAATCTCATTTGCAAAGTTACGAAATTTATTTTATTATTGCGTGTGATAATACATTTATAACTTTACATGGGTAATTTTCACAACCTTTCACAAGACTAAGATTATAAAATTTCTTGCCACTTATTATTAAGGTTGCCGAATGTCAAAACAGTCTAAGAACATAACTTCCTTAGACTTTGATATTTTTTTAAGACAACAATCACAACGTATTATCCAGACGGCGCCATTACGCCTCTGGATATGAAAAGAAAACAAATACTATCAGAAAGCCATAAACGTCTACAAATACAATGACACCCAATCATTCAATTATTTCAATAATTTTCTCTCGCCATTATCACCACTTTCCAATATACTCATCTGATGAATGGCTATTTGGTTAAGTTTTATAAGCCGTTCGCTTTGAGAAATGCCTTGTTCTATAAACACTGCATTCAGGTTCTCCATATTAGACAGGCAGATAAGCTCATTGACGGTAGCATAATCACGAATATTACCATTCAAATCAGGATTGGCTTCTCTCCATTGTTTTGCTGTAATTCCAAACATAGCCACATTCAATACGTCTGCCTCATTTGCGTAAATAACATTTGCTTGTTTCTGAGTAACTTCATTTGGAATAAGATTATGCTTGATAGCATCTGTATGTATACGGTAATTGATTTTTGACAGTTCACGTTTAGCCGACCAGCCCAACTGACGAAGTTCGTCGGTCTTCAGACGCTGAAACTCTTCAATCAAATATAACTTGAATGTAACACTTATAGCAGAGCCAAACTCAAAAGCAATATCTTTATGCGCATATGTACCACCATAACGTCCCTTTTTAACAAAAATACCGATGGCATCGGTACGTTCTATCCATTCAGAAGCACTAAGAACAAAAGACGGCAGACCTGCATTTCTCCTAAAGTGGTCAAATTCGACCACTTTAAAATTTGGGTTATGGATAATTTCCCACGTTCCAAGAAATTCTATTGTATAACGATTTCTTATCCAATTCTTAATGACATCAGCCGACCTGCTGTCGCCTTCTTTTGCTGAAGCCATGTCTGTAAGGGATATATAATCTTGGTCTTTCCTGTGAAAAACATTTATTTGTGTGTTTTGAACCGTTATTTTTACCATTATAATCAATGTTTTTGAGTTTCCTCACAAAGATAACGATAATTTATGAAAACATAGCAGCCGGAACAATTTTTCAATATCATTCTTTGATTACTATGATTGTATTCTGTGAACATGTTTCTACCTTATAAGCTGTAATTAACCGCCTAAAAACATAAAAAAATGCCTGCCTCGGACAATGTCTGGGCAGGCACAGAGAGCCGCACGGCGGCGGATTTAATAACTCTTATTTAGTTACGATGATGCCTCCTAAAGGCTGCATGGTAACTTTGAGCATGCCTTTAGAGTCAACCTTCACGGTTTTAAGCGCAGACGAAGCTATGGCCTCGCCCTTTTTCTTCTTGTTGTCGACATAAAGTTTCACCTTCTGCCCGGCAAACATGGGCAGACAGACGGTTAAGGTCATCGGCTTGCCGGTGCCGTTGAGTCCGCCTACATACCAGTCGTTGCCGTGGCGGCGGGCCATAACAACATATTTTGTCGGATATCCGTCGATAAAACGTGTCTCGTCCCATGCAGCAGGCACGGTCTTCAGAAAGTCTTTCTCAAACTGCGGCAGACTGCTGATATTGTCGGGCTGAACGGCTATACACTGCACGCTTGCCTGATTGGTTATGGCCGTAGCCATTTCAAACACGTCGGTCGTGCGGCGATAGTTGCCGCTGTCGGTGCCGCGCCCCATGCGGTGCTTCATTATCACTCCGCCCCAGTCCATGCTTCCAATGGCGTTGCGTGAGAAGGGGTGCATGGTGAGCTCGAAGCCTTCGAGGTCGCAGTGTCTCTGCGAGAAATATACATTCTCTGATGCGAGCACGGCCTCGCTGCCCACATAATTGGGATACATGCGCTCCCAGCCGCGCGGAATGGTGCATCCGTGGAATATCACCTGCAGCCCGTAGCGGTTGGCATCGCTCAGTATGTCTTCATAAAGGCGCATCGTCTCCTGCTTGTCGCCGCCGAAAAAGTCTACCTTTATGCCTTTCACGCCAATGCTCTTCAGCCATTTCATCTCGCGCTCGCGTGCCACGGCCGTATTCATACAGTGGCGCGGCGACTGCGGAGCGTCGTTGGCAAAGCCGTTGGAGTTATACCAAAGCAGCAGACTAACGCCCTTTGACTGCGCGTAGCGGCTCAGCTCAGCCATGCGGTCGCGCCCTATGTTTACGTCCCATGCGGCATCAACAAGCGTATACTCGTAGCCCATCTCTGCAGCGAGATCGATGAAAGCCACCTGGTCGTCGTAGTTAATCGAGTTGTCCTGCCACAGCAGCCAGCTCCAAGTGTAGCGGCCGGGCTTATAGTCGGTTGAAGCCTCATACTTCGGTTCAACCACATCAAAGGACACCGTTGTCTCAACAATAGGCTTCAGCGTCCTGCCAACGGTAACGGTGCGCCACGGCGTTGAGCCAGGCACGGGAATGGCGGCAAACTCGCTCCCGAATCCGTTGTTCTCGCCCTTGTCGGGAAAAGCCACCGTGTAGCCACGGCCCTCGGCATAGTCGCTGAGATGTGAGCCGCAGTAGCCGGCGTCAACACCGGTCTCGCTCACCAGCGCCCATCCGTCGTTGCCGATGCGGAACAGGCACGGAAAGGTGTATCCACGGCCAAAAGCCGACTTCACGTTCATGGGCGCGTCTGCCGTATAGTCTTCCTCATAGCTCGGCTTTGTGCGCATCCATCCGGTCATGGGACCTATCTGCGGACACAGAAACGTGGTGGTGTTTTCGGGGAAGTTGAAGCTGCTCGCCTCACTGTATACCACGGCGCAGCGGCAGTCGCTGCCCTCTATAGGCAGCAGGGTGTAGCGATATGCAAGGTCGTTGTCCGACACACAGAACGTAACCTTTATCTTCTTGCCGTCTTCTTTTCTGAAAACCACGTCGAGCCTGTTGGCCACATAATGCACAGACGATGTCTTTGTCCTCGTTATATCATACTTCTTGTCTATCTTGCTTTCTTCAGAATCTACGATTGTCAGCCCCGAAGTGAAGTCGGCAACATCAGTTTTCAGTCCGAGGGCCGACCTGCCGAGCATGGCCGTACCGTCGTAATTCACCTCATACTCAGGCTTTCCGCCGTCATCAGATATGCTGACAACGAGTTTGCCGTCGGGCGACTTCACATCCACTTTGGCTGCATCTGCGCCTAAGGAAGCCAATAAGACGAATGATAAAATAAACAGGTTTTTCATTTTTCTCAATATTATTTATTCTCAGTTTCAATCATATTAAGCCACATTCAGCTTCACACCTGCCCCTATGTCCTCAGCAGCAAGCCTATAACACAAGGCCAGAGGGTCTGCTGCCACGCTGCACTACAGAAGCGGAACGGCAGACAAGACACCACAAAATTACAAAAATATTTGCAAACGCGACAACACGTAATCGACATAATTTATACAGATAAAAAACATTGCCTCGCTGCCGGAAACCCCGGCTGTGTCTTCCCCATGCAGCACCCGCCATCTCCCTGTCTGCAAAAGGTGGCAAATCAGCGTCTGAAAGCATACCTTTTGCATGCCAAAAGGCCACATATCGCAACGTAAAAGGCATGCTTTTGCAGAGGCATAAAAACATAGTCAGAATATGACTATCAAACCGCATGCGTCTTAATTCTGCACGCAGACGCTGTCAACCGGCAACAGGAAACAACAATGAGGAAAAATATTAATAACTATTTTGGATAAAAAGATTTCGCAACAGACTCATCACTCATCACATCGGCATATAAGACACTGTATGTCAACACCTTATGATGTGACGAGTTGCATTTTCAACTCGTCACAGCCTGCCATTACGGGCTGATTTTGGCGTAAATTATACTTGAATTATATGAAAAACCGGCCGAAAAACATGTTGCATGATGAGCCGTGATGAGTTGAAAATGCAACTCATCACACTATAAAAAGCTGACAGTCAGGATATTAACATCACTTGTGACGAGTGATGAGTTTTTACAAAAAAACTTTTATCGCCATAGCGTCAAGACAGACCGCAATGAATGTCGCACGGCTATACTGAAACGGAAAAAATCACAAAGGGGCATAAACGAAAAAATGCCCCGATACCACATCGGAGCAAATTCTTTCTGTTTGAATGTCTTAGTCTTTAGTATTAATGTAGCATGTAATTCTGAAAATCTTTATTATCGTGAGCAAAGGTAGGCAAAAAAATTGACACAAATCAAAAATATATGTAGTTTAGTCAAAAAAACTACGTAAACGTTTACGGAATATGATTATATTTTATAACTTTTTAGACGAAAATAAAAACAATTTGTCAGCACCGCTAAACAGCCCGTAACGTTAAGCAAGAGTTAAGAGTTTCGTTTTATTTTGTATTTCAACATAAAAAATGTAACTTTGTATTTATTATGTATCAAAGATTGAAATCAACTGATGAAAGAATTTGTAATCTCTGAAGTAAAAGCCGAAACGGCCATACTGGTAGGACTGATAACCCAGGAACAGAACGAAGCCAAGACAAAAGAGTATCTCGACGAACTGGAGTTTCTGGCAGATACAGCAGGCGCCGTAACCGTAAAGCGGTTTACGCAGAAAGTGGGCGGCCCTAACCAGACCACGTATGTAGGCAAAGGAAAACTTGAAGAAATAAAACAATATATAAAGGATGAGGAAGACGCCGAACGCGAAATCGGAATGGTGATATTCGACGATGAGCTGTCGGCCAAGCAGATACGCAACATCGAAAACGAACTTAAGGTGAAGATTCTTGACCGCACTTCGCTCATTCTCGACATATTTGCCATGCGCGCACAGACAGCCAACGCCAAGACGCAGGTGGAGCTGGCACAATACAGATACATGCTGCCGCGACTGCAGCGACTGTGGACTCACCTTGAGCGCCAGGGAGGCGGAAGCGGCTCGGGCGGCGGAAAAGGTTCTGTGGGACTGCGCGGACCGGGTGAGACTCAGCTCGAGATGGACCGCCGAATAATCCTTCAGCGCATGTCGCTGCTGAAGCAGAGGCTGGCCGAAATAGACAAGCAGAAGACCACACAGCGCAAGAACAGGGGCAGGCTTATACGCGTGGCTCTTGTGGGATATACCAACGTGGGCAAGTCGACCACGATGAACCTTCTGGCCAAGAGCGACGTGTTTGCCGAGAACAAGCTGTTCGCAACGCTCGACACCACGGTGCGCAAGGTGGTCATTGAGAATCTGCCGTTCCTGCTCGCCGACACAGTGGGATTCATACGCAAGCTGCCCACCGACCTTGTAGACTCGTTCAAGAGCACGCTCGACGAGGTGCGCGAGGCCGACCTGCTGCTGCATGTGGTAGACATATCACACCCCGACTTTGAGGAGCAGATAAAGGTTGTCGACAACACGCTGAAGGATCTCGGATGCGCCGACAAGCCGTCGATGATAATCTTCAACAAGATAGACTCATACACATGGGTGGAGAAAGACCCTGACGACCTCACTCCGGCAACGAAGGAGAACGTTACGCTCGACGAACTGAAGAAGACGTGGATGGCAAAACTTAACGACAGCTGTCTGTTTATCTCGGCAAAGAACAAGACTAACATTGACGAGCTGAGAGAGACACTATATAATAAGGTGCGCGAACTGCACGTGCAGAAGTATCCTTACAACGACTTCCTTTATCCGACAGAATAAAAACTTAATGCTATGGACGAATACAGACTGCTGACCAACGAGGAGATAAGTATCCTCGAAGACAACGGATGCATGGCTGAAGACTGGACAAGCATAAATGTTGCGGCCGACTTCAAGCCTACTTACATAAAGAATGTCAACTTCTATGGCGACGTGTTTCTGGGTGTGTTCGAGAAGAACATAGAGGTGTCCAACGGCTTTATCAGACACTCGGGCATAAGAAACGCCACGCTGCGCAACGTGAGCATTGGCGACAACTGCCTGATAGAGAATATCGGCAACTATATAAACAACTATGCCATAGGCGAAGAATGCTGCATCTGCAACGTGTGCACCATGGAGACAACGGCCGAAGCCACCTACGGCGAAGGCAACACCATATCCGTGCTTAACGAGGCCGGAAACGGCAACGTCATACTGTTCAGCGGACTGACGAGCAACCTGGCGGCGCTGATGATACGCAACGCAGCCGACAAGGAGTTTACGGCGGCAATAAGGGGCATCGTGAAAGACGACATTGAGCGCAGGGCGAGAGAGAAAAGC
This sequence comes from Xylanibacter sp., assembly GCF_057607445.1. Classification (NCBI taxonomy): domain Bacteria; kingdom Pseudomonadati; phylum Bacteroidota; class Bacteroidia; order Bacteroidales; family Prevotellaceae; genus Xylanibacter; species Xylanibacter sp. Next base: position 387,547 of record NZ_DBLZAX010000001.1, on the reverse strand, counting down.
ACTGTGGGCAACAACGTGAAAATAGTGAACACGGCCGAGATAACCAACACGCACATCAGCGACAACTGCGAGATTAACGGGGCAAGCCGCATAAGCGACTGCACCCTGGCATCGGGTCTCGAGGACAACGTGTTCATTGGATCGGGCGTTATATGCGAAAACTCTATCGTCACCGACGGCTCTGCCGTACTCAACGGCGCCAACATAACCAACTGCTTTGTGGGCGAGGCATGCCAGATAACAAACGGATTTACGGCCGAAAGCAGCCTGTTTTTCGCCAACTGCTACATGAGCAACGGCGAGGCGTGCGCCGCCTTCTGCGGCCCGTTCTCGGCAAGCCATCACAAGAGCACGCTGCTCATAGGATGCATGCTCTCGTTCTATAACGCAGGCTCTGCCACCAACTTCAGCAACCATGCCTACAAGATGGGGCCTATACACTACGGATGCCTTGAACGCGGAACAAAGACGGCAAGCGGCTCTCATCTGCTGCTGCCGGCCAACATTGGCGCCTTCTCGGTGTGCCTGGGCAAGATAACCAACCATCCCGACACGAGGAACCTGCCGTTCTCGTATATCATATCAGACGGAAAGGAGACCTTCGTCGTGCCCGGAATAAACATCACCACCGTAGGCCTATACCGCGACATACGCAAGTGGCCGCGACGCGACGTGAGAATACAGAGCAGCCGCAAGAGCCTGATAAACCACGACTGGCTGAGTCCGCTGACCATAAACGAGATTATCGCGGGCAAGAAGACTCTTGAACAGATGCGTGAGTCTCAGGGTGAAGACACGGCCTTCTATACCTGCGGAGGATGCAAGATAAGCCGCAACTCGCTCGAACGCGGCATCCGGCTCTACGACATGGCAATAAAGCTGTTTGCCGGCGACGTCGCAGCGGGATACGACCTTACGGCTGAAGGACGCGACTGCGGCACGGGCGAATGGGGCGACCTGGCAGGCATGCTGCTGCCCGAACAGGAAGAGCGCAACATAGTGAACGCCATAAGCAACGGCTATCTGCGCAGCACTGCCGACATAGACATGTTCATGAAAAACGTAAACGAGCGCTACGGCGAATATCTCATAACATTCACACGCAACATCATTGCATCACAACTCGGCACTGACGACCTGACCGAAAGCGGCATAGAGCAGATTATACAGCAAGGAAGGGCTGCCAAGGAGGCATGGATAAGCGAGATACGCAAAGACGCCGAAAAGGAATACAGCATGGGCGACGTGGAGCATGCCGTGCTCGAAAAGTTTATCACACAGCTTGAGGAAGAATAACGGAGAAGGCGCAGACAATAACGGAAGAAAAAATCTAATAAAGGAAAAACTGAATTATAACAACAGCAATGAAAAATTTTAAGGTATTCATTTATGTATTTCTTCTCATGTGCGGACTATCGGCCGCAGCCAAGGAATACAAGTATCAAACCGTCAAGGGCGATTTGATGAACACAAGGATTTACACCCTCGACAATGGTCTGACGGTGTATCTGTCAGTAAACAACGAGAAGCCGCGTATACAGACGTATATCGCCGTGCGTACCGGAAGCCGCAACGACCCGCCTGAGACGACTGGTCTGGCCCATTATCTTGAGCACATCATGTTCAAGGGTACACGCAACTTCGGTACCATCGACGCTGCTAAAGAGGCCGTGCTGCTCGACTCTATACAGAACCGCTTTGAGGTTTACCGCACTCTGAAAGACTCTCTTCAGCGCCGCGCCTACTATCAGCAGATTGACAGTCTGTCGCAGCTTGCAGCCAAATACTTCATCCCCAACGAGTATGACAAGCTGATGTCGTCTATCGGTGCTGAGGGAACCAACGCCTATACGAGCAACGACGTTACATGCTACGTTGAGGACATACCTGCCAACGAGCTTGAAAACTGGGCAAAGATAGAGTCTGACCGTTTCCAGAACATGGTAATACGCGGATTCCACACCGAGCTTGAAGCCGTATACGAGGAATACAACATCAGCCTCGGAAACGACAACCGCAAGCTGTTTGCAGCCTTAAACGCCATGCTCTTCCCCGGACATCCCTACGGCACACAGACCACTATCGGTACACAGGAGCACCTGAAGAATCCGTCGATAGTAAACATCAAGAATTACTTCAGCCGCTATTATGTGCCAAACAACACGGCAATCTGCATGGCCGGCGACTTCGATCCGGACAAGGCAATAGCCGTAATCGACAAATATTTCGGTACATGGAAGCCCAACCCCAACCTCTCACAGCCCGAATATGCGCCTATACCAGAACGCACTGCACCGGCCGACACAACCGTTGTAGGCCAGGAGTCTGAGCGCATATATATGGCATGGAGATTCGACAAGGCTGCATCTTTCCAGAACGACACTCTCGACGTTATCTGCGACATGATGTCTAACGGCAAAGCCGGACTGATGGACCTCGACCTCGACCAGCAGATGAAATGGCTCGGCGGCGGTGCTTTCACTTATCCGCTGGCTGAATATTCAGGATTCGTAATGGCAGGATTCCCCAAGGAGGGTCAGTCTCTCGACGACGTCAAGGGGCTGCTCCTGGGTGAGATTGAGAAGATAAAGAAGGGCGAGTTCAGCGAGAACCTGCTGAAGGCCGTCATCAACAACAAGAAACTGCAGTTCTACAACACTCTTGAAAGCAACGAGGGACGTGCCAATATGTATGTAGACGCCTTCATCAACCGCCAGAAATGGAGCGACGTGGTAGGCAGACTCGACAGAATTTCAAAAATAACAAAGCAGCAGATTGTAAACTTTGCAAACAAATACTTCAAAGATAATTACATCGCCGTTTACAAACGTATAGGCGAAGACACATCTATCAAGAAGATCGACAAGCCGCATATCACCGCGATACCTACCAACCGCGACCTGCAGAGTGCATTTGTTACAGAAATCGTAAACTCTAAGACAGAGCCCATACAGCCTAAATTTGTTGACTTCAACAAGGATCTTACAAAGGGCGAGACTAAGAAAGGCCTGCCAGTGCTCTACGTAAAGAACACCGAGAATGGCCGCTTCATGCTGAACTATTACTACAAATTCGGCGAGACAAGCAACAAGTGGCTGCCCTATGCTACCGAATACTTCAACTATCTCGGCACAGACAAGATGACTGCCGAGCAGCTGAAACAGAAGTTCTACGAGCTGGCTTGCTCTTACAGCATCAACGTAGGCTCAAGAACCCTGCAGGTAAGCATCAGCGGTCTGGCAGAGAATATGACCGAAGCCATGACACTCATGGAAGACTTCATTGCCAACGCGAAGGTTGACAAAGAGGCTTATGACAAATATGTAGGCATTGTTGAAAAGTCGCGCGCCGACAATAAACTCGACCAGAGAGTGAACTTCAACAGACTGCAGCAGTACGGAATGTACGGTCCTTACAATGGTGCACGCAACATGCCGTCGTCAACAGAACTGAAGGAGATGGATCCGCAGAAACTTGTAGACATGATAAAAGACCTGAAGAACTACAAGCACAGCATTCTGTACTATGGCCCGATGGACATGAAGACTCTTAAAGCCACAATCAACAAGAAGCACAAGACAGCCAAGAAGCTTGCCGACGTGCCGCAGAACAAGCCTTATAAGCTGCAGCAGACTGCTCAGAACGAAGTGCTCATCGCTCCTTATGACGCAAAGAACATATACATGATTCAGTATCACAATGAGGGCAATACATGGAACGCAGAGCAGGAGCCGATAGCAGCACTGTTCAACGAATATTACGGAGGAGGCATGAACACCGTTGTATTCCAGGAGCTGCGTGAGGCACGAGGCCTTGCCTACAGCGCTTTCGCAATGTACGGCACCCCAAGTTACAAGGACGACACTGAATTTGCCTATACATACATCATCTCACAGAACGACAAGATGATGGACTGCATCAACACGTTCAACAGCATTTTGGACACCATGCCGCAGTCTGAAAAGGCATTTGAGCTGTCAAAGCAGGCACTGATGAAGCGTCTTGCCACATCACGCACAACCAAGACCGGCATTCTCAACGCATACATCAACGCAGAAAACCTCGGCATCGACTACGACATCAACAAGAAGATTTATGAGGCTGTGCCCTCACTGACACTTGAGGATGTTGCTAAGTTTGAAAAAGAGAACATGGCAAACAAGCCTTACCGCTACATGATTCTCGGCGATGAGAAACAGCTCGACATGAAGGCTCTTGAGAAGATTGGTCCTGTTAAGAGACTTACAACTGAAGAAATCTTCGGATATTAATACACAACGCGCCCGGGACACACGTTCCGGGCGGTTTTGTATCATAACCAGACTGACAGTAAGATTACTTATTTGCATAAATCAAGAGCAACCGTCAACAGGCGGCTCATAAACCGACAAAAGGGCTCATAACGTTACGCCCAAGACAGCAAAATTATATACATGACAAACAAACTTAGGATTAACAAAAAACGATGGGGCGCACTGTATCTATGCAGCGCGCCCCATCGTTTTATCCGTAATATAAACATCACTTCTGCTCCCCGCCTCTGAGCAGTATGTAGCCCAGCACTCCGCCAAGTATCGAGGCGGCAAATATTCCGAGCTTTGCCTGAATGAGGAAAGTTTCGTCTACAAAGGCGAGAGTAGATATGAACATAGACATCGTGAAGCCTATCGAGGCAAGGAAGCCCACGCCCACAAGGCGGCGCATGGTCATCGAGTCTGACGCCTTTGCTATCTTAAGGCGAGTAAGCAGCACCGTTGACAGCACAATGCCCACGGGCTTGCCTATCAGCAGACCGAGCATTACGCCCAGCGCAACGTTGTTGGCCATAACGGCGTCGAAGCTTATGCCCTCGAAAGATATGCCGGCGTTGGCAAGCGCGAATATCGGCATTATGACAAACGACACGAGCGGATGCATAGAATGCTCTAGACGCTGAAGCGGCGGAATGGCGTCGCGCGAGTCGCTCATCATGCGGTCTATTATCTCCACCTGCTCATGCTCGAGCGTTGACACATCGTTAGGCTTTGCCTCTCTGAACCGGTTGATAAGCTTTGAGGCGCGCGCCAGATACACAGGCTCTGATATGCGTGCGTCGGCCGGTATCATAAATGCCGCCAGCACGGCAGCGATAGTGGCATGTATGCCCGACATGAGGAAGGCTATCCACACGCCGCCGATGCCCAGCACGCCATAGAATGTAACGTTCTTAACGCCCAGCTTGTTGGCAATGAACATGGCGAGAAGGAACGCCACGCCGACGGCTATGCTCGCGAACGAAATCTCAGAAGTATAAAACAGCGCTATGACAAGCACCGCCCCGAGATCGTCGACAATAGCCAGTGTAGTAAGGAAAACCTTGATAGACAGCGGCACCCTGCTGCCAAGCACATAAAGAATGGCCAGCGAGAAGGCTATGTCCGTAGCCATCGGTATGCCCCACCCGCTCGCCGTGTCGCCTCCGGCATTAAGAGAGAAATATATAAGGGCCGGCACTATCATGCCGAACACGGCCGCACCGATTGGCAATATGGTGTTGCGCACGTCGGCAAGTTCGCCGCCAATAAACTCGCGCTTAAGTTCCAGACCTACCACAAAGAAGAACATGGACATCAGTCCGTCGTTAATCCAGTGGTGAAGACTGTAATAAAGATAGTTGTCGCCGTTGAACACAAAGCCGAGCTTATGTTCAAAGAAATGAAAATAGCTGTCGCTCCAAGGAGAGTTTGCCAGCACAAGGGCAATAACAATACTGATGCCGAGCACTATTCCGCCCGACTTTTCCTGATTGATGAAATGCTGTAAAGGCATTATCAGTCTGTGGTTGATTGTGTCTTGATATTGTCTCATCATAACTAAAAAATGTTTATCTCTTCACGCTGCCGCGGCTATACGCTGCAGAACGCAAAAGAGGCTGTTATCCATGCGGGCAAAGTTACGGAAAAACATTGAAAAAATTTCCATAATAATAGAATGATTATTATTTTTTTGTAAATTTGCATCGGATTGAGAAAACTCTATCCAAGACATGTTAGAAAGAAGAAGCGTTATGCGCATCAAGTATTTGGAAACGTAGGAAATTTTCAAATTGCATACTCAGATGGCATAGTGGTTCTCACGCTATAGCGTGGGCTGTTATCACTACATCTGTATGCAAGGTTTCCTACGACCTCCGAATAAAGACGTAGCTGTGCAGTTCCACGCTTCTTTATAAATTAGATTACGGTAATAATGATTAATGTTAAACAACAATACGACAGATTATGAAAAAACTCATTCTTACATTATGGATATGTTTAGGTTCATTTTCATATGGATATAGTCAAAGTTCAGATGAAAAAATAGCTGATGCAATGAATAATTCAGACTGGTTTGCATTGGATTCTTTATATCAAACAGAACCCAAAGATTCAATCAGCGATTTCTTTGAAATATTTTCCCGTTGCCTTATAGGAAATAGGCTAAATCGTCCAGATGTTTCAATTCCTGCGTTTACGGAATTATTCAACACTCAGTCAGAAAGTCTTGATTTTGGCAATATGCTCAATTCGTCCATGATGTTTGCAATGGATTTAAGCAGGATTGGAGATAATAAGACTGCCGCAAAAATGTTATCTTCAACTCTTGACTCAATACGCACTCATCTTGACAGCACAACCATTGCTGGTGTTCAGCAATTTATCAATCAATACAAAGCTTTATCTAAATACAATCCATATAAAATCACATTTAAAAATTCGTCAGGAACTATTCCATTTAAGATTGTTCCTGTTGGCCCGGAAAAGAATAATTCAGTATTAATACATCTAAAGGACAGTTATATTAATGGAGCTGAAGCAGATATTACTTTTGACACAGGAGCAGGAGTAAATATTATTTCAGAATCATTAGCCCTTAAATATAATTTAATTCCACTTGAAGCATCAAGCACAGTTGGCGGAGTAGGCATACAAAATGGGAAATACGCAATAGCAAAGGAATTAAAAATTGGGGATATGATTGTTACTGATGTTCCTTTTTACGTCATAGATATAACAACCAACAACGAAGAGGCAGACAAATATATTGACTGTTTCAATATTGTTGTGGGCAGCGAACTGATGTTACAACTCAAAGACCTAACCATTGATTTTGCGAATAATAAAATTACAGTTCCATCAGTTGCTCCAAAACGAAGCCAAGCGTCTCCAAACATGTGTTTTTCATCCAATATGAATTTGTTGAGCAAGGGTATCGTACAAAGTAATAAAATGTTAATGAATATTGATACCGGTGATGCTTCATATGGTTCGTTAGACAAAAGATTCTTTGAGAATAACAAAGAATACATCACTACTCATTGTAAATTAGATACTATCAGAGGTGCAGGAATTGGAGGTGTACACATATCGAAGTGTTACCGAATACAAAACATAGAACTCGAATTAGGAAATAGTAAATTATCTGTACCTGAAATGGTTGTTTTATTGGAAAATAATACAGGTGGTGTATTATATTCTTATCAATGTAATTTGGGACTAAAATCATTGATGCTTTTTAGAAAAGTACGATTCAATTTGGTTGATTTTGTATTAACAACATTTGAATAAGAGCAAATTTTGCAAACAAGAAAAGATTTCAAAATATAGAAACAATATATTATGCAGACGAAAGAATATTATTATCATCTTCTTTTCGTCTGCATTTCTTTTTTACCTTTGTAGCATCAAAAGTTATCCATTGAAGCATAATAATTAAGAACTCAGAAATAGGAACAGTAGATCTTTCGTTATCATAAATTCAAACAATCCTACCTATCGATTATTCTAAGCAAGACCTTTTATTGCAAAAGTTACGGAAAGACATTGGAAAATCAGCACGAAACAAGAAATGATTACCGCATTCTTGTAAATCGACAACGTACCGCCTTCAAAAACTCACTTATTTACGACTAAAAACTCGGTCACTTTTGATGCAAAAGTGACCGAGTTACGACTCAAAAACGACAGGTTAACAGTTTGAAACTTGCATAGCATCTTTTGCTTACAATCAGCGTCGACAAGACATCTCTTTTACGCAGACATTAAGCATAAGAATATATTTTGCTTTCAATTTTTCGCCCTTACAATTTAACTGTCTTATTTTAAAGATTCTCATATAGCCTAAATATGTCATTACGCTACGCTTGGCAAGTGTGCTCATGCGAACATACGCAGGCATACTCCTGCGCAAGAGACTCCTTTAGAAAGACGATGCTACGGCACGCCGGAAAGGGATAAAACTGAAAAAAGGGTAAAAAGATTTAATAATGTGAACATTGCGCCGGAATGAACGTTTTGGACTTAATAAAGCAGAAATAAAGAATGGGGTTTCAAAAAAATTATATAACTTTGCAGTCAAACACCATGCCGCGACACCGTCGCTGCTGACACGGCATGAAAACACATACGGCAGCCTTAGCCGGAAAGACCGCAAGACGGCCACAAAAGCGACTTACGAACAACTGTTATATAAAATAAAAACATTATGGCAACAACACCAGAATTCAAGTACGCCCCGATGTTCCAGATGGGCAAGGACGACACAGAGTACTATCTCCTCACGAAAGAGGGAGTGTCATTAGGCGAGTTTGAAGGCAAGCCTATACTGAAGGTAAGCCCCGAAGCACTGACCATGCTCACAAACGCTGCCTTCCGCGACGTTAACTTCCTGCTGCGCCGCTCTCACAACGAGCAGGTGGCCAAGATACTTAACGACCCCGAAGCAAGCGACAACGACAAGTATGTGGCTCTGACTTTCCTGCGCAACGCCGAAGTGGCATGCAAGGGCAAGCTGCCTTTCTGCCAGGACACAGGTACTGCCATCATCCACGGCGAGAAGGGACAGCAGGTATGGACTGGCTTCTGCGACGAGGAGGCTCTGTCGAAAGGCGTATACAAGACATATACAGAAGAGAACCTGCGCTACTCTCAGAATGCTCCGCTAAGCATGTATGAGGAGGTTAACACACGCTGCAACCTACCTGCACAGATTGACATCGAAGCTACAGAGGGCTGCGAGTATAAGTTCCTGTGCGTGGTTAAGGGCGGAGGCTCTGCCAACAAGACATATTTCTATCAGGAGACAAAGGCAAGAATACAGAACCCGGGCACGCTGGTTCCGTTCCTGGTTGAGAAGATGAAGACTCTCGGCACAGCTGCTTGTCCTCCTTATCACATAGCTTTCGTTATCGGCGGTACATCGGCTGAGAAGAACCTGCTGACAGTTAAGCTGGCTTCTACTCACTATTATGACAACCTGCCTACAACAGGCGACGAGACAGGACGTGCATTCCGCGACGTAGAACTGGAGAAAGAGCTGCTCGAGGAGGCTCACAAGATTGGACTCGGAGCTCAGTTCGGCGGCAAATACTTTGCTCACGACATCCGCGTCATCCGTCTGCCGCGCCACGGCGCATCATGCCCCATCGGTCTGGGTGTAAGCTGCTCTGCCGACCGTAACATCAAGGCTAAGATCAACAAAGACGGTATATGGATTGAGAAACTTGACGATAACCCCGGCGAGCTGATACTTGAAGAACTGCGCAAGGCAGGCGAAGGCAACGCCGTTAAGATAGACCTCAACCAGCCTATGAGCGAGGTTTGCAAGATTCTGTCACAGTATCCTGTATCTACACGCCTCAGCCTCAACGGAACAATAATCGTTGCACGAGACATAGCACATGCCAAACTGAAGGCACGTCTTGACGCAGGCGAGGATCTGCCGCAGTATTTCAAGGATCACCCCGTACTCTATGCCGGTCCGGCAAAGACTCCGGAAGGAATGCCTTGCGGCTCAATGGGCCCGACAACAGCCAACCGTATGGACCCGTATGTAGACGAGTTCCAGGATCACGGAGGCTCTATGGTGATGATAGCAAAGGGCAACCGCACACAGGTTGTTACCGACGCCTGCAAGAAGCACGGCGGTTTCTATCTGGGAAGCATCGGCGGTCCTGCAGCAGTTCTGTCTATGAACAGCATCAAGAGCATCGAGTGTGTTGAGTATCCAGAACTCGGCATGGAGGCCATATGGAAGATTCAGGTTGAAGACTTCCCTGCTTTCATCCTCGTTGACGACAAGGGCAACGACTTCTTCAAGCAGCTGAAGCCGTGGACTCCTTCATGTAAATAATAATTTTTTCTAATATATTTTTCATTTTCCAGGCAGATTGGACGTGATGTCCGGTCTGCCTTTTTTTGCGTGTTCATGGCATGCATGGCTGCAACGGAGCAACACGCAGCTATATTGTAAGCCAAAACGGCGATTAGTCCGCATATAGCTTAATTCCACAAGAATGCAGATACATTCAGTAGGCTGCAGTTTTTCTATTTTCTTCCTACCGGCTGTTGTTTCAGAATATAGCCTGATATGCCGGAAAATAGGCAACGACAATACAGCAGAATGCCAATAACAGATATAGGATTAAGACAAGAAAACAGCGCCACACGCATAAGCACAATAGGCAAAAGAACAGCTTAAGATGATGAGAATGCAAAAAACAAGAGGCTGCCCGGAACGAATCCGAAGCAGCCTCTATTATTTTATTGTAAGTAAAAAAAGTTTACCACGCAATGCTCATGCCAAGCGCAAGGCTTGCATTAGAGCTGAGCGGAATGCCCTCCTTGCTGGTCTTGCCGAGGACATGGTCCATTCCGATAAAGAAGTTATAACCTTTGGGATGAATGTTGAGCACCCAGCCCATGCTTGTTGTGAAGCTGTTGACAGCAAAGTTTACGCCGCCGTCGAGCCAGCTCAGCGGAGTCCAGTTGGCGCTGATGCGTCCTTCTGTCCATGTGTAGGCACCGTTGATGCGCGTGCTGCTCAGTGCTCCGAATGTTATTTTGCGGTAAACAGGCAAGTTATATTCAGCACCTACGTTTACGGTTGCACCTATTCCGGTTGTACGTCCGCCCTGGTCGCCGTTGTCTCTGAGGTTTACAAAGTCTGTAATCTGGTCGCCATAGCTGTCGAGCTGGTCGTCGATAGTTGACCCGTGGTCGCTCGAAACAGACAAATCGCGGAAACCGCTGAACTCAAACTTGTCGGCTCTGTTAACGGCCTGCATGTCGTTGCTCCAGTTGATAAAACCGAGATCGAGCACAGCAGCATTGACTGTCCAGTCGTCGTTTATCTTGTAGACACCTCCGAGATCGATGGCCATACCGAAGCCTCCGATGCCTGCGCCGTCAACATTAGCACTGTTTATCTTCTCATATTCACCCTTCGAGGGGTCGTTATACTCTGCTGTCTCCGACTCATAAGTGAATCCTTTCATCGATACATCTGCAGTAGCCGTTCCTGATATTATCCACTTGTCGTTTGAAGCCAGGTCGGCCTTAACATCCTTGAACAGGAAGTCGGCACTGGCTACGCCCAACAGGAACTTCAGCTTGGCGCCCACACGCAGCTTGTCGTTAATCTGACGAGAGTGGCCAAGGCCGAGCTCGACATACGAATTGGCGCCTACGTTGATGTCGCCGATGTTATAAGTCTTGTTTCCTGTGTTCTTTGCAAACTCGAACAGTTCGTAAGGCAGCGACACGCCAAACGATGTCTTAGACGACAGCGTGATGGTGTTATATCCGCCGAAAGCCTTGAATCCGGCAGAAAGCAGCGTTACGCCTACATCGCCGACAATGCGGTTGTTGCCTGTGCTGAAGCCGTCGAGAGCTTCTGAAGCAGAGATATAAGGGTTCATGAATGTTGTCATCTTCTTTCCGCCCTCAATGCCATACATAGGATTATGCAGCACAACATCCTGATAGCCGAAGTTTCCGTGCAGTCCGACGTTGATGTTTCCGAGTGCAGGGATAGACACATAGTTCTGCTCGTTGCCGTAAGCAGGGTTCATTTCATGACGGAAATTATAGTCTTCTGTATAGTAGGCCGAGTTAAGTTCCTGAGCCATGGCGCCGCTGCATGCCATAAGCATTGAGGCTGCAACGATAGCCTTATTATATATTGATTTCATTTTTGCCTGTTGTTTTTTTATTAATTAAAGTTGCCTATCAGTTTTCCCACAAGTTTGATTTTAATCTCGTCAACCTTGAGCGAGTGCTTCTGTGCGTTGAGCGTAATGCCCGTAACGGCTCCGCTGGCGCCGTTGGCCTTGCCCGACACGACAAACACGATGCCGTCGAGCTTCTTCATTGCGCCTCTCTTGCTCTGGCTAATCTTTATATTAACAGGCGAAACTGTTTCAGTCACTCCGTCTTTAGATGCCTCTACTGTACCCTCTACTTCAACAGAAAGCTCGTCTGAGCTGATGGCATTGCCGTCGGCGTCAACAGGCACTGCTGTGATAGACATATAAGCAGGCACGCAGCTCTTTATGCTTGCATCAAGATTGATATACGAACCTTCAGCAAGTTCAAAGTCCTCAATGTCGTCATTCCATCCGTCAAGCGTGTCGCGATATTCTATATTGGCATTCTCGCCAAAGGCGATAGGAGCGTCTACCTTGTAAACCGGCTGCACCGTGTAGTTGCGTCCGAGTTCAAAGCGATAGTCGTTCTTGCTGTCTGCTGTTGCATTGGCAGAGAAAGTGATGTTGTCAGGTATAGTCTCGATAAGTTTAGACAGACTCTCGTTTACAATGACATGGTCGAAGCCGGTAACGCCTTCAGCCCTGCGGCATATGCATACGGTTGAGGTTCTGTTGGCATCAATCGGAATATCATTTACGTTCACCGTAGCCAGGAGCTGACCGTCCTTAAACGACTTAATCACGCCGTCAAGCATACCGGGCACGCTCATGTCGCTTGTCATGGTGAGCTTTATCTGCGGATTATACAGGTCGACAACCACATTGCCGCCAAGCAGGAAGTCTGGAATGCCGCTAACGGTTACGCTGCCGAGGTCTTTAAGCGCAATCTCAGGGTTAAACTTACCCGTAGCTGCATTAACAACAAAGCTGCTCATAGTCATTGTGCTGCTTATCTTCTTGCCTGTAGTGCTGCCTGCACCTGCATTGATACTTGTGGCCACGGCCTTGATATAGACTTTTCCGTCCATCATAATCTTGCCGCCAGAAAGTTTAAGCGAGCCGTATGTGGTGTCTTTCTCCTTAAAGTCAAGAGAAGTTACGTTTGCTGTTATAGTAAGGTTCGACGAAGTTGAAACATTCTTAAGCGTCAACTCTGATCCAGACATCGTATATGCATGACCGCCGCAATTAACGTCAGACAATGTCATAAACGCCGGAAGGGCAATGACAATCTGGTCAAACTGGCTTACAACAGACCTTACGTCGCTGAAGTTTATCTGAAGATTTACCGAAGAACTTACCTCAGCGTCAGACAAATCCACCACCTCTTCTGGCTGCTTGCCTTCATAAGTAAATGCCTGAAGCCATCCGTCAGCCACAAGACTTTCGCCTCCGGCACGGGTTGCACGGCTGCGACGGCGCGAACCAGAAGGCGTAGAGAACACAAGTTCAACATCATTAGAAGTCGACGTCTGCTCAGCAACAGTAATCTTATCAATAAAAGGATGAACCGGGGCTACATCGGCACCATCCTGACGGAATACATAGTCGCCGGTCAGTTCGTCTTCAATAACACTACCATTCTCTTCCAGTTCCAAAACATCCTTCAACGGGATAATCTCTGTTGACATCGAAGGTATCTCGAGACCATCGCCTCCTATACCTATTATTGAGTCAATCTCATTAAAATCATAGTCATTGTCCGTACATGCGGAAAATCCTAAGATTGCGGCCGTTCCTAAAAGAAGGAACAGCTTAGATGAAAAAGTTCTTTTTCTCATTAGTTCTTTTTATTGGTTTATTTCTTCTTATCAATTTATTTAGGAAACAATTAACATTCTCAATATTAATACAGATTATGCCTGCTTTTTACCGATAAAATTATTTTATACCTATTTTTTAATACCTATAAACAGCGTTTATTATAAAAGATGTGCAAATTTAATAAAAACTTTTTAAAACAATGCAACTTTTAAACCACTTTATTTTACCAAAAGAACATCCTACAACAGACTGAATACATTTTCACTTTATCCGTAATAATATAACACGCAATATGCACAAACAGCAAGAAACACTAAGTATGATAAAAGTCAAAGACACATTGGCGCACCAAAGAAAACATGAATTCTGAGCCACAAAAGCGACAGAATAACGAAAATAAGACCAAACAGGGACACGCTTTTTAGCCACAAAAAATGGCGGCTAAATGTTAGCCGCCATTCCCTTTAGCAAAAGCGATAAGGAGTAATTATAAAAAAACATCCGTATCAACAAACTGCATTTACTTTCTTTCCCCTTTCATCTTAAATAAAAAACATCAATCTCAAATCAAGTGCTTACATCTTCAACAGACTCCTCATCACTTTAAGGGCAATTATCACAAATCATCTTTTTTCTTACTTTATCAGATTGCTCTGATTGTTGCATATTTTTGAGACCGCCAGATAACTATTTGTATCTGTTCTTTTTCTGCCATAAATATACGAATAAAATTTCATATCACAAAATTTTACGCTTAAAAAATTGCTATTTTTTTATTTTTTATCCATTCAGCCGTCAAAATATCATGATTATTTACATTTTTGAAACAAAAACATTACAATAGTGTTGCATGTTAGTTAAAAAAGCCTTAACTTTGCCGCCGGTTTACAAACGGTAGATTAAGGGGTGCCTGATAAATTGCAGGCTGAGATTAAACCCTGGAACCTGATACGGGTAATTCCGGCGTAGGGATAAACGGCCGAACTAATTTGTTTTTTGGTCTAAAGGATTTAAGCATAAGAAAGTATGCCCCTTTTTGTGTATTTAATTATTAGTTTTTTAATGAAACGTCATTTTTTTGTTGCGGCAACATTGTCATTGGCATTAACCAACGCAACAGCAGCTAACGAAACAGGAAAGACAAAGGCAGACTCGGTAAAGACCGTTGCACTGCAGGAAGTTCAGGTATTGTCTACACGTGCAGGCGAGACAACGCCTATCACGCACACCGACATCAGCAAGTCACAGATAAAGTCGATGAACTACGGCAAGGACGTACCGTTTATCCTATCACTGACACCATCGGTAACAACAACGTCTGACGCAGGAAACGGCATCGGATACACCAGCATAAGAGTGCGCGGCACCGACCCTACACGAATAAACATAACAGCCAACGGCATTCCAATCAACGACGCAGAGAGCAGCAACGTATACTGGACCAACATGCCCGATTTTGCATCGAGCGTTGAGAGCATGCAGATTCAGCGCGGTGTGGGCACATCAACCAACGGTGCGGGTGCATTCGGTGCCACGATAAACATGCAGACCGAGAACATCGGCGTAAAGCCTTTCGGCGGAATAGACCTCTCTGCCGGAAGCTACGGCTCACACAAGGAAACGTTCCGCTTCGGCACAGGACTTATCAACGGCCACTGGGGCTTCCAGGGACGCCTTTCCAACGTTGGCAGCGACGGCTACATCGACCGCGCCTCGTCGAAGCTCGACTCTTATTTCCTGCAGGGCGGATATTTCTCAGACAACACCGTGGTGAAGTTTATCACCTTCAACGGAAAGGAAGAGACATATCATGCATGGAACTATGCTTCGCTCTACGAGATGAACCTCTACGGCCGCAGATACAACTCTTGCGGATATATGTATACCGACGAAGACGGCAACATGCACTTCTACGACAACCAGATTGACTATTATCATCAGCAGCACTACCAGTTGCTCTGGAACCAGATTCTGTCACGTGAACTGAGCCTCAACGTGGCCCTGCATTACACAAAGGGATTCGGCTACTACGAAGAATACAAGGACGGAAGAACACTGGCCGAATATACTTTGACCAACGACTGGAGCAAGACGAGCGACCTGGTGCGCCGCAAGCAGATGGACAACGACTTCTACGGAGCCATAGCATCGCTCAACTACAACAACCGTAAGGGTCTGAAGGCAACAATCGGCGGAGGCTGGAACAAATATGACGGCGACCACTACGGCAACGTGCTGTGGGTGAAAAACTTCGACGAAGACATAGAGCCTAACCACAAATATTATGACAACAACGCCAAAAAGACCGACGGCAATATTTACGGAAAGGTAAACTACGAGTTCATAAAGGGACTCAGTGCATACGTTGACCTGCAGTACCGCCATGTAAACTACAAGATGAGCGGGCCGTGCGACGCATTCGACTACGACACATACAAGCAGATTGTGTTCAACGAAGACAACTCGTTCGACTTCTTCAACCCGAAAGCCGGAATATTCTGGCAGATGAACAACAACCACCAGGCCTACGCCTCGTTTGCCATATCTCACCGCGAGCCGACACGTAACGACTACGAGGACAACCTTGGCGAAGACCTCAAGGCAGAAAGGCTCTACGACTGGGAACTTGGCTATAAGTTCACCACGAACAGATTCTCTGCCGGAGTCAACTTCTACTACATGACTTACAACGACCAATTTGTGCTGACCGGAGAACTTAACAACATAGGCGAAATGATAGCACGCAACGTGGGCGAGAGCTACCGTATGGGCGTTGAGCTGCAGGCAGCATGGCAACCTGTCGACTGGCTGCGCTGGGACGCCAACGCAACATGGAGCCGCAACCGCGCTAAAGACTGGCACATAACACTGAGCGACACGGGCGAAAGCGTAACGCTCGGCGACACACCACTGTCATTCTCGCCCGACTTCATCTTCAACAACATCTTTACGTTCAACTGGAAAGGACTTAGCGCATCGCTCCAGAGTCAGTATATCGGCGAACAGTATCTCACCAACACCGGCATAAAGAGCTACATCAGCGAGAACGAGAACGGAGGCAACGAGGTCAGCATGATGATTGACAGCTACTTTGTAACCAATCTTGACCTTTCATATACATTCAAGCTGAAAGGTCTGAAGAGCATAACCCTCGGCTGCACTGTATACAATCTGTTCAGCGAGAAATACATGAACAACGGATGGTCTGCCCCGGGCTACAAGAAGAATGCAGACGGCAAGGTAATAGCCTACACTGAAGACGACGAATATGAAACGGGATATGCCGCACAGGCCCCGATAAACTTTATGGCTCATCTCAGCCTGACGTTCTAACAACAGCAGCTGCAAGATGGACTTCAATCAGTTTATGTCACAATATTGGCTCGACATCGTAACAACGGTGTTGGGCCTTATATACATCTGGCTCGAATACAAGGCCAGCATAGCCCTTTGGATTGTAGGCATAGTCATGCCGGCTCTCGACGTATGGCTCTACTGGACTCACGGACTGTATGGCGACGCAGGCATGGCTGTCTACTACACCGTTGCAGCAATCTACGGCTATGCGGTATGGAAATTCGGACGCAAGAAGGGGCAGAAAGAAGGAGAAAATATGCCCATCACTCATTTTAGGCGCTCATTAATCCTGCCTGTAACGCTGTTTTTCTTCGTGGCATGGGCATTAACGTGGTGGGTGTTAGTAACCTATACCAACAGCACCGTGCCCGTTACCGACGCCTTTACCAACGCCCTGAGCTTTGTAGGTCTGTGGGCTTTGTCAAGAAAATACATCGAGCAATGGCTCTTCTGGATTGCCGTTGATGCCGTATGCGCATATCTCTACATCGGCAAGGGCATACCCTTCAAGGCTTCACTCTACGCTCTCTATGTGGTAATAGCCGTAATGGGCTACTTTAAGTGGAAGCGGATGATGCAGCAGCAGTCACAGCCGGCATAAGTTCAGGCAGCATCACCCTACCCTACATTTGTCTCATCCATCCCATTTCTCCCATAACTCCCATTCAAAAGAAACAACGATGCAGAACCTTCTGATAACAACATCCTTCGCCCCTGATGCCGTGATTATCGGCAACGGCGACTTTCCCACTGCCGAAATTCCGCTTGCGGCCATAAGTAATGCACGTTATGTATGCTGCTGCGACGGTGCGGCTGCCAGCTATATCTCATGCGGCTTCGTGCCAGACGCGATCGTAGGCGACGGCGACTCACTGGACGAAGTGTTCAAGGAGAAATACCGCGACATACTTCACATCATAGATGAACAGGACGACAACGACCAGACCAAAGCCACACGCCACTGCCTAAGCATGGGTTTCAGAAGTATTGCATACGTGGGAGCAACGGGAAAGCGAGAAGACCACACATTGGGCAACATCAGTCTGATAGAACGCTACAGGAACGAAATGGGCATAGACGCGGTTATGCTAACCGACCACGGCTACTTTGTCGCTGCCGAAGGCGATGCTGAGTTTGAGACTTTCGCCGGTCAACAAGTCAGCATATTCAACTTTTCTTGCAGCAGGATAGAAAGCAGCGGACTGAAATGGAACTCATACGCATACGGCAGCTGGTGGCAGGGCACTCTCAACGAGGCCACAGGCAACAGCGTAAAGTTCTGTGCCGACGGCCGCTATCTGGTGTTCCGCACTTACAAGGGAAAGATTTAACATAGGCTTAACGGATAAGAACGGAACTTCTGTTTCATTTATGTGGATATGAATACAGCGGGCGGACAGTCGATAATGACTGTCCGCCCGCTGTATTTTTTATAGAGTCGGCAACCAAGACATTCCTGTCTGTGCCTGCCATGTGTTCAGACACATATCCTTACCATCCGCCGCCCAAAGCCTTATACAGGTTCACCTTTGCCAGCTGACTGTCCAACAGGGCATTGCTGAGTCCGATCTGAGCATCGAGGTAAGTACGCTGGGCATCAAGCAAGTCCATATAGCCGATGGCTCCGTTTACATATTGGACAAGAGCAAGCGACAATGCCGTCTTCGACGAGTTCTCCAGGTCGTAGCGTGTCTTGTATATTTCCTTCACCTTATTAAAGTTGGCTATGGCATTATATGCATCCTTGAAAGCCGTCAGAACAGCTTTTTCGTATGCATAAGTAGCACGCTCATATGCAGCTTTTGCTGCTCTGTGGCGAGCCTTGTTCTTGCCCATGGCAAAAATCGGCTGAAGCAGGTTGGCGCTCAAGAAGTGGTAAGGCGAGCTTAACACTCCTTTCAGGTCGTCGCTTTCAGTTCCGAGATATCCTGTCAGCGTTATGTTCGGGAACATGCTTGTGTATGCAACGCCAACCTTTGCATTTGCTGCAATAAGCTGCTGCTCGGCTTCGCGCACATCAGGGCGCCGTTCCAGCAGCGATGAAGGCAATCCAACAGGCAGGCTGTCAGGAAAGATAACCTCCTGTGGCAGCGTCGAGCGCTCTATGCGATGCGGATATTCGCCCGTCAGCAATGCCAGTTCGTTTTCCTTTGTAGTTATCTGCAGTTCAAGGTCGGGCACGAGTGTCTCCGTCCTTGACAATTCCACCTGAGCCTGTCGGTATGTAACCTCAGACGTCAGTCCGCCTTCATATCGTATGCGCGCAAGATGTTCGCTTTCCCGACGTGCCGTTACGGTCTGATGTACGATTGACAGTTCGTTGTCGAGTGCCACAAGTTCATAATATGTCTGTGCCACCTGCGCAATGAGGCTTATCTGCAGTGCGCGCCGGTTTTCTACAGAGGCCATGAGTTCGGCTATGCTTTCATCATGTGCCCAGCGCAGTTTTCCCCAGAAGTCGAGTTCCCATGACATTGCAGCCTTCAGGTCAAACTGGTTACTGTTGCCGTGATGTTCTCTTTCCTTCTCGGCGTAGATCTTAGCTCCGAACGCAGGAAACATATTAGCATAGTTTATACGCTTCATCTCTGCCAGCTCTTTTATCCTAGCTGCCGCCATCTGCATGTCCTTGTTGTAGACAAGAGACTTGGATATGAGGCTTTGCAGGATTGTATCCGTGTAAACCTCTTTCCACGAGATGTCGGCCATGGATGTCGAGTCTGTGTTATCTTCATCAGACAGTGCTGCCGGCAGTTCTATATTCGGACGTGTGTATTTTCTGCCTATCTGACAGGCAGACAGACTTATTGCGGCCGTTAATATCAGCGCATGTATTATGTATTTTAATCCGTGTCTCATAATTTATTGTTGCTGTGCTATCGCTTTTTGTTCCTTGTTCCCTTTCTTAGCCTGCAATCTGTTTTTGGCTTTATATATTGTAATGAAGAAGAATGGAATGAGCTGTATTCCTATGAAGACGGCAGCCAGCATTCCGAAGAACACACCCGTACCGATAGCCTTTCGGCTGGCAGATCCCGGTCCTGAGGCAAGCACCATAGGGAGTATGCCCAATATGAATGCGAACGAGGTCATAAGTATCGGGCGGAAGCGCAGTCTAGCTGCGTGCAGCGTGGCTTTGAGAACATTGACGCCCGCGTCGGTTTCATCCTTGGCAAACTCCACAATAAGTATGGCATTCTTAGCCGCAAGTCCCATAAGCATCACAAGTCCGATCTGGAAGTATGTGTCGTTTTCAAGTCCGCAGACTGCAATTCCGATGTAGGCTCCCAATGCTGCTACAGGCAGCGAGAGCAGCACCGCAATAGGTATGCTCCAGCTTTCATACAGTGCGGCGAGGAACAAGAAGACGAAAATGAATACCAGCGAGAGTATTATTCCTGTCTGTCCTCCGGCCTGTTTCTCCTGATATGACAGTCCGCTCCACTCCAGTCCGATATTGTCGGGCAGATGCTCCTTGACAAGTTCTTCCATTATCTCCATGGCCTGTCCTGAACTGTAGCCCTGTGCGGCCGTGCCTCGTATTATTGCCGTGTTGAACATGTTAAAGCGCTTTATGCTGCCGGGGCCAGTGGTATATTCGGTGTTGCCCAGCGCAGTCAGCGGAATCATGTCGCCGTTTGAGCCGCGGACGAAGTAGAGGCTTATGTTGTCGCGGTGCTCTCTGTATGGGGCTTCAGCCTGTATGTACACTCGGTAAATGCGGTTGAACATGTTGAAGTCGTTGACATACACCGATCCCGTGTAAGCTTTCATTGTTGAGAACACGTCGGCCATAGGCACACCGAGCATCTTCACCTTGTCTCTGTCGACGTCAAAGTAAAGTTGCGGAATTTCTGCCTGCAGCGATGACGACAGACCAGACAGTTCCTTACGCATTGAGGCATAGTGCATCAGCGTGTCGGCAGCGTTCACCAGGTCGTCATAAGTTGCGTCGCCGTGAGCTTCGAGCTGCATCTCGAATCCTCCCGACGTACCAAGACCGGGAATTACAGGAGGAGTAGACAGATAAAACTTACACTCGGGATATTCCGACAGTTCACGGCCCACGCCGGCCATAATGTCTTCTATTGTATTATCGTCACGCTCTTTCCATTCTTTCAATATAACGGTGAGCTGTGCCCTTGTCTGGCTTGTTCCCACGCGCGGGCTCGATCCTGTTACGTTCTGCACATACTCCACAGCAGGATTCTTCATCAGGAAGCTAACCGCCCTTTCGGTTACGGCACGTGTGCGTTCGAGGGTTGTTCCTTCAGGCATTTCCAGTTCCACGGTGAAGTATCCCTGGTCTTCCGACGGCAGGAAGCTGGTAGGCGTAAGCTTGTTGAATATGAATATGGCAATCAGAATCATGCAGAACCCTATGCCAACGCGACGGGGATTCTTGATTATTCTTGATATTCCGGCTAAATATTTGTTGTTGCCAAGGTCGAGCCACCTGTTGATAGCCGTGAACACCTTGTTCTTAGGCTTGTTTTTGTCCGTGGGCTTGAGTATCAGAGAACACATCACAGGGCTGAGCGTGAGCGCCACTACCGTAGAAAGCAGCACAGAGATTACGATCGTTACGCTGAACTGGCGGTACAGCTGTCCTGTTATGCCCGACAGGAAACTAACAGGCACGAACACGGCTGCCAGGACAAGCGACGTGGCAACAAGCGCTCCCGTCAGTCCGTTCATGGCCTTCTTGGTGGCTTCATACGGACTGAGATGCTCCTCTTCCATTATGCGCTCCACGTTCTCCACGACGACAATGGCATCGTCTACCACAAGGCCTATGGCAAGCACAAGACCAAGCAGGGTGAGCATGTTGAGCGAGAAGCCCAAAATCAACATGAAGCCGAACGTTCCTATCAGTGAGATCGGCACGGCCACAAGCGGGATGAGTGTGGCACGCCAGCTCTGAAGAAAGAGGAACACGACGACGATAACGAGTACAAGTGCTTCAAACAGAGTCTTGTACACCTCGTGGATCGACTCCGATATGTATGTCGTCATATCGAACGGTATCTCGTATTTTACGCCCTCCGGGAAGTTGTGGCTTATCTCCTCCATTGCCTTCTTCACGTTCTCTGCCACTTCCATCGCGTTTGCACCGGGGAGCATGTATATGCCGAGCACGGCAGCATTGCCGCCGTTTATTCCACTTTCGGTATTGTACGACTGCGCTTCGAGAGAAACGCGGGCTACGTCTCTCAGGCGTATGAACGAACCGTCGGCATTGGCCCTCAGTACGATTTCCTCAAACTGGCCAACAGAAGACAGACGTCCTTGTGCCGTGATTGGTATCGTGAAGTCGAGTCCCTTTACGGGCTGCTGGCCCAATACGCCGGCCGCCGACTCGCGGTTCTGGTCTTTCAGGGCGTTCTGCACGTCCTGCACCGTAAGGCCGAAGCTTGCCAGTCGCGCGGGGTCAAGCCATATCTGCATGGCATAGTAGCGGCTGCCCACGTTAGACACGCGCCCCACTCCCGGTATGCGCCTCAACAGGTCGACCACGTTGAGTGTGGCAAAGTTGCTGAGATATATTTCGTCAAACTTTTCATCGTTTGATGTCAGACAGATAGTCATCAGCTGGCTTGCTGCCTGCTTTTCTATCTCGATGCCGTTCTGCACCACCTCTGCCGGCAGACGCGACTCTGCCAGTTTTATGCGGTTCTGTATTTCCACAGCCGACAGGTCGGGGTCGGCAGAAATGTCAAACGTAACTGTCGCCGAGAACGAGCCTGAATTGGAGCTGTTTGACTCCATGTAAATCATGCCCGGAGTTCCGTTCAGCTCCTGCTCTATAGGCGTGGCCACAGCCTGCGACACCGTGAGCGCGCTGGCTCCCGGATAGGAGGCGCTGATCTTTACCACCGGAGGCGTTATTTGCGGATACTGGTCTATGGGCAGCATTGTAAGTCCGATAAGTCCAACAATGACTATGAGGACTGATATTACTATCGAAAAGACCGGTCTGTCTATGAAGAAGTTTACTTTCATCTATTCGGAAGCTTTTATTTTAATTGGTTTTCGCTTGCGGACGGACCGCAGTCTTCTTTCTGTTGGCTACGCGTACTTTCATTCCTGGGGTAAGCTTGTGGTATCCCTCGCTGATTATGGTTTCGCCGGGGGCGAGTCCTCTCTCCACCACAACCTTGTTGCCGAACTCAGGGCCAAGCTCGATAAAGCGGCGCTCGGCCGTAGAGTCGCGCCTCATTACGAAGACATAGGCTCCACCCTTCTCTATGATGAGTGCCTTCTGCGGCACAACAGTTGCGTTTTCGCGGACATCGAGCAATGCGTGCACTTTCGTAAACTGTCCCGGAAGCAGCACGTGATCAGGGTTGGGCATCTCTGCACGTACAGAGAAGGTTCCAGTCTTCGGACTTACCTGCGGTTCGGCAAAGTCGACGAGTCCCTTATATGGATATGTGCTGTTGTCGGGCAGCGTTATTGTTACATACGGCTGCCATGAGCGCGACGAGTCGCGCTGTCCGAGGTTAATGTTTCTCTCCTTGCTCTTAAGATAGTCGAGCGCGGTCATGCTGAAGTCTATCAACACGGTGTCGCTCTTCACAACGGTGGCAAGCAGCGACTTGCCGCCCGTGCCGACAAGTGTGCCAAGGTCTACAAGTCTCTCGCTGATATATCCTGATATCGGCGAGCGCACGTAGGTGTAGCTCAGCTCCTGCTCAGCCTGAACAAGGTCGGCACGGCTCATGCCCATGCTTGCAACGGCCGTCTCATACGCTGCCGTGGCGTTGTCAAGGTCAAGGCGGCTGGCAGCGTTCTGCTCAAACAAGGGGCGTATGCGCTCAAGGTCGCGTCTGGTCTTCAGCACCAGGGCCGAGTCCTTGCGCAGCTGTGCGCGTGCCTTGTCTACCTTTGCCTTATACTGGCGCTGGTCGATCACGAAGAGTATCTGGTCTTTTTTCACGTATGTTCCTTCTGCGAAAGCCATTCGTTCAAGAAAGCCTTCCACCCTGGCGCGCACCTCTACAAACTGATGTGCACGTATGCGGCCCACATAGTCGCCGTAAATCTTGACGTCTTCCACGCCGACTTTCTCTACAGAAACGACGGGTATCTCAGGTGCCTTTTTCTTAGGCCATGTTAGGATAACGTATCCTGCTATTACGGCTACGATGCAACAGGACATCAGAATCAGGCGTTTTTTGCGCAACTTTAATTCTTTCTTGGCGAAAAATTGTTTTATTTTCATCATGGATTGTCAGTATGTTGATACTTTAGGATTATTTGTAACTAATAATTTCTTGTCTCAATATTGTTCGCTCATTTATGGTTTAATGCCCGCAGGCAGCATCTTGCTATGAGCTGTTTTTGCAACGTTCAGCATTCATTCAAAGACAGGGCCATGCAGTTCCTTTGCTTGCATTGTCTCGATGGCTTCCTGTCATTATTGTATATTTCGTGTCTTTATCATCTGCAAATATAGTCTTTTAGTTTCATACAGCCAAACAAAGGCATGACGTACTGACTGTTTAGCATTAAATTGGCAAAAGTTAAGCGGGTCTTTATCCAAATTGGTCATTTCCGTCAGGCAGGATAGCCGTTTTCTGCTGTCGCTGTTTTTTTATTGACATTGCTCCCATGCCTGCAAAAAAGGCTAACGAAAATCCATTCAATATAAAACAAAATCACGACCGAACGCATCAATATTCTTGTAATGGTCAGCCCAATGTGCCTAATGACAGGGCTCGGTTTAAAGGCATCAAAAGGCGGATAATTTTAAAGGGGCAAAAAATCATAAGAGAAACAGGCACCTAACATTAACAAACGTTCAAAACAAGTGCAATTTCCGCGCTGACTGTAAGCAAAACAAGACGCATTGGTTTCAAATCATTAACCTATCGTTTACGGGTCAAAACTCGGCCACTTTTGATGCAAAAGTGGCCGAGTTTTTTATCGAAAACAAATGAGTTATAACTGCTAATCCGAAGTTTCAAGATATTTCAACAGCATGAATTTAATATTTTGGCTGCCGACCCTACCTTCATACTGCTAAATTATACCTGTTTGGGGCGGCTGCAAAGGCCGCGCGGTTTTGCGGCAATATCTCTCAAGATTATCATAAAAGCCCATGACACACATGGAATTGCCAGGCGTATCATGGGCAGTATAATGTATTTTGCTAAACGCAGAGAGACGGCATCTGACGTTACAGACGTGCCATACCTCACTCTGCTCCGACCTGCAAGGCCGGCAAAAAATGTCTTATCCGATGAAGCCCTGACGTTTAAGAGCCTCCATCATACCAGCCGACATGGCCTCGTTGTCTTTCTTGGTGTAGCGTATGTCGGTGAATATCTGTGCGAGAGTTTCCTTGTTGTTTATCTTTACGAACTCGCGATTCTCCTCGAGCGCCTCTTTTTCGGCATAATACTTGTCGATGTCGGCAGGAGTATAGTCGTGGTATGTCTCGCTGTGTACAAACGAGTTGAGCGGCAGACGGTCGGTGAGCGGCGGATTTTCGTCGGGCCAGCCCAGTGTTATCGTAGCCACAGGCATGACGAGCTTTGGCAGACCGAGCACGTCGATAATCATCTGCGGCATATATACGGTTGTGCCAAGATAGCACAGGCCGAGTCCTTCTTCCTCTGCAAGGTTGCAGAAGGTCTGTGTGTAGAGCAGTGCGTCTGATGCTGCGTTGATGAACGACAGAAAATTGTCGTATCCCGGCTCGGCCTTGCGGCAGCGGCACCATGTGCTTGCGCGGTTGAAGTCGGCACATATCGTGAGCACCACGGGAGCCTGAGTAACCATGGGCTGGTTGAAATGAGCCGGGGCAAGCTTGGCCTTCATCTCGTCAGAGCGTGTAACCACCACGCTGTAGAGCTGCATGTTGCCCATAGTCTGCGTGCGTGCAGCCTCTGTCAGCAGGCGGCTGAGCAGTTCTTCACTTACTTCCTTGTCTGAATATTTGCGTATGCTACGCCTTGTGTTTATTGTCTTCATATATTCTTAATATTTAATGTCTTATGTTGCTGCGCCTTTTGTCGACAGTCTGTGTGATGTGGCTTTGCCTTAAGGTGCGGCGTCTGCCATGTGCAAAGTTAATCAAATTTCCCGTATTATGCTGTCTTGCCTTTTCAATTATATTATTTTAAAACAGCCAGGTCAACATATCTTATGATGTTCAGTTCAACTGTTGAATCTTGTCGGGCGTATGCTTTGAGTAAGCAAAAATGTAAAATTAACATGATTTAATGTAAAGTATACTTGTCTTTATGGAAAGTTTGGCTATCTTTGCGATGAGAATAATACTCATATATTTGAAGCATCTGAATGAATAACCTTAAAATTTTACGATTATGAAGAAGTATTTTTTGTTGCCTCATTGCTATGCTAAGACTGGCCTTTGTCTTATGGTATTGTTTTTAATAATGTTTGGCATAGACTTAGCGGGAGCTGCACCTAAAATTAAGGTACCCATGCCATATATTGTTAATGAAATCATTGGTGAAAACGCATGGTTCGGAATACTACCTTCCGAGGATATGTATATGGAGATATGGATGCTCGGCATTTTCATTTCGCTGCTGTTTATCGCCATGAGCAAGGAAAAGACCGAAGACGAAATGATAATGCAGATAAGACTCAAATCGGTGTTTTTCTCACTTTGGTTTACGTCTGTCTTGTTTATCGTAGAAACTTTGTTCTTTTTCAACATTGCCTATGCCTACAGTCTTTGGGCCACTCTTTATGTATTGCTGATTGTCTTTATCATAAAGTTCCGTTACGAAATTCATCAACTTAAATAGCTTAAAAACAAAAATGAAAAATACAATAAAGGTAGAACGCGCCATAAAAGATATAACCCAACAGGATTTGGCCGTGGCGATAGGAGTCAGCCGTCAGACTATAAACTCTATAGAATCGGGCAGATATGTGCCTTCAACATTGCTGGCACTGAAGATTGCTGCATATTTCGGCAAAACGGTGAACGACATTTTTCAGCTTGAAGACGGCGACTGAACAGCTTTATTATTCTGTTTTGAAAAGCGATATTGAATGGAAATAAACAAGAATAGGGATATGAACAATAAGGTTTTATTGCTTTCAGTCTGCTTTTTCCTTTCTGTTTTGGCGTGCCGGGCACAGCATATTGGCGATTATGTCTTGAACATAAGCAAAATAAATCAGGACGAGGCCAACATGCACGTCAGCTGTTCGTTCGTTATAGATTTTCAGAAATCAGACAGTGTTGTAATGAATTTCGGCGGCGACGGCATGCTTTCTGTTGAAAACCTTACCATTCAGACAGACACATCCTCACTGAAATACTGCTATCAGCCTGATGCAAGGAAACTTGTGTTCAAAAAGATTCAAGGCCGAAGCATTGGTGTAAAGATGAACTACAACTACACAAACCTCTCGGCTTTCTTTATCTATGGAGGCGGAACGGCAGAATTGTGGGAGACAAGCTTCAACGAGTATTATTATCCTTACCTGCCAGACTGCTATGCAGACATCACATTAAATCTGGAGTTGCCTGACTCTATCTTTCCATTATGCTCTTATCCCCTTAAACATACCTGCAGCGGCAAGTACTGCTGCCGGATTAATGGCATGCTGCAACAGTCGTTATCGCTCGCGTTATTACAGAAAGATGCATACATCCGCACAACGGCCGGCGAACCTTACGACATGGACATATATCAGATTGCAGGCATGCAATGCAGCAAAAGGCGATACGACGAGCTGCTCGAACTTGCCCGTGCAAGCATATCATATTTCGGCAAAATATATGGCGATGAATATTTATGCCAGCAAAGGGGCATAACACAATATCCCGCTTTCGTGTTTCATAACGGAAAAGGCTTCAGCAACAGATACAACATAGGATTTATCTCGGCCTCACAGGAGAAATTCTCAACATACCCCGACATCTATCCGCTTGTGCACGAGATAGGCCACAGATGGCTTGGCGAATGGACACTGCTCATTCGAGACGGACAGCCCGGAGCGTATTTTATTAAAGAGTCGCTGAATGAGTTTATGACGCTGATGTTCCTAAGACATCATTTTGGCAACGGTTTGTATCTGTCGCTGATTGAAAAATATAACGCTGAATATCAGAAAATCATAAATACGCCACAGGACGAACCGGTTGTCAATCTCGTAGAAAATAACAACAATACTGTTGTTTACAGAAAAGGGCCGCTGATATTAGACCGTTTCGCAAAAGAAATTGGATACGAAAACTGCATAAGCCTAATATCTTCATTTTATCAAAAGTATGCAGGAAAGCCGAATCTGAAATATTCTGACTTCATCAACTTAGTCAACAGCACTTGGCCAAATGCCGCAAACAAGCTTAAAAGCTGGATAGAGAATTAAGTTCAACTTAACTGTTATCACTCTGCAGAAATCCTGACAAACGTTGAACTGATTATCACTTCTGCACACACGACAGACTATGCAATGAGAAACAGAAGGCAAGACGAGAAGAAGGGAAATGACCAACAATAGCAACAGCATAGCAGCAGAAATAGTCAAATGCCGGCTAATAACATGCAAAAGGAAACATTTCGCTTTATTGAAGTACAGAAACAAAACGAAAAAAGGGGATAAACAAATATCCCCTTTTTAATTATTTCTTAAGTTTAAATGAATTTTCAATGCTTGCAATCTCATCGCTGAACAGCTTGTCTGTCTTTATGCGCTGCTCTATCTGTGTGCAGCTGTGTATTACTGTAGAATGGTCGCGACCTCCAATAAGCTTGCCAATACGTGATGCCGGCATCTTGGTGTACTTCTGTGCAAGATACATCGACACCTGACGTGCAGTTACATAATCACGCTTACGGCTGCGGCTGGCCACTGCTGCGGTGGTAACGTTGAAATGGTTGCAAACCGTATCAAGAATGTCGTCTATCGTCAACGGCTCATTATCTATCTTAACCGCCCTCTTTATCACTCTCTCTGCAAGGCGCATGTCAATCTTGCAGTTGTAAACCACAGAGAAAGCCAACAGAGAGTTGATGACACCCTCAAGTCCGCGCACGCTGTAGTTAGCTGTCTGCGCAATGAAATAAACCACATCTTCGGGGATGGTCAGTCCGTCGCGCTTGATCTTGCTGTTAAGAATGTCCACACAAAGCTGAATGTTAGGTTTCTCAAGCTCTGCTATAAGTCCGCAGCTGAAACGTGTCAGCAGGCGGTCGCTCATGCCCTGAAGATCAACAGGAGGACGGTCGCACGCAAGAATTATTCTCTTGCCGTTACGGAACAAGTGATTAAATATATGGAAGAATGTTTCCTGTGTCTTTGCAGCCGACACCCACTCCTGAATATCATCAACAATAAGCATGTCTATCGTCTGATAGAAGTTGATGAAATCGTTAGTTCTGTTGTTCAATACGGCATTGGTATACTGCACCTGAAACAGTCTTGCGCTGATATACAGCACCCTTTTCTGCGGATAAATCTCCTTGGTGCGCACACCGATGGCATTGATAAGGTGTGTCTTACCGCATCCGGACGGACCGTAAATAAACATCGGGTTAAACTGAGTGGTGTTAGGATGTTCCGCAATAGACAGTCCGACAGCTCTCGGCAACTTGTTACTGTCACCTTCAATATAGTTTGCAAAAGTATGTCGGGGATTCAGCTGTGAGTCTATCTGCTGGGGCTGTGCCGCATCAAGCGTAGTAGGCGACTGGTTTACACGTGTTCTGCGTGTAACTGTCTGTTCGATGTTCACCACCGGGTCGGCCTGAATCTGCTGTGATATATTGTTAGTCTTATCCACCATCACGCGGTAGTTAAGACGTATGCCTTTTCCATAAATCCGTACAAGCACCTTGTTCAGCAGTCCTGCATAGTTTTCTTCAATGTATTCGGCGACAAACTGGCTCGACACTTGAAGCAAAAGCGTTCTGTTCGACTCGTTGAACGATTCGAAAACAATAGGCTTGAACCATGTGTTAAACTGCTGTTCCGAGACATTTTCCTTTATCAGCAAAAGGCAGTTATCCCAGAGCGCACGGGGATTATTACTCATATATTAAGATCAGATTATTATGTCTTTCGACGCCTTTTTAAGCGTCTGCAAATTTCGTAATTTTTATTGAAATACACAAATATGCCGATTTAATTCATTTTAAATGATTTATTGTAAATGTCGGGAATAAGGCATTTTATGGCGTGTTTTGAAACATTAATGTAATATTGCCACTTGCATATTTATAAGTACCTGAAAGATAGCGACTTGCACACTACAGAAAAGGTACGGGCAATATCGATGTGTATAAGGCGGGAAAAGTCAGAAAGTGGTATATACTAATATGTTCCGAAAGATTTGTCAATCGTTTCGGAACATATTTTATTATTTAGACAAATTTTAAATTAGCTCAAAGCAAGATGATAATTTAACAGCAAATGCCTGCAAACGTTGTCTCTGCAATGGCTATAGACAGGCTTTTACATCCTTATTAATTGTCCTTTCTTCCAAAAAGTGAGAAGTGAACATAGCGTTTGGGATGAGCCTTGAGGTCAATAAGCAAAGAGTCAGCCGAGCGCATAGTGCTGTTAAGATTGTTATATAATGACGGATCACGCATCAGCAGTCCTATCGTACCCTCATTACTGTTAAGCTTGGCTGTAAGTTCTTCCACATTAGCCAGTGTTGCGTCAACTTTAGCCATAGTGCCTTCAACATCGATATTGTTGAGTTTCTTTGCAAGAAGGTTGGCATTGTATAGTGTACTGTCTGCACGGCTAACCACACCGGGAACACTTCGGTTGAGTCCGGCAAGGAGAGTGTTTATGCGTGTAGTGGTTACAGTAAGATTACCCGTTATGGTATTCACATTATGCAGCGACTGTGCTATGGCAGGATCAGCCAGCAAGATGTTGAGAGTGGTAACGATAGAGTCGAGCTTTGGCAACATACCCATAACCACCGGCACCATATCCTTCATTTTTCCCAATGCGCCATCGTTAATTCCGCCCATAATTGTCTCACCTGGCATCACGCGTTCTCTCGGATTTGTAGCCAACAGCAAGTTTACTTTTACGTTGCCGAGCATATCGCTAACGATCTCAGCACTACTGCCTTTAGGTATGCGCAGTTCCTGATCAATGTCAGCCTCGACCATTATCTCGCCCGACTTATTATAATCATATTTTATGTTTTTCACCACGCCCACCTTATATCCGTCGGCATAAATCGGACTTGAAGAAGATAGTCCGCTGATATTCTTGAACGAGATATAATATTTGTTGGCTGATGAAAACAGATTCAGTCCTTTAAGAAAATTCATTCCGAAAAAAAGTATCACTAGTCCGCACACGGCTACTAAGGCAATCTTTATTTCTTTTGTTAAAAACTTCATAATTTAATCTCCTTTCTATTTAGACTTAAACTCACGTATTGCTTGATTGACGTTCATTTTCTTTCCGTTTTTGAATGCTATGATAAACGCTTCGGGAAACTTGTCGAGAATCGTTTTGCGCAGACGATAAATCTCATTGTAGTCGGTCGACGAACCATAGGTGTATTTCACAAGGTCGTTCTCCTTATAAGATTCTACATTCTCAAGCCCTTTAAACTGGCTGCTGCCGGGACGCAGCATACGGCTGCTTGCCAATATCTGCACCTTAAACACTGGCTTATCCACAGGTTCGTCGGCAACCTCTTGTGTTTTTTCCTTACTGTCACTGTCCGCCTTTTCCTTCGGCTGCTCCTCTACACGAGGACGCGGCGTTTCTGTCCTGCGCCTTGTCTGTTTGCGTGTTTGGGGCTTTTCCTTTTCATCATTGCCGTCATCAGGCACAATGGACGGGATATTTATACTATTATCTTTAGGTGAGCTGTAAGGAACAGTAAAGCCTTTATTGTATTTGTCCTTATATTTAACAAAGGCCTGATATATGCCCTTTGCCATTTTGTCTATGTTGTTTTTGTCATTGAGGAAGCGCTCCTCGTCGGGCGTTGTTATGAAGCCAAGTTCAATAAGACACGCCGGCATGGAAGTCTCTCGCAACACCAGGAACACGTCCTGCTTAACGCCCTTGTTCTGTCGTCCGGCAGTTGAGCAAACGCTGCTCTGCACATACTTGGCCAGCTCTACGCTCTTCGACATATTACGGTCGTGTATGAACTCAAACATGATTGTGCTTTCGGGAGAATTAGGATCGTAGCCTTCATAGCGTTCCTTATAGTCCTTCTCTATCATGATGACAGAGTTCTCACGCTTTGCCGCACTCAGCTTTTCGTCCGAACGCCTCATACCCATCGTGTACGTTTCAAGTCCGCGTGCTATATGTCCTGCCGGCAGCGCATTTGTGTGTATAGAGATAAACACGTCGGCCTTGTTCTTGTTTGCTATGTCGGCACGCTTGTGCAACGGAACAAACACGTCGGTCTTGCGCGTGTAAATAACCTTTACGTCGGGACAGTTGCGCTCTACGTATCGGCCAAAGGCCAAAGCCACATTAAGATTAATGTCTTTTTCGTAAGAGAAAGAACCCTTTGCACCCGAGTCATGTCCTCCGTGCCCTGCGTCGATAACAAGCGTGAAAGGTTTGTCCGCGCCGAATACAGCTGCGGAGAAAGACACTAACACCAACAGAAAGAATATTATCTTTTTTATCATGAGTGCTTTATTACAGATACAAAGGTAGTTATAAATTGCAGAAAAACTGCAATAAGTCAAATAGTTTTATCATTTATTAAGTGTAATTCAACCGATGCGCTGCCAATATCAGCCCCCATCGGCGGATTTATCTTTGCCACAGATATGTCTATGGCCTCAACAAGAGGTAGCTGACTGAATATGCGCCTGCCTATCCTGCCCGCCACATGTTCGAGCAGGCAGGAAGGCTTTTGCATCTCCTTATTTATGATTTCAAAAATCTCAGCATAATTAAGCGTGTCGGCTACGTCGTCGCTCTCAAGCGAATTGTCGAGCGGATACTTTGCGCGAAGATTGACGACATACTCGCCGCCCGTCTCGCGCTCTTGCGGGAGCACGCCGTGACGGGCAAAAAAGCGCAAGTCGTTAAGACATATAAAACCTGAGACCAGTTTCATAATCATCTTATGATTTATCCACAGCGTGATGCGCCGCAGTTTTTACATATAAGACATCCCTCCTGATAAACGAGAGTTTCCTGACCGCACACCGGACATTTCTGTCCCTTGGCCTCTGTGCCGTCAACAATATACTTCTTCAGGGCACGCTCAACACCGTTCTTCCATGTGTTGATGCTCTCGCTCTTAAGCTGCAGCGAACCAACGAGCTTGATAACATGCTCTATAGGCATACGATAGCGCAATACGCCTGAAATAAGCTTTGCATAGTTCCAGTATTCTGGGTTGAACTTCTCGCTCAGACCTTCAACAGTGGTCTTATATCCGCGCTTGTTCTCAAACTGGAAGTCGTAGCGGCTCTTGCCGGTTTCGTCCTTATGCTTGATAATCTTACCCTTTGTTACAGTCTTCGGCAGAACGATGCCTTCCTCGTCGTCCTGCAGACCTGTGAATATCTCGTATGGATATCCGTTGAGAAGGCCTACGAACGCAACCCATTTCTCCTTGTTATTCTGGAAACGCACGACATCACACTCGAGCACGGCAGGCCTTACCTCGGTAACTTCGGGATGACGGCACAGCGGAGCTTGCTTCTTCTGATTGTCGTCGTTGTTCTTTTTCTTCTTTTCTACGGCTATCATCACGCCTGAACGCGAACCGTCGCGATATACGGTGCAGCCCTTGCATCCTGACTTCCAGGCCTCAACGTAAAGACGGTTTACCAAAGCCTCATCTACATTATTGGGCAGGTTTATGGTTACGCTGATGCTGTGGTCTACCCATTTCTGTATTGCACCCTGCATGCGCACCTTCATCAGCCAGTCGACATCGTTGGCTGTTGCTTTATAATAAGGTGACTTGGCCACCAGTTCGTCAAGTTCTTCCTGAGTATATTTCTTCTCAGTGTCAATGCCGTTTATCTTCATCCACTCGATAAACTTGCGGTGATAAACGATATACTCTTCAAACGAGTCGCCTACCTCGTCGACAAAGTCAACATGCACATCGGCATCATTCGGGTTAACCTTGCGGCGACGCTTATAAACAGGCATGAATACAGGCTCGATACCGCTTGTTGTCTGCGTCATCAGACTGGTTGTGCCCGTAGGCGCAATGGTCAGACAGGCTATGTTGCGGCGGCCATATTTAGCCATATCCTCATACAGCTGCGGGTCGGCCTCCTTTATACGGTTGATGAACGGATTGTTCTCCTCGCGCTTAGTATCATAAATTTCAAAAGCACCGCGCTCCTTGGCCATTTCCACTGACGAGCGGTAAGCAGCAAGCGCCAATGTCTTGTGCACCTCAACAGAGAAATCGGTTGCCTCCTGCGTACCGTAGCGCAGCCCCATGGCAGCTATCATGTCGCCCTCGGCCGTGATGCCCACGCCTGTACGGCGGCCCATTCCGCTCTTTCTCTTTATCTTCTCCCACAGGTGATACTCTGCGCTCTTCACCTCGTCGCTCTGCGGGTCGGTCTTTATCTTAGCCATTATCTGGTCTATCTTCTCAAGCTCCATGTCCACAATGTCGTCCATTATGCGCTGAGCCAGGGCAACATGCTTGCGGAACAGTTCATAATTGAAGTATGCCTTGTCTGTGAAAGGATTAACCACATAAGAATAAAGGTTGATAGACAGCAGACGGCATGAGTCGTAAGGACAGAGAGGTATCTCGCCGCACGGATTGGTAGACACGGTGCGGAAGCCCAGGTCGGCGTAGCAGTCAGGTATGCTCTCGCGTATTATCGTATCCCAGAACAGCACGCCGGGCTCGGCGCTCTTCCATGCGTTATGTACAATCTTCTCCCACAGCTTTCGCGCGCTGATGTCTTTTGTCACCTGCGGTGTGGCGCTGTCGATGGGGAACTGCTGAACATACTCTCTGTCTTCCGTGGCACAGCGCATAAACTCGTCGTCAATCTTTACCGACACGTTAGCACCTGTTATCTTGCCTTCGGTCATCTTGGCGTCGATGAAAGCCTCGCTGTCGGGATGCTTTATGCTCACTGAGAGCATGAGAGCTCCGCGGCGTCCGTCTTGTGCCACCTCGCGTGTAGAGTTGCTGTAGCGCTCCATGAAAGGCACAAGTCCGGTAGATGTCAGTGCCGAATTGTTCACAGGCGAACCTTTCGGACGCAGGTGAGACAGGTCGTGGCCAACGCCTCCGCGGCGTTTCATCAGCTGCACCTGCTCCTCGTCAACACGCAGTATGGCTCCATAAGAGTCAGCATCGCCGTCAAGACCGATAACAAAGCAGTTTGACAAAGATGCCACCTGATGATGGTTGCCTATACCCGTCATGGGGCTTCCTGCCGGAACGATATACTTAAAATGGTCGAGCAGTTCGAACACTTCCTCGGCACTAATCGGATTTTTATATTTATTTTCAATTCTGGCCACTTCGTTGGCTATACGCCAGTGCATGTCGGCGGGCGACTTTTCAAAGATGTTGCCAAAACTGTCTTTCAGTGCATACTTGTTTACCCACACTCTGGCAGCGAGTTCATCACCGCCAAAATAGGCCAAAGAAGCCTGATAGGCCTCTTCAAAAGAGTAAATTTTATTATTTTCCATGATGGCAGAAGTAATTTGAGTGGTGCAAATCTACGAACATTTTTTCATAAAAAGAAATACTTTTCGGAATATTTTTCCCGTTTAAAGCTCTAAAAAGTTCACCAAAAAAGTCAACTCAGAATCTTATTTTTCGCAACTAGTTGAATAATAGAGAGATTCAGCACGTTGATGAAACTTATTCTTTACCACAGAATGTTTAACTGGCTGATTTTCACGTCTTACAAGAAGGGTCTTTTTCAGCAAGCAGAATGTAATCATCTGTCTTTCAGCCAGTTCCATCTCTCTGCCCAATCTTCAAGTATTTCATGGCGCTGCTTTCTTATCAGTCCGGCTCCTTGCCACGGACCTTCAAAATACTCTTTATCGTCACGGTCTGTGAACCAGTTGCCGCCAACGGCATAGTCATCCTTACAACGCTTGCCCGGCCACATTCTGTCAACAACGAATGTGCCATGTTGTCCGTCAAGTTCTTTTATACCAGAACTCACAGTGTAACTAAGCACTGCAGGAGCCTTTGGCGAATATCTCACGGCATAAAGCCCGTTGCCCAAATAATACCCGGGCCATGCCTGGCGGTCGATAGTTGCGGTGAAGCATACAGAATCCTGATCAATGTCGAGTTGTTCAGGCCCCTTCATATGCAGCTCAATCACAGAATAAACCGGCACGGTGTCGTTAAGCGTTGTTGCACGCTCAAACACCCTGCGCGACGTATATGCCGTGCGTCTGAAACTTCCTCCCCAGCAGCTTTCCTTTTCCGGATCGTCAGGATTGCCGTCCATCATATACAACAGCGAAGGCGTGTCGCCCATCTTTACCCTACCTTTATAATAGTTTATAAAGTCTGCACCCATGTGTCCTGCCCCGCTCATCACGCGTTCATAATAACGGCTGTCGGCCTCTCCGTCCCTTTTGCCGTCGGCTATCAGTCCGCGGTATGTGGCATTATTTTCTATCATCCACACATCCGGAAAATTTTCTGCTATATAGGCATAGCTGTTTACGCCCCACTTTTTGTTTGGTCCGCCTATATAATATATCCTTATTTTGTCCTTTATGTCGGGCGCATCGTGCAAGGCCTGTGCCACATCCTCGAGCGTGCCCCACACAAGTATCCACAGCGGGCGGTCGCTCTGCCGGCGCGCCTGTCTCACTATCCATTTTGAACCTTCCGTAGGCTCATCGTAGCCTTTGAAAGGCGCCAGCCCGCGCCTTCCCTGCTTGCAGATACGGCGCAGCGAGTCGGGCGGCATAAGTCCGGCCACATGTTTCTTCAGCCCGTCATAGTCTTTCTCATATATGCCGATCATGCGCCTTATTTCGTCTGCCGAGCCGTTGCCAAACGAAGGCGACGAGACAAGTCCTTCTATGTCGAACATGTCGTTATACATAAGCAGGTGAATCATCGACTGGTTGTCGTCAGGGTCGGTGCCTCCAATATCGCTGCTCACGATAATCCTCGGCCTCTCCGGTCTCGGCTTTTGAGCATGCGCAAAAAGAGAAAACATCGACAATAGTAATAGTAAGACTGTTATATTATGTTTCTTCATTTCCTTGGCTAATAATCATCTGCAAAGATAGTGAAAGGTGAGAGAAATACAAAAAGAAGCTTGCTTATTTTTTATTGCTGAGCCGCATCCTATCTTATTAAGAGATAGTGAAAGGCGAGAGCGGTACAAAATAATAAACGCAGTTTTTTAATTTTGTATTGCAATGTCGTAGTCTGTTTTATCAGAAAAGTGAGAAAGACGGGAGCAATAACAAAATTAAAAAACTGCGTGTCTTAATTACCCATATAATTATTTCTCACGCTCTATGGATATGCCCTTTTCATAGCTGTTCAACACTTTTTCAAGTTTAATCTTGCGTTTCTGATTTTTTCGGAACGTGTATCTTATGAGTATCCACGGCCGCAGACAGCACTCCTTATAGCGGGTGTTGGTAACTGAATGGTAACTGCCGTCGTCCATCACGGTCTTTGTGCGCAATTCGCCCGTAAAATGCTGAAGGGCGAGCGCAATATAAAAGTCGGGAGTGAAATTATAGTTGACCTGCACCTGGGCATAACTCGGACGATAATACTGCGTGTAAGAATTAACGCTGAAGTCGCGGTTATTATAGTTCAGATTGCCATAGAACGAAACTTTGTTAAACCGCAGATTAAATCCGAAACTTGCGTAGGCCATATGACGAGGCGACTGTCCCGTAAAATAGTTGGCATACCATCCGCCTCCACCATACACACGGCCCCACGGCAGACGGTAACTGACGTCGAGTCCGGCCTGTGCCTGCGAAAAATGTCCCATGTTTTCATAGGTATTTGTATAAATGCCGTTGTCGGTAAATCCGTATTGCTCAATCATGTCGGTTATCCTCTTGTAATAAGTTCCCGGCGTCAGATACAGGTTGCCGCAATTGTAGGTATAGCTTAGACCTATATAATTCATGGTCTGCGGCTTCAGGTAAGGGTTGCCGCACTCCACGACAAGCGAGTCGGCAGAAATGTTATATGGATTAAGGTTCGACACCGATGGCGCCGTGTTGCTCAGCGTGTAGCTCAGCTGCAGCGAGTTGTTGCGGTTTATCATCCATGTTGCGCTAACCGAGCCGCGCGGCTTGAAGTAGTGATTGGTCTTGCCGGCAGCCTTCAGCCATATTCCTTCCACTCCGGCAGACAGCATATAGTAAACGCTCCTTATTTTTCCGCCGAATCCTCCGTAAAGATACTGGTTTAACTCGTTGTGCAGAAACACAGGATAATGGTTGTTCTCTATATTGTCATAAAGCAGTGAGGTACGGCTGCCAAGCGTAAGCGAGTTGCCGTTGTCGTAGTCGCGGGCATAGTCAATCATGAGCATGCCCGAGTTACGCCGGCTGTTGTATATCAGATCAGACGCCGACACGTCTTGTCCATACACGTCGGTGCGCTCTGTACTGTAATCGTTGCGGTTGAAATTATATGCCATGCGCACCTCAAGATTGTTGCTTTCGGCAAACGAATGTTTATAATAAAGACTCGTGGTGGCTATAACGTTCTCGTTTCTGTCGCGCGACGTGAAGGCATAAGCCATGTCTTCGCCCGAACTGAAGCTGCCCTCGCCGCTCCCGTCGGTCTTAGTGTCTGAAGTGTTGACATAAGCGTTAGCTGCAAAATAGTCTTTCGGTGTAGGACTCCATTTAAACAGCAGTTCGCCCAGCACGCTATTGCCGTTGCTGCGAGTCTTCTCGCTGAAGTTTTGGGCATATGTGGTGTTCTGTCTGGATATGTCCGACTCTATGTCGTCGTGGTATGTATAATTATATGCGGCACGGCCGTAAAGGCTGTATTTAGGATTGCCCACTTCAAAATAGAACACGCCCATGCCTTTGTCGAGAGGCACGTCGTGACGGGTGGCAGCCTCGAGCCATACATAAGGTGCCTTCTTCTTTTTCAGCTTTATGTTCACTATGCCGCTGATGCCTTCCTGAAGATAGCGTGCAGGCACCACGTTGATAACTTCAACCGACTCTATGTCTGAAGGGTTTATCGGACTTATGCCCGAGTTAATACGGTTGCCGTCGATGAGCACCAGCGGACTCTTGCCGTTGAGCATCGTCACTTTAGACATCGCCGGGTCGGAAATCAACAATGGTATTTCCTGCAAGGCCTCAAAAGGATTACTCAGACGACGGGCCTTGTCTGACAGAAAGAACTTCTGTCCGTTGGCTGTGCGCGTAACAATCTGACTGCGGTCGGCAGTAACAGTTACGTTGTCGAGCTGTATGTTCTTTTCTTCACGTGTAAGTTCATATACAACGTTTCTCAGTGTGTCGCCCACAACTAACCTTGCCGACATATCTTTAAAGAACAACGCGCTGATACTTACCGTGTATTCTCCTTTTGCAAGTCCGTCGACACTGAAATGCCCGTTTTTGTCTGTAGCGCCGAACCACACAAGCGAGTCGCCCTGCATAATGCCCACATATCCATCTTCAACGGGCTTGTCGGTGCCGGCTTCAATGAGTGTTCCGGTAAATGCATTCATGCTTTTGTCCTGCCCCGACGCTGCATTAGACATAAATGTCAACAATGTGACGATAAGAAAATAAACAGTTCTGTTCATTGTGCTATTGTTTTTTAAAGTGTCTTCCATTCAAAATTTTCAGATTTCAACAGGTCATTTTATTGAAATCGCCTGACGGCAATACTTCAACAAACCACAGATGTCATCTGCTTATTGTACGCACGCCAATACTTTTTGTGACATAAGAAACTAATAATTGCGTAATTTTTTTCATCACTTTTGTTTTCAGCAAAAGTAATAATTTAACAATAAAGCATAAGAGATTTATTACAACAATTAATCTACAAAAAATCTACAAGCACCTGAAATATTTAATATTCAACAACTTACAAGTCTTTATGCTATTCTTTTATGCTTAGGAGAAATTCATCCAAGTCCTTTGGTGAGCCATCTTGTCCAAGAATCTTCTGAGTCATACGGCGATGCATAGCCGAAACACTCTTTAGCGGAATTCCGGTCATATTGCTCATTTCTGAAGGTTTAAAATGCAGGCGCACAAGCATGCACAAATCATATTCTTCTGTACGAAGAATACTACGGCTGTTGAGCTTTGCATAAAATCCGGGAATGGCTAAAAAAACAGAAGGATTCTTGCACCACGTATATTATTAAGGAAGATGCCCTGAATATAAAGGTTTGTGCATCTTCCTTATTTTACTCTGCGTATTTAAAGAGAATTTTACAAACAGACAACAATACATACTATCGACGTATCCGCATTATACGGACTTAGAATAACCATACGGCCGACAATTTGCATCCCTTGTCTATTCCTCTAAATATATATTTGTACGTATGCCGTCAGCATCCCTCTCAAAAATCAGGCGGTTGCTTCTTAACGTCTTACCGTCTATGGTGACTTCCATATACTCGCCGGAAGCCTTCCTCTGATATGAGATAAGGTTTGTGTCGTCTATATCTTCGCTATATTCGCTCTCACCTTCGCTGGCAAAATAAGACGAACATTCTACAGGACCTTTAGGGGTTTCCCACATTATATTCACATCATCGTCAAACCATAATGCCCCGTCTATTTTTCTTTTTATCTTTACAGACATGCCGTCATGCGTAAGACTTGTATAACGGATATACGGTTTCTTGTCATATACTACTGTAAAAGGAACAACGCCAAGGCACACCCAGCCTACATTTACTGAAAGTTCAAAGTAGCCACGGGCTATGAAGTTCTCTGTGTCAAACTCTTTGAAATAATTTTTCCATATACTGATATGTTCGTCTATCTTGCCCGGTGAGACTATATTTACATATTCACCGCTATGGTCTCCCACCAATCTAAAATTCAGCTCAAATCCAGATTCCGAAAGATAGTCAGGAACAGAGAGATTGCCAGACAGATTGACTTTAAGCGCGCCATCTACGACAGGCTCGTTGACAACCACAAAATTATCCATCACGATCTCGCCTCCATAAAAAATCTTCAAATTGTCAGGACCGTCTTTTTCAAAGCGCACAAGATGAGGCGGTATGTATTCGCCGCGCTCCACCTTATCCTTTTCCTGCTCTGACACCATGAAAGCACGGACATAATAGGCTTTGCTCTCCATATTCTCCGGAACATCCACCCAAACATAACCGTCCTCTGGCTCCGCCGGCACCAGGTTAGTCTTATATTCGTAGTTACCCAACGCCACATCAGGCGAGCTGCCGAAAACCAGACCGCAGTATACTTTGTTATCCATCTCCTCTCCATAACGGCCTGAGCCATAGCCGCGGTTGAACGTTTTATTGTTTACAGGATCTAATGCTATTCCTATTTTATTGCTGTATGTTGTACGCTCATGTTTATAATGCAGCAACAGCCCTTTGCCGAAAAGGTCGTCACGCAAGTCTTGGTTCCACGCTTCGTAATAATATACAACTTCACAGAAGTTTTTGATGTCCGCGTCATCGTCAGGCGCAGAAGATGTGTTATATTCGCCTCTATCAACGGCTGCAAACAAGTCGTTGATGTTCGTCTTTACAGGCATGGGCAGCAAAGACACTGTCTTATAAACGGCTTTAAGGTTTTCGGTCATTTTCTCAAAAGGATTTCCCGAAGTTGGTTCTTGCACATTGAAGTCGAAAGACTCATGCATCCAAGAATCTCCTAAATAAGAGACGTTCAGAGTGTTATCACGAACAAAGAAATAATACCACACTGAGTTGATGCACGCTTCTCTGACACGGCATTTGTCGTCGAAAACAAATACGGCATCATAACTGTCCATGTCGGTCATCTGCATGACATACCCTCCGTTGACAATATCTGGAGAGCACTGCATCCGCAAGTCATTGTCCAAGGCTACAGCCCATTTCCAACCTTGACGAAGCATCTCTTCGTCATCAACTTCAACAACCACAGGACCTTGTTCCTCTTCGCTGTCAGTACAGCCTGACAGAACGTTCATAACCAATAGTACGATTGGCAGAATGTAATAGATTTTC
The DNA here is from genome assembly GCF_057607445.1 of Xylanibacter sp. NCBI lineage: Bacteria > Pseudomonadati > Bacteroidota > Bacteroidia > Bacteroidales > Prevotellaceae > Xylanibacter > Xylanibacter sp. The sequence continues at coordinate 345,274 of NZ_DBLZAX010000001.1, read as the reverse complement.
TTCATAGTTTTTGTTTTGTCACAGTTTTCATTCTCATTATACACTTATGCTGTCTGAAACAGCTGACATCATTCTCAACACCAAATTTACGAATTTTATCCTCCAGTTCTACACTCCAGGCAAATATCTCTGCTAAATGTCTGTTTAGCTTGGAGTTTTTGCAAAAATATACAAAAATTAATAAATAGGCAAACAATTAAAGGGGATTTATTTATTAAAAACAAATGACAGACAAAAACATCTCCGAAAATTGTAAGCAAAACATCAGAAAATAATTACACTTACGAAACGCCGACATCACAAAAAAAGAAATACATTAAGCAAAAATAAGCCGTTTGCTTTCGGACTGAAACCGATAGAGTTACGATGCAAAAGTGGCCGAGTTTTGATACGAAAGTGGGCCGTTTACGATACGCAAACAGCCCACTTATTTTATGTCTTTCAGCATGCTGTCAACAGCAATGCATTATTGACGCAGACGGAGACAGACACGCTGAAAGGTCTATTGATGTCACCAAACGTTCCATCTTACTCCTGCCATAACCCACAAACCGGGCTGAGGCACGTTGCCATAGTCGACATAGGTGGCGTCTAACAGGTTGTTGGCCTCTACATAGACGCTGTAGCGCGACTTGTCCCACGACAGACGTGCGTCTACAAGCGAATAGGGCTTATAAGTGACAGACACGCCCTGCGGATCGGTGTATGACCCTACGCGATACTGATAGCGATAGTTGACATTTAGGTTAAGGGCGCTCACGATGTGCAGGCCGAGACCTGCCACGAGCTTATGCCTTAGATACTCGAGGGCATAAAGCGACTGCACGCCCGGCTCCTTGTCCTGATTCTGGTCGATGTAGCTGTAGGACACATTTAACGTGCGCAGCACATCCTGACGTGGCAGCAGACTGGCGAAGCGGAACTTCAGCGAAGCCTCAAAGCCGGTGGAATTTATCTCGGCGTGATTAACCGATGTCCACACGGCATTCTCTCCGAGCGAAGTATCCATTATCCAGTCTATCATGTTTGTTCCGTGATGATGATAAACCGACAGTGTACCGGTTATTCCTTCTGAAACATACCTGACGCCTCCCTCAACGGCACTCATCTCCTCGGGCTTCAGATATTTGTCGGCCTTGTGTCCGTCTACCGAATAATAAAGTTCGGTGAACGACGGCATGCGCAACGACATGTTGTAAGATGCAAACACCTTCCAGTTCTGCCCTATCCTGTAGCTGACGTCAACGCCGGGATAAATCTTGAACGGCATCTCGTTCCATGTGTTCTTAACGGCCGTAAAGCCGGCGGAAAGGGTGAAACGTTTAAGTATGACGTTGTGTTCAAGATAAAAACTGAGGTTGCTTCGGTTAAGGCCATAGGCATAGTTGCGGTCGGTGCCGTGGATGTGTATCGGATTGTCGAGCGGCTCGCCGAGGTTTCCGCTCACAAGGTCTTCGTTGCGGAATTCGGCTCCGAAGGCTGTGCGCCCCAAAATCCAGTCGAACCAGCTGTTGAGGTTAAGTCCGAACACATCGGTGCGGTTATAGTTGAAGGGCGACTTGTCGGGCGCTCCTCTGTAAAACTCATAACGGTCTTGAAAACGGTTCCAGTAAATAGACGGCCGGAAGTGGAACTTGCCTCCTTTCGTCTCGGCCTGAACGGCCGTGAAATATTTTGTGGTATGCTCATACTGCTCGTCGGACAGAAGACTGTAGAACGTATTGCTGCCCCATCCCTTGTCGCTAACTCCGGCGTGCCATCCTATCGTGAGGTGGTCGTCATCATAACGTCCCTGATAGAATGCCCTCGCGCCTTCATAGTCGGCGTTTAGACGTCCGCTCTTGCTTCGCAGCCAACCGTCGCTACGCGTATAGCCCGCGCTCAGCTGATTGTTCCACTTGTCTTGCTTCAGATTAACACGTCCTCCGGCAGCCAGATAGCCAAACGAGCCACCTTCGGCATGAACATCGGCACTGCTTTTTGCTCCGAGCTTTGTAACAATGTTGATTACGCCCACAAGCGACGATGTTCCGTAGGCTCTTCCGGCAGGTCCCTCAAGCACTTCAATCCGCTCAATCTCGCTTATATCCACGGGCAAGTCTAAGGCGTTGTGCCCCGTCTGCGGGTCGCAGATGTTTATGCCGTTAAGCAAGACGGCGATGTGCTCGCTGGTGCCTCCGCGTATGCTGATGTCGGTCTGTGCCCCGATAGGGCCTCGCTGCCTGACATCCACGCCTGCGGCATACTTGAGCAAGTCGTTAACACTTTGCACAGGGGCAGCGGCAATCTCGTCGCGCCCGAGTACGTTTACAATTCTCGCCGCATGGCCTCCTGTCAGCGGCGCGCGCGAAGCCGTAACGTCCACCTCGTCGAGCATCACGGTCTCACCGGTCGTCTGCATAGTGCTGTCCACCTTCTCTACCCTGGTGCTTATGCCGTCGGCCTTGGCATAGGTAAGAGTGGCAACACTAAGCGTGCCGATAAGCACCTCTCTGCCCAGGCAAGAAAAGAGCGAATAGCCCTTGTTGCCGAAACGAGAGAACTTAAAGCTTTCACGCTTGTTGAAAATTGTTTTGTACATAAAATTTGATATAATTAAAAAAATTAACGTTTCGCCTACGCGAAACGTCCGCAAAGATAGTGAAAGGCGAGAGTAATACAAAATAAAACTTGTTTTATTTTTATTACCGAGCCGCATCCTATCTTATCTAAAGATAGTGAAAGGTGAGTGAAAAGGCAAATATAAAACGTAGTTTTTATTTTTGACTTTTCCGAACCGCATCCTGTCTTGTCTAAAGACAGCGAAAGGTGAGAGCAATACAAAATAAAATAAGTTTTATTTTTATTTCCGAACCGCATCCTGTCTTATCTAAAGATAAAGAAAGGCGAGTGCGATACAAAATAAAAACTTGCTTTATTTTTATTGCCAAGCCGCAAACTGCCCTTTGATAAAACAGCAAAAAATAAGTTCACCCGTTAAGTGAACTTATATACTTTTCAGAATAAATAAGCAAAAGACGCCGTGAATGTTCTGTTTTTGCAGTCTGTGCCTGTCTTATTAACATTCTTCATTCCCCAATCATATCCAACGGAAAGCTGAACATGGCGGGCTATTTCTGCTCCGGCACGGAAGCCCAGTCCCCAGTCGAAACGTTCTAAGACTTTGTCACTGAACAAATTGTCTGATGCATTTTTCGTCGTGGAAGTGCCCTTGCCATCTGTAACAGTCATTGTAGATTTGCCAAACAGACCGATGTTAAAATATGGTCCGGCATTAACAAACAGGCTTACATTACGCCCAACGGAAAACTTATATCCCATATGAACCGGAATATTCAAATAATAAGGACTGAACTTATAATCAAAAGTGTTATTATTAGTTGTTTCATCTAACCTGGAAATGTTATATCCGCTGTAATAATAACTGGGTGACTTCCATCCATAAGAAGACAGCATCAGTCCAAAGTCTAAATAAAGTCCTTTTGTAAACTGCGGAAGGCCAAGTTCACCCTTTAGGCCGGCATGAAAACCTGACTGAGCATTATAACCACTCGGAGAACTGAGATTATAACCTGCCGTTGCTCCCACTCTGAAATCTTGCGCTTTTGCCACCATACAGAATGACAAAAATAAAAGCGATGTGAATAAAATCTTCTTCATACTAAAATATGTATTAAGATAATTAATTTATCATTTAACACGCAAGGCAGGAAATACCCCTATTCTGTAATGTTAAAATATCATTAGTTTGCCGTTAACCTGTTTTCTGCTTTTCAGGAACTAAAGAATAAGGATATATATACATACGAAAAAAGAGGAGAACGCCTACGCATTCTCCTCTTTGGATTTATCTTAAATAAGATTATTATTCAACAACGATTGGCTTATACTTCGGAACCAGGGCCTTCATTATAACCCAAGCCAGCAGATAAGCAACGGCGCAGATGCAGAATACAATCATATATGCACCCGGTTTGCCTTCCATACCAAGGAACGAGAAGGCTGAACCCATGCCCTCAGCATAAGTGAACAGCTCACCTGCACCGAGGTTGATAAGCAGTGAACCGATACCACCGGCCATTGCGCCTATACCTGTAATGGTTGCGATAGTTGATTTGGGGAACATATCACCGATTGTAGAGAACAGGTTGGCAGACCAAGCCTGATGACCTGCACCGGCAAGACCGATGATGATTGCGGGGAACCATGCAGAATTTGCACCAAGCGGCTGAGCGAACAGCGCGAACAGCGGGAAGAATGCAAAGATAAGCATAGCGCGCATACGGCCTGCATAAGGACCCATGCCCTTCTTCTCAACAAACAGCTTAGGCAGGTAACCGCCGTAGATTGACAATACGGTAACAATGAGATAAAGCACAAAGATAAGAGCCATACCCATTGTTGAAGAAGACTCATAACCGAACTGGTCTGAGAAATAAGCCGGAGCCCAGAACAGATAGAACCACCAAACACCGTCGGTGAAGAACTTACCTACAACGAACGACCATGTCTGCTTATACTTGAAGCACTGCATGAACGGAATAGTCTTTTCCTCTTTAGCCTCAGCTGAAGCAGGCTCCTCTTTTTCGTCCTGATTGATATATATAAGCTCTGCCTTGTTTACTCTCTTAGAGTTTTCAGGTTTCTCATAAAGATGTGCCCAGAAGAACATCCACACGAAACCAATCGCACCGATGATGATGAATGCCATCTCCCAACCGAAATGCTTGGCAAGGACAGGGATGGTAAGCGGAGCTGCCAAAGCGCCGACAGACGCACCTGAATTAAAGATTGAAGTTGCAAAGGCGCGGTCTTTCTTAGGGAAGTATTCTGCCGTAACCTTGATGGCTGCGGGGAAGTTACCTGCTTCACCGAGAGCAAGGATGGCACGGCAAACGAGGAAGAGCCATACGCTGAGCGTTGCAATGGCAACGGCCATTGTGCTTCCAGCCTCAACGGCACGGAGAGCTTCTATTGAGTCGAGGCCCTCAACCTCCATAGTAACCCAGCCGCATCCTGCGTGCATACATGCACCGAGCGACCATATAAAGATAGCCCAAAGATATCCTTTCTTTATGCCCATCCAGTCGACAAACTTACCTGCGAACAGACAAGCCACAGCATAAAAGACAGAGAAGAAACCGGTAATCATGCCATAATGAGCATCATTCCAGTGGAACTCGGGTGCTATAAAGTCTTTCCACGTAAGCGACAGCACCTGACGGTCAAGATAATTGACTGTCGTAGCGCAGAAAAGCAAAGCACAAATTACCCAACGGAAGTTGGTCATTTTAGTAGTTTGAATAGGATTCATTTTTATTTGATTAATAGTATTTTGTTTCAAGCAATAGTTTGTGCAAAGGTAACACTTTTTTTCTTAACCGATACAGCCGTATTTGTTAAAATAGTATAAACACCATAAACAAGAAAAGGCTTTAAAATAAAGCCTAATCTTGAAAATAAACTCTCTTTACGCGGTTGCTTATGCTTGTAAGCACCTCGTAAGGTATTGTCCCAAGCACGTCCGACAGCACCGTTACAGGCAGATGCTCGCCGAATATCTCCACGGTGTCGCCTTCCTTACAGTCTATTCCTGTAAGGTCTATCATGGCCACGTCCATACAGATGTTGCCCACATAAGGCGCTTTCTGGCCGTTGACAAGGCAGTAGCAGTGGCCGCAGCCCAGACGGCGGTTAAGTCCGTCGGCATATCCGATAGGTATGGCACCGATAACGCTGTCGCGGGTGAGCACACCCTTACGGCTGTAGCCCACTGTGTCTTCCTTCGGCACGTGGTGTATCTGCAGTATGGTGGTCTTCAGCGTGCTGACCGTATTCAATACAGAATTGTCGCGACTGTCGATGCCGTACAGACCTAGACCCAGGCGGCACATGTCCATCTGCCGCTCCGGGAAGTGCTCTATGCCGGCTGAGTTGTCCATGTGGCGCAATATCTTGTGGCTGAATGCCGACTGAAGTTTCTTGCTGCCTTCATCGAACAGCTTAAACTGCATGGCAGAAAAGTTGTCGAAGTCGTCACTGTCTGAACCAACAAAGTGTGAGAACACCGAGCGCGGTATTATTGCGTTCTGATGCTTCAGGCGACTGATAAGCTCGTCCATGTCGCAGCGCGGGTCAAAGCCAAGGCGGTGCATACCTGTGTCGAGCTTTATGTGTACCGGATATCCGGTTATTCCCTCTTTCTGTGCAGCCTTTACGAGGGCATCGAGAAGGCGGAAGCTGTAGACCTCGGGCTCGAGCTTATAGTCGAACATTGTCTTGAAGGCCGTCATCTCCGGGTTCATTATCATTATGTTGCACGTTATGCCGTTCTTTCTCAACGTTACGCCTTCGTCGGCAACGGCAACGGCAAGATAGTCAACGCGATGGTCCTGCAGGGTCTTTGCCACCTCAACTGATCCTGCACCGTAAGCATCAGCCTTAACCATGCACACCAGCTTGGTGGTAGGCTTCATGTATGAACGGTAGTAATTCAGGTTCTTTACAACAGAATTGAGGTTCACCTCCAGTATCGTTTCATGCACTTTCTGCTCAAGCAGCTCTGTAAGTCTGTCGAACGAGAACTTGCGCGAGCCTTTGAGCAGTATCACCTCGTCGCGCAGCGATCTGAACACGATGCTTCCGATAAACGAGTTGCAGTCGTCAAAGAAGTACTTCTCTTCTATCATTATCTCATCGGCGCAACGGCTTATCTCCGGACCGATGCCGATAAACTTCTGCACGCCGCGCTTTACGGCAAGCTCTGACACCTTTTTATATAATGTGTCGCCGTCTTCACCGCTCTGATATATGTCGCTCAATATGAGCGTGCGGCGGCGTCCCTCATGGTCGGGGCGGCGGTTCATGAAGTCGAGGGCTATGTCGAGCGAGTTGACGTCTGAGTTGTATGAGTCGTTAATCAGTGTGCACCCGTGCTGTCCTTCCTTCACCTCGAGGCGCATGGCCACAGGCTCTATGGCCGGCATGCGCTGTGCTATTTCATCAGCTGTAAGTCCAAGATGAAGCGCAACGGCAGCACATGTTATTGAGTTGGCAACCGAAGCCTCGTCGATAAACGGCAGTGTGTAGGCAGACTCAACGCCATTGAACACATAGGTTACGGTGGTCTGTGTGTTTTTCTTGTCAACCGACTTTACGAACAGTCTTACAGACGGATCCTTCACCGACCATGCAATCTGTTCGCCTTTATAGTCGTAGCTTTCAACACATTGTCTTATCACCTCGTCGTCGTAAGGATAAACAATGGCCTTTGAGTCGTAAAACAGACGTAGCTTCTCATGACACTTGTCTGCCATCGACTTAAAGTTTTCCTGATGGGCGGCACCAAGATTGGTGATAACGCCAACAGTGGGCTGTATGATGTCGCGCAGCGACTCCATCTCGCCGGGCTGGCTTATGCCTGCCTCGAACACTCCCACCTGGCTCTGCTCGCTCAGCAGCCATACCGAGAGGGGCACACCTATCTGCGAGTTGTAGCTGCGCGGACTGCGCGTAACCGTCATTGAGGGCGAGAGCAGCTGATAGAGCCACTCCTTTACAACGGTCTTGCCGTTGCTTCCGGTGATGCCCACCACCGGAATGTCAAACTCGTCTCTGTGGCGTTCGGCAAGGCGCTGAAGGGCCTCAAGCGCAAAAGGCACTTTCAGGAAGTTGGCGTCAGGATAGTCTTTCTGCCAGTCAGCCGGAAGCACCTCTACCACAAAGCTGCGCACGCCGCGCCTGTAAAGGTCGGCTATGTACTTATGACCATCGTTGCGTTCGGAACGTATTGCAAAGAACAATGTCTCCTCCGGAAAACAAAGGCTGCGGCTGTCGGTAAGAATCCATCTTACGTTGCCGTCGCTCTCGCCATAACGGCGCGCGCCTATAAGAGTTGTAACTTTTTCAATTGTGTAAACCATCTCAATTGATATTATTTTGTTTCTTATTTAATCTTTGTCATTGAAAAGAATAAAGACACGTAACAGATATTCAGAGCCACATAAAGACACGGCCGGGCCACACTGCAGCACCACCGGGCTGCATGCCGTCTGGACATGCCCGCGCACGGGCAAAGCATCCATCACTGCACCCTAACAGCCGGCCAAACAGCCTGAACAAGACACTCAAGCCGGCCATGGGTGCATAATTAAGGTACAAATTTCGGATATTTTTTTGAAAGAGCCTTAACTTTTAACATTGTTTTATTCATAAACTCCTTATATTCGTCAGAGTCGGGCCTGAACGGCTTGTGGCCCAACGCCTCCTTTATGGGGCGCCACTCTTCGATAAAGCGCTTTGCTGCCGGCGAGAAATAAGCCTCTGAGAACAGTTCCCATATATAGTCTACGGTCTGCTGTGAAGGATGGAGCATGTCGGAGGCATAGAAGCGATAGTCGCGAAGTTCGTCGTTTACAATCTCGTAGGCAGGAAAATATGTAACCCTGCCGGGATATTTCCTTACCATGAGGTCGGCGGCGAGCAGCAGCGTGGCTTTAGACAGCTGGCTGCCGTGATAGCCATACTTGGCGTAACGTATCGGACTGACGGTAATTATCACCTTCACGTCGGCATTTCTTCCGGTCAACAGTTCCACTGCTTCAGAAAGATAGCCTACACACTCGTCTATCGTGAGTTCGCGTTCCGTGAACAGTCTCTGCGGACGTTTTGCGCAGTTGTCCACTATCTCGCCTGTTTCGTTCAGTATATATACATGATTTGTTCCGAGTGTCATCAGTGCCACGCGCGGCGCAGCCTCGCTCCGTGCCACGGTATGCAGGATGCTTGCCGGATTATACATCACGCCGTAAGGATTAACCACGGCATTAAACTTCTCTTCGACAAACCGCTTGCCTATGTTGTCGGCAAAGCAAGAACCAACAAAGAGCATGTCTTCAAAAGGCTCAATCTCAAAGTCGGGCTTGTCTATCTTAACTTTTGTCCTGAACTCCATATCATTTCCTCTTTTCCCCTGCAAAGTTAATGCAAACTGAGAGCAATACAAAACAAATCGCATTTGTTTTTATGGCCGAGGTGAAGCTTAACTTATTCAAAGTTAATGCAAACCGAGAGCAATACAAAACAAATCACATTTGTTTTTATGGCCGAAGTGAAGCTTAACTTATTCAAAGTTAATGCAAACCGAGAGCAATACAAAACAAATCGCATTTGTTTTTATGGCCGAGGTGAAGCTGAAACGCTTGGAAATATACAGGTACAACAAACAGACATTAAGCAAAACACGGCAAATTAGCCTGCAAAAGGTATGCTTTTGCATGATGAAACACGACCTTTTGCAACGTAATAGATATGCTTTTAGAAAAAGGTCTGATAAAGGAAAAGAAACGAAAAAAGTGTTTCACAAAAACTCGTCACTCATCACAACGGCACATAACGCCCTGAAATACAGCGCGTTATTGTGTGATGAGTTGTATTTCCAACTCATCACGCTTAAAGTCAACCAATATCGGGAAAGCACTATCAACGCCCCCAAATATCCTTGTGTGATGAGTTGAACAAGCAACTCGTCACACTACAACATCCTGACAATCAGGATATTATGCTGTAATGTGACGAGTGACGAGTTTTTATAAAAAACTTTTTCGGTTTATATCCGCAAATTTGTTAATACGGATAATTATAAATGAAAACCAAGAACAAAAACTACAAATGCCATGACCGCATAATCAGGCAAAGCAAATCATAATTTTCAACTCTCAATTGTCAATTCTCAATTCTTAGCTTCGGCTCACCTGCAAGCCCTTGGTGCTGAGCGACATGTCGACAAAGCGTGCATTGGCATTTGGCCTGTTGCTGTTGAGTATCTGTTTGATACGGGCTGCCGCGTCAGGATCCTTGGCCACCATATACAGATAGCCGCCTCCGCCTGCACCTGCAAGCTTATAGCCAAGACACAGGTCGTCTATAAGTTCTGTTATGCGGCGAACGCTTTCGGGATTGGTGCCGCTGTCGATGGCCTGATTCTGAAGCCATGTCTTGCGCACAAGCATACCCATCTTATTGAAGTCGGCACGCTGTATGGTCTCATACATGTCGAGCGAGTGCTGCTTCATCTCGCGCAGACGTGTCAGCTCGTCGCTCTGATTGAGGAACATGCGGCGCACTATCTCTGCCAGGATGTTCTTTGCCGTGCGTGTTATGCCCGTATAATAGAGCAGGTGGCAAGGCGTGTACTCAGGCTGTGTGAACAAGTCGGACGGAAGCCAGCGCACCGTAGGACACTGGTCGAAGCCGCGGCCTGTCTGCAACAGCTTTACGCCCTGCAGTATTCCGCCAAACTGGTCTTGCCATCCGCCTCCGGTTGTGAGCAGCTGCTCAAGCACAAGCGTGCGGTGGCCAATCTCGTTCTTGTCCCATGCAAGGCCGCAGAAGTCGTTGAGCGCACCGAGAACGGTAGACGCAAGCATGCTGCTCGTGCCCAGTCCGCTGCCTGCTGGAATGGCAGAGAGCAGTGTCAGCTCTATGCCGCAGCCGAAAGCCTTCAGCTGACTTTCGAGCGAGCCGAACTTCTCGGCACAGTAGGCGGGCACAAAGCCTGCAAGGGCCAGCGCGGCCTTGGGTATAGAGAACGGGCTGCCTACATGATGATAGTCGGCAAGCTGCTCGTATGTGGTAACCTCCTCAATGGCTCCGAGGTCGATGCTGCGCAGCACGATGTGCGGCTCCTTACACGGACGGACATACGTCTGCAGCGGCGGCTGACCGTTAAGCTCGATGGCAAGGTTGACAACGCTGCCGCCCTCCATGAGGCAGTAAGGCGGCGTGTCGGTCCATCCTCCGGCTATGTCTATGCGCACGGGACTGCGGCCCCACACTATCTGGTCGCCGTATACCGACATGCGCGGACTCTGTTTCTCGGTGAGCACCTGCTGTGTCAGTCCGTCGCGCAACAGGGCAAATGCCTTGTCTTCATTCTTCTGATATTCGTTGCCACTGATTCGTGCCAGCTCAGAGCGGAACATTGAGTCGTGTATGCGTGTCAGCAGCGGCGCATTGTCGCTTATCGCATCCGGCTGGGAAATGTTGAACTTGGCAAAGTCGCGTGCGGCATCGTCAAGGTCGACCTGATAGAACACGCTATGCTCATAGTTGCGTGCCAGAGCCTGCCAGTTGGCAGCACGCAGCAGGTCGCGCTGCTGCTGAAGCCTCATCAGGTCTGCCTCAGCCGAGATGTCGTCGGCGCTGAGCCTGCGGCTTCCGCTCCATATCCCGGCACCCTCTTTGAGTTCCGGTTCAGAGAGCATCCAGCGTAATACGAGTCCGGCATCATTCACGTCAGCACATGCCGGGAATATGCGTGCCGACTGCAGGTCGGCATTTCCGTCTATCGTGTCAATGTCGATGTTGCGCTCGGCAGCCCATTCGGCAAACGGACGTCCGAGGAACGTAACGCTGAGGTCATGAAGGTCGCCGCGGAACTTATCGTCGTATCCGTAAGGCCTTACTACATATTCGTCTTCGCCGGCAGGCACAATGTCAACACACTGTCCCGGCTGAAGACTTATTGTCCAGTTGTTTTCGGGCACGCCCGTTATGATGTTCTCATGCGCCAGCGTCCACGACGAAGGCACATAGCTGTTTTCTATCCAAAGATTCTGGTTGCGCTCAGTGATAGCCGTACCCACGCATGCATTCTGAACGAACATGGCGGGGTGAGGCTTCAGCGAGTGATGCATTATCTCGCGCTGGTCGTTGACAAGATTCTGTATAGCAAGTGTCGACGACAGAATCTCATGACTTGTGCCGAAATGATAAAACTCGCCGCCAGGCAAAGGCAACACTGCCACGCTCAGACTGTTGAGCTCGTCGTCCTTAACCGAAGGATCTGTGCCGAGCGAGCAGCCGAACTCAGAATAGAGGTCGTAGTTGATGCGCTCGCCGTTGCGCTTTGAGCGCTGCATGAGCAGCTTGACGGCGCGGTCGCTCAACAGCCACACGCCTATGTCAGTAAGATAGAAATGATCCTTTAGCAGTTCGCCGAGAGTCTTCACCGAAGGCTTCTGCATCATGCACTCAAGCACCGACGGGGTTTCGCGTCTTGACACAAACACACCGTGGTCTTTGGCTATCTCAGGGCCGAGCCACAGGCCGTAGCACACCACGTCGGCCTCTGGTATAGGCTGAAGCGGCTGAGTGGCACGTATATACACATCGCCACTGACAATCATGGTGTGCATGTTGTCGGGCGCGCAGCTCATTATCTTGTCGTAAAGGGGTATCTGCAGCGACAGAAGATTCTGCGAGAGCCTCTGTCCGCGCTCCCAGCGGAACACCGGCACGGGCGTCAGCACCTTGCCCGACGGGGCGTAGGCCGGCAACCGGCGGCTCTGTCCGCCGGCATGCAGCAGCAGGCGTCTGTCTGAGGCAAGCCACTCGTCGAAGCTCTTGCCGTCTGAACTTTCGGCATAACAGGCCTCCAGCAGCCATGTTGAACCGCCGCCCGAACCGAGCTTATGCCCTATGGGGTCGTTGGTGCAGAACCATTCGCTGCGGTCGTGTCCGGTAACATCATGAAAACAGTTTACCAGATTTGGCGGCAATGACAAAAGCTTTTTCATTTAACCTTCCCTTTCTTTTTCATTTCAATATATACAACAAACAGAAGCGCCAGAATAAGTACGGCATAAGCTATATATGCTATGGTCTCGGTTGTGCTGACAGACTTAGGATAGAACATCAGTTCTACGTTGTGCTTGCCCGGTGCGACATTGATGGCACGCAACAGATAGTTGACACGTCCGAGCTCAACGGGGTTGCCGTCGACTGTGGCTGTCCAGCCGGGATAATACACCTCGGAGAACACTATCACACCGCCGGCATCAGAGCTTACGCTATACTTCAGGTGGTTAGAAGAATATGATGTGAGCTTGACAACCGACACACCACCCTGCTTCTTGGCGTCCTTCAGCTGACTCTTAAACTTGGCGTCGGCCACTGCCTCATGGCGAAGGTCAATCTTTCCAACTCTGTCTATTTCGTCGTTGGCGCTGTTTACATAGGTTATACGGTCTACAAACCATGCATTGCCGTAAGCATACGGATTCTTCAAAGGCACGGTCTGTCCGCTCTGAAGCGGGAATATGAAATATCTTGCGTTGAGCATGTTGAGCACCGGATAGATGCTGTCGCCGTTGATCTTGGTCATGTCGCCGCCGGCCTCAGCCACTGCGGGCACAAGCTTCTGCATCTCAGGAGCTATGTAGGCGTCTATCATGTCCTGATAACGGCGTAACTTGGCGGCGTGGTATCCGCCTATGCTGTTGTGATAGTAAGAAGTTTCGTTCTCGTTGAACGTGTTAGAGGCAAGGTTGAGCACACGGTAACTGCCGAAGTCGGTCTTGTCCTGAAGGATAATCTTGTCGGTCTCGGTCATCTCTATCGGTGCCTCGCGCTCACTCTTGTTGACAAACATGTCGTTGTTGAGGTAGCGCTTGTTGACCTGCCACATGTCAACAAGACAGAGAACTATCAGCGCTCCCACCATGTATTCTGTCTTCAGTTTCTTTGCCTTATAGAGCAGCAGGCAGAGAGTGCCGATGACGATGATGAAGAACGAGCGCCAGCAGTCGGCAGTGAACATGGCGATACGCATCTCGCGCAGATTGGCGAGCAGCGGGTTAAGATAGTCGGCCGGTATCTGCTGCAATGCCCTCATCTCTTCAGACGAAATGAAGTCTGAGAAGAACATTGTAGGCATAACGGCAAACAACAGGGCAATGCCGCCGGTGAGGGCAAAGCTTGCATAAACGTATTTTATCTTTTGAGTAAGGATTTCAGGCTCGTCGACAATCTTCTTCAATGCAAGCATTGCCAACAGAGGTATAGTAAACTCGGCAATGACAAGTATCGACGCCACCGTGCGGAACTTTGAGTACATCGGGATATAGTCGATAAAGAAGTCGGTGAACGGCATGAAGTTCTTACCCCATGACAGCAGTATAGAAAGCACCGTTGCGGCAAGCAGGGCCCACTTCATAGGTCCCTTAACGATAAACAGGCCTAAGACGAACAGCATGAGCACGAATGCCCCGACGTAAACGGGGCCGCTAGTTCCGGGCTGTTCACCCCAGTACTGTCCGAGCTGCTGATATATATCTATAAAGTTGTTGTCGGCATGTTCCATGGCAGTCTTGTTCTGTGCCAAAGGCATTGATGCGCCGCCCTTGGTGTTGGGCACGAGCAGAGTCCATGTCTCGCCTATGCCGTAGCTCCACTGCGTTATATAGTCGCGGTCGAGTCCGCTGCTTGTCTGGTTTGCCGTGTTCTTTTTGACCAGTTCGCTCTTGCCGCGCATCGATTCCTGGCTGTACTCCCATGTGTGATAAAGGTTGCTCAGGTTGATGCATATACCTATTATGGCACCGGCAGCACACACAGCCGTGGCCTTGCCGAAATGAGCCAGTTTGTGGTTACGGATGGCATCAACGAGATAGGCAATGACCATAAACAGGATGACAAACAGGAAATAATACGTCATCTGCACGTGGTTGGCGTTGACCTCAAAGGCCGTAAACAGCGCCGTGACAATGAGTCCCCACAGGTATTTGCCCCTGTAGGCAAGCACCACTCCGGCTATCATAGGCGGGAGATATGCCAGAGCCATAACCTTCCAGATATGTCCTGCGGCTATGATTATGAAGAAATAGCTCGAGAAAGCCCATATTATGGAGCCCAAAGCCGCCAGCGACTGGCGGAAATCGAACGCACGAAGAAGGATATAGAATCCCAGCAGATAAGCAAAGACATACCACACGTTCTCAGGAAGGAAAAGATGATAAGCCTTTACGACCTGGCCCAGTCCGTCGGTGCTGCTGTACGAAGGCGCCGTCTGATATGTCGGCATGCCGCTGAACACGGAGTTCATCCAGCGAGTCTGCTCTCCGGTTTTCTCCCTGTGTTCTGACAGTTCTCGCCCGAGGCCCTTGCTTGCAGCCGAGTCGTGGCGGAAAAGAATCTTTCCTTCAATATCGGCAGGAAAGAAGTATGCGAAAGAAATAGCCGCGAACAGCAATATGACCAGCACGTCGGGCAGGTATTGTTTCCATGTTTTCATTGATACTTACGTTTTTAAATTAAATCTGAGTGCAAAAATACACAAAATTCATGACATCAGTCAACTCTTTGCGTAAAATTAAGATGTATTCGTTGCTTGCTGCCGGCATGGCGCCGCATCAGCATTAATGTCACTTTATTTTTTCCGTCGCCCTAAACGGCGCGGCAGGCAAACCTGAACCATTGCACAGATTAGGCTGAGAGCTGTCGCTCCAGCAATAACGCACCGTCACAGGTCTTGCCATATCCGTTTTTGAACTTAGCACAACCTTGTTGTCTACAATCTGGGCTTTGGCCGTGTTGTAGCGGTTCTTTGTGTTTTTCAGTTTAAAGTTGTCGGGCATCTTTCCGTCACGTGTCTTCAGACCGTCAGCGTTTTCAAATGTCAATATGACCTTATCGCCTTCAACTTCCATGCTTTTAAATGTAGGTCCCGAACTTACGACATCTCGCCCATAGGTCTTATTTAAGGCAAGCAGGGCCAGGCGCTTTCCGACAATCCATTTATATGGCGGATGTATATCTTTAAGATTATCCACCAGGTCATTAATAACAATCATACCCGTATGAGGAACATCAAGACAAGACGCCTGCTCCTCCCAAAATTTAGGAAGGGCATCCCACGGCAATCCGTTCTCATCGCCCTTGCGGTCTGAATAGAGATAAGGTGCCAGCTGGACGAAATAAAACGGCATGGCGTCATCATGCCAAGCCTTTCGCCAGCCGTCAATCAGCGCACGCTGCTTGACATCATACCCTACGCCTCTTTGGTCCAGAACATTTGCCTCGCCCTGATACCACAGAAATCCGCGCATAGAGAATGGAGCCAGCGGAGCTATCATCGTGCGGTAATGATCGGCCACAGGCAGACCATAATAGCTGCCGTTGGCGTATCCATCATTCAACTGCGACGAGCCCTTGAACGCCTCTTCTGGCATCCACGACTCAATCATCGATCCTCCCCACGACGAGGATATCAGTCCGACTGGTACGTCAAGACTGTCAGACAGATTCTTTGCAAAGAAATATCCTGCGGCAGAAACAGGGGCAAGACTTTCTTCAGACAACATCTTCCATCCGGCAGTAGGCAGTATCTCGCCATTATTTGAACACTCTACATACATTGTGCGTATTATCGGACTGTCTGCCGCCTTAAATTCCTTATACAGCACCTCCGGGTCGCCTTTCTTTGGGCGGGCATGGTGCGGGTGGTTGTTCATGGAATATTCCATGTTCGACTGTCCCGAGGCGAGCCACACTTCGCCAACAAGAATATTGCTTAGCACAATTTTTCCTGACTTTGAACTTACCACAAGTTTTTGCGGTTTCTTAGTAGCACTCACTGCTTTAAGCACGGCAATCCATTCACCGTTGGCATCGGCTACCGTACAGGATCTCTGAGACATAAAACTTATTTTTATATTCTCGCCGGCAGGAGCCTTTCCCCATACATATACTGGCTTTTCCTGCTGTATCACCATATTATCAGTAAATACCGGTGCCACGGTAATATCGGCAAAAACAAACAACGGCAATAGCGACAGCGCTATTATCAATAATTTATAGACTTTAACCATAAGAGGATGTAAAATATGATTTGTTTTCAAGTACGCAAAAGTAATATTTTTTCAACTACTCCACATCATTCTTAATAACTTTTTAGCGCAGTCCGGCCTTACCGGCACTCTGAAAGAAACAAAATTCATATATTTTGCACATATTCGGACCCCGTCAGGCTGTTTTTTCCTATATAAGTATTATCTTTGCCAAGAGCGTTGTTCTGGCATACAGTAACGCGTTATTATAGGTTACATTATTTTAAAACTAATATTTATGAGAACGTCATTATTACACAGGATATCAATGGCATTGATATTCGCATTTGCCGCATTAAATGTTTATGCCGGAATTAATTCAGGAGACGAGCCGTATGAGTTTGAAGAGGGCCTTAGTGATGGAGGTACTTATTATTACAGGACAAAAGATCTTGAGTTTAAGGCATCCAACACTGAAGAAATTGTACTTGGAGGTCTTCAGCTTCTGTATAAGAAAGGAATATATCCGGTAATCTCAATAAGGATTGCAGGCTTTGAACAGAGTCTGATAGACCTTGGAAAAAAAACACGCAGATACGAAGACAAGGCTATGATAAACCAAACACTGACGCTAACGCTTACAAACGGCGAAGTGATAAGTACATACGAGGCAGGAGTGTCTGATGTCCTGAAAAAAGAATTTGAAGACGCAGAGATGGCTAATCTAGGAATACAAGCGTCGGTATCTGATCTTTCGAGCAGCCGCAGCGACTTTTCCTCCATGTCATCAAGCAACCGTATAAGCCACGTGATACAGCAGCTTACGACCTTCAACATAAAAAAAATCGTAATATCCGGCATAACACTCGACGTGTCGACAAAATCAGCCCCTACATATCTGGCAATGTTCAAGGCACTCGACAAAAGATTCGGCCTCAACTACCTTAAAGCACCGTCGTACAACACCTACACCAATGTGAGCGCAACGGTGAAGTCTATCACCACAGAGCATAACCTCTACCAGAACGGGCAGAAAGGAATGAATGTCAAAGTGAGCTTCGACGTAAGCGGCATGAAGGGCAAGACGGGCATCTGCGTAGCCTACTTCTACTTCGAAAACGGAACGGCTCTGAACGACTACAACAAACATTATTACACTACCGACGGCAAGGTGTCGTCTTCAACAAAATATACGCCGGGGTGGGACAACACGACATACACCGACCTAAAGATTTTCATACCCTACAGCGAACTTCATCTCGGAAGCGGCAAGTCGCACCTGAAGGCTAAGGTTGAAATATTCGACAACAACAACCGCAGCATAGGCAGTAGCCAATGGACCTACTTCAACTACACCTATCCATGATGCGCCTGCCAGCCACACATTCTAAGAGATTTTTTGCCTCCTATAAGCCGGCGGCACGCTGATATGTCGCAAATTCTTTATATCTTTGCCACATAAAACAACAGCATAAAGATGAAAATAGGAATAATAGTGGCAATGGACAAGGAGTTTGTGCAGCTTAAGGCACTGCTCGAGAACGCCACAATGGAGCAACACCACAAGAAAGACTTCGCCGTGGGTAACATCGGCGACAAGGACATCGTTATACAGAAATGCGGCATAGGCAAGGTAAACTCTGCCATAGGTGCCGTGGAAATGATAAACAACTATGCCCCCGACCTGGTGATATCTACCGGCGTGGCTGGCGGAGCCGACGTAGAGATGAACGTAACGGACGTCATCGTGGGCACGTCATATTGCTATCACGACGCCTACTGCGGCAGCGAGTGCAGCTTCGGGCAAATCATCGGCATGCCGCCTGCATTTACGGCACCAAAAGACCTCGTAGAAAAAGCTGTATCCCTGAGCGGCGAGACAAAGATTCATGCCGGTCTGATTGTCAGCGGAGAATGGTTTGTCGACTCACGAGAGAAGATGCAGGGCATACTCGACAACTTTCCCAAGGCCAAGGCCGTCGACATGGAGAGCTGCTCTATAGCGCAGACCTGCCACATATACGGAGTGCCGTTCGTAAGTTTCCGCATAATCAGCGACATACCGCTTAAGGACAACAAGGCGTCGCAATACTTCGACTTCTGGGCAAGACTTGCCGAAAAGTCGTTCAACGTTACCAAAGAATTTCTTAAAGTAATATAAGCAATGAGTTACTGAGATGTCAAGGGGCGACGCATTTGTCAGAATATCCTCAAAAGTCGGACAACAAAGAAATACAACAAAACATTTGTATTAACTCCTTAACACCCTAACTCCCTAACTTCTAAAAAGATGAAAAAGATTCCAAGTTTTACAATCGACCACAACCGCCTGCTGCGCGGAATATACGTATCACGTAAGGACAGCGTAGGCGGAGAGACCGTCACCACATTTGACATACGCATGAAGGAGCCTAACCGCGAACCTGTTGTTCACGCCGGCGCACTCCACACCATTGAACATCTGGCTGCAACCTATCTGCGCAACGACCCGGAATGGAAAGACCGCATAATTTACTGGGGCCCGATGGGATGTCTCACAGGCAACTATCTGCTCATGCGCGGCGACCTTGAACCGAAGGACATCGTGGAGCTGATGAAAAAGACATTCAAATTTGTTGCTGACTTTGAAGGCGAAATACCGGGAGCTGCTCCGAAGGACTGCGGCAACTGGCTGCTGCACGACCTGCCCATGGCACGATGGGAGGCACGCAAGTTCCTGACAGAAGTGCTTGAGGTAATCAAAGACGAAAACATGAATTATCCCGGCTGATATGCCTCTGTTATTTAAAATAAGTTAAATCATGTCACATCAGCAATGCGATTGCGTACTAAAATCAGAATAAGACACAAAACAGCATTGCGTATGAAAAGACACAAAATAATAACGACTGCGCTTGCGGCAGCCATGACAGTTGCCGCAGCGCATGCTCAGACCGACACGCTGAAAGTTGACACCACATACAACCTTGGCGAAGTTACGGTTAATGGTATGCGAGTGATAAGCAAGGTAGACCGCCAAATACTTCTGCCGACATCAACAATGAAGAAGCACTCATCGAACGGATACGATCTGCTGAGCAAGATGACGCTCAACGGTATAATGACCGACCCGATTAAGCAGGAAATTAAATCACTGAAAGGCGGAAGCGTGCAGGTACGCATAAATGACGTTAAAGCCAATCAACAGGACATAACAGCACTGAGACCTGACGAGGTTGTAAGGGTTGAATATATCGACAATCCCGGAGTGAGATATTCAGACGGCAGCATGGACGCTGTAATTAACTTTGTCGTAAAGAGAAGATATGCGGGATATGTCGGCGGGTTAGGAACGATGCAGGCCTTCACTACCGGCTTCAACAACAGTAATGCTTACTTTAAGTATAACTACAAGAAATCGGAGTTCAGCATATACTACAACTTCAGCTACCGCGGCTACGACGAGCGCAAGGTGGACAGCGAAAACACATATTTCTTTCCTGACGGAACGCAGCGCCAACGCCAATATTTAGGCTACAACACCAACTTCATGTACACCTTTAATACGGTCCAGCTGGGCTACAACCTTGCCGAACCTGACAAATATACCCTGAACATCAGCCTCAACTATAATCAATACAACAACCCGAACTCAGGCTCAAATCAGCTGGCAAAAGAGACATCAATGCCAGACTTGTATCTGTATAACAAGAGTAAGAACAAAATGTACACCCCGTCGCTCGACATCTACTGGTCGCTGAACCTGCCTAAAAAACAGAACATAACGGCCAATGTAGTAGGAACTTACATCGGCACCGACTACAAATATATGTCGCGCAACTATCTCTTCAACCAGTCGCCAGAGCAGTCGATGCAGGCTGACCCGGTGAATGACTACAGCTATTCTACCACGGGCCGCAAATATTCGCTTATCAGCGAGGCTATATATACGAAGGAATTCAAGAACAAAGTGTTCTCGGCCGGAGGCGAATACACCGTAAGCCACACTGACAACGACTATACAGGAACGGTGAACACGGACGCCATACTCAACTCAGACAATCTTTATCTCTTTGCACAGCTACAGGGAAAACTCGGCATATTCAACTATCAGGTGGGCCTCGGTGCAAACTATCTTGCCATTCATCAGGGCGACATAGGATTCAACAAGTGGACACTGCGCCCGCAGTTAAGTCTTTCGACCAAAATAACCGATAATCTGTTTGTAAGATACTCAGGACGAATAAGCCAGCGTTCGCCTTCGCTCTCGCAACTGAGCGACGTAAGAAACCAGAGCGACGAACTTAACGCAAGCGACGGAAACACAGGACTGAAGCCTTACACTGGATACAGCAACAGTCTTATGCTAAGCTGGAACCGTCCGCTTTTTAACTTCCAGTTGTACGGAAGCTGGTATTATGCGCCCGACATCATCATGACATCTTATATTCCTGAGCTGCAGGACGACGGCACATATCTGCTCATCAGCAAGCCGGAAAACCAGAAGAGCTTCAGTCAGAAGTCTCTCACTGCCTACTTCACTCTGCACGCCATTAAGGACATTCTCAACATTTCACTCTATGGCGACTATTCCAACTACAACAGCCGCGGACTTGACTACTCTCACAATTACCGCTCATGGCGCTGGGGTGGATATGCCAACCTTATGCTGGGCAGATGGAACGTTTCTGCAAGTTTCTACACCGCACCGAAAAGCTATTTTGCCGAATCTATGAGCACGGGCGAAAACCAGTCGAACTTCAGCGTCAGCTATAAATATAAAGACCTCAAAGTGGGACTTGGAGTTTTGTTGCTCGGCTATGCACAAGGTTTCGACTATGTGGGCAAGACAGACAGCAAGTATCTGCAGAGCACTACGCATACATATATCAAGGACAACGGTAACATGATTTACTTAACGCTGTCGTACAACTTCAGCCACGGACGCAAATATCAGACAGAACGTAAGAAACTCAATAATTCAGACAACGATAATGGTATCAGGTAAAAATTTCTTCAGCAAAATTCTTCACGCCTTTAAAGGCAAGACGGAAGAAAGGCCGCAACAGGAGGAAAGCGGCCATACAGACAGCCACAATGCAATGAGCAACAGCGGCGACGGCAACTATGTAAGAATAATCGATGATGGCGACGGTGTGATAAACGTGCTGCTCGAAGTGGAACACGACAAGGTGCTTGAGCTTGGCGATAGATTGGGCGAAATAAATGAAGCAGCCTACATGAACGGATATAACTGGGACGCCCTGATAAGGCATTATCTCAAGAACAACGCACCCGACATACTCGAGGCAATGGACACCGATCCTGAGGCAGGCCTCTATGATGCATACTTCAAGGAGAGCGACGCCAACCGCGACAAGGCCAAGCGACTTGCCGACATGCTGACCTCGCTGATTGACAACGAACAGGAGCTTTGCAGGATAGTGAGGGAAGAAGGCGACAAGATAAACTGGGGATAATTATTTTCTCTACAATTAGCTCCCCCGCGGCAAAGGGTTCATACAAATACAAAGAATGCAGACAGGTCGCACATTCAGTGTGTCTTCTGTCTGCATTCTTTGTTTTTATTCCAAACCGCGTTATGATTTGCGGCTATACATCATATCATTAGCAAAGTCGACAGCGCGCTTCCCGGTCAGGTTGTGCATCCCGTGCGCCGCCTGCGCCATATCACGGTCTGCGCCAGTCCTCTTACAGCCACAAACGCTATGAACGCAAGCCACAGGCCATGGTTGGCCATCGTGAAGCGAAGAGAATAATAAAGGGCAAAAAACGTTACGGCTGCAAGAAACATAGACTGAAGCATGCCACGCGTCATGGTGCAGCCTATGAACACACCGTCCCATACAAACGCCGCCATGCCGGCAACAGGTATTGCCAACGCCCAATAATAATACTCATGCGAGGCCGTCACCACAGAAGGCTCATCTGTAAGTAACGAGAGAAAGGCGTCGCCGCCTATGCCATAAACAAAGGTGAAGCCTACTGCCATACCGGCACCCCACCAGAACAGGCGGCGCACCGTAGAGCCAAGAGCCTCCTGATTGCGCGCTCCGTAAAACTTGCCGCTCAAAGCCTCGCCTGCATAGGCAAAGCCGTCCATAACGTAAGAGAACAGCATATAGAACTGCATGAGCAGAGTGTTAACCGCCAACACTACCTCACCCTGCCACGAACCGGCGGAAGTGAAAAACAGCATTACGGCAACCATGCACAGCGTGCGCAAAAAGATGTCGCGGTTTACCTTGAAGAAATGCGCCATTGCGTCGCGCCGCCATACGCCTTGCCATGAGAAATAACGCCTCAGACGGCGATAATTTACGAAGCAGAGCAGCAGTGCCATCATGAAACCGCCCCATTGGGCAATGAGCGTGCCCAGGGCAACGCCTTCAACCTTAAGTCCGAGGCCGAACACAAGCAGCGTGCTCGCCCCTATGTTTATTATATTCTGCGTTATGGCTATAAACATTGGCACGCGCGAATTCTGCATGCCTATGTACCATCCCGACAGACTGAACAGGCCGAGCATGGCAGGAGCGCCCCATATAAGTATGTTGAAATATATCGAAGCAAGCCTTCTTACCTCGGCAGGCGGCTGCATCACGAGCATTGATGCCTCGCGCAGCGGCACCTGCAGCACGATGAGCGCCAAGGCAACCGCCATGGCTATACCCAAAGAACGGCAGAGCATACGCACCGTTTCGGTAAGGTCGCGCCTGCCGAGAGCCTGCCCAGTCAGTCCGCTAGTACCCATGCGCAGGAATCCGAATATCCAGTAAATCACGTTGAACGTCATGCCGCCCACGGCTATTGCACCTATATACGATGCTGCACCGAGGTGCCCCACTATGGCCACGTCAACCAGTCCCAGCAGCGGCACGGTGATGTTGCTCACTATTGCCGGCAGGGCTATGTTGAGTATCTGTCTGTTTCTGTTATCCATCGTTGTCTGTTTTCTGCTTCACGCACAATACAGCCAATGCTGCCGTATGTGCCGGAGAATAATGTTTTATATTGATATTTACAGCTTTCGGGCTGCAAAGTTACTCAAAAAAACATTAATGCGCAACGAACCGGGCATAATGCTATTTCTGCTCTATGCTTACGCGGCCGTCGGCGTATCTGAACTGTGCCACGCCAAGGTCGTTAAGCGCCTGAAGGACGTCTGCCAAAGAAACCGACCGGGGGAAGTTGAAGTGAATTCGGACAGAAAGCAGACTGCGCGAATGGAACGCAATGCCTACGTTATACCATGATCCTATGTCGTTCATAACATCCTCGAGCCGCGAATCGTCGAAACAGAACTCACCGTGAGTCCATCCTCCGGCAGCTGCAATGTCAGCCTTTTCCACCTTAATGTCACCCTTATCGTCGACAACGGCCTGATGTCCGGGACTAAGCATCCTGCCCTTGCCGCCGTCTTCACTACTTACACTGACACAGCCTTTAAGCAACACCACCGAACTTGCACTGCCATGATAAGAACGGACATAGAACACCGTACCGAGCACCTTCGTACTCATATTTCCGCTCTTCACGACAAACGGTCTGCCGGCATCATGCCTGACGCTGAAGCGTGCCTGTCCTGTAAGTTCAACCTCCCTGACGCCATTCTGTCCAAAATCTGACGGATATTCAAGACGAGAGCCTGAACCAAGCATTACGCGGGAACCGTCAGGCAGAAGGACATCAGACGTAGTGGCCGACGGCGTCTGCACAACAACATTGTCTCCGTCAGCCACACGCGATGTATGCGACGGCAGTTCGGCCATGGCAAATGTCTCAATCACTCCGGCTGAGCCACCAATATCATTCCACGCAAACGCCACGACCAAAGCCACTACGGCAGCAGCTGCCGCTGCTGAAATGAATATGCGACGCAGCCTCAAACGTGAGCCGCCAGCATCGCCATGACGCGCTTCAAACTGCCGCCATGCCTTCTGCGTCTCCTCATCGCCGGGCATATCTCCCAAAGCCTCGCCGAGCATCATCAGCAAACGTTCGTCTTCACCGCTGCCCTCGCCTGCCTTGCGGCTTGTCAAATCCATGTTTCTGACATCATTCTCTTTCATAATCCATCTCCTTTCCCTACAGCCTCACGCAAAAGTTTCAAGGCCTTTGCAATATGTTTTTTCATGGTATCATAACTTATTCCAAGACGTTCGGCAGCCTGACGGCGTGTAAGATGCTCATAATAACATAGGCGCACTATTGAGCGTGCTGGCTCGCCTAACCCTTCAGCCACAGCCTCAACACGCAAAAGCAGCCGCTCGTGGTCGCGATATTCGCTTTCGGCATCTGCCTTTGTTGCCTCAGCCAGCTCTGCCGCCGCACAATTCTCGGTCTTTATGTGCTTCAGTCTGTTAATACAGGCGTTGCGCACACACATATAGAGCCATGAGCCGCGGTCAGCAGGACGCAGCAAGTCGAAGCGCTCCCAAGCCTTCTCCATGACATCGGCCACCACATCGCGCCCCTCGTCGGCATCGCCCGTAAGCTGGACGGCAAACCTGACCAGCTTAGGATAATATTCGCAGAACATACGTCTGAAGTCGTCTTTCTTCTTATCTTTCAACAACATTTTAAAAATCAGTTGACCGCCGTTCATCGCCTTGCACCATTGTGCCAGGAAGCACGGAGACATTTAACGGCCGCAAAGGTAAGCATTATTTTCAACAGACAGCCGCTACAGTCGCTGTTTCTCGCTCTCGCCGGCTCCCTTGCCTTTATATTTTGTCTTGGTGGCGTTGAACGTATAATTTACGCTTATGCCTATGCGCTGCGTGTCTGACCATGTACGGCTGTCGTAGTATGTACGGTCACCATAACCGGTGAAACGGCCGCGCCCCGTATTGAATATGTCGTCGGCAGAAAGGGCCACGCGCAGCGATTTGTCCTTGAAAAATGTCTTTACCACACGCAGACTCACCGTTCCATACTGCTGTTTTATGGTGTAGCTCTGTTTGCCCCTCAGGCCCAGGCGTGCTTTCAGATTCAGAAGCCAGCCGTGGCTAAAGGTCAGACTGTTGTAGAAAACGAAGTCAAAGACGGGACGGTTCCACAAGTAAGGTATGCCAAGAGAGCGCGCGTCAGAGTCATACCAGTCTATCGAAGCCGACAGGCGGGGCTGCCATATTCCGATTTTCGGTGTCAGTTCAACAGACATTCCGTACATATTAGTATAAGGTATGCTTGCCATTGTCTGCAGCATTACGCCCGGATGGCCGTCTTCATCATATGGCTTGAAGAACGAAGTATACATATTGAGTGCATAGTCGTACCATATCGAGAAATTAATCCATCTCCATCCGCCGTCGATTGTAAAGTAGTTATGTTTCTGTGGCACGAGGAGCGGATCGCCGTTACGGTACATATATTTGCTGACATAGCTTGTCGCGCTCGAGAGCATGCGGTAAAGAGGACTAAGTTTAAACAGACGGTAAGCCAGCGAAAAATTCCAGTCGCCATGGCTGTAGTCGACCGATGCCGACGGAATCAGGTCGTTGTACGTAGGGCTTTGCTCTGCCTTCAGCACGCCTGCTTCATAATACTTGGTCCGCTGATGCTCGTAGCGCAATCCGGCACGTGCCGTAAAACGCCCCAGACCGAGAGTATAGTCGACAAATGCCGAATAAAACTGCTGTTGCAGATGGTCGTCGGCATCTGCCGAGAAGCCGCTCTGAGTAAAGCTGTCCTTGCGGTCGGTGAATGTATCTTCCGTGCCAAACGCCACCTCTCCGCCAAGCAACGGGGCTGTTACCACCAGCTTAGCGGCATAGAGAGAATTACGCACGTTATTATATGAGGTAGCGTCCACTTCGTCGTTGTTGGCAGCCACCTGCCAGCTGCGCGAGCATCCGCCCAGATAGTCGGCGTTGAAGTCTATGCTCCACTTGCCGAACGTGCCCGTATAGTATCCGTTGACCGAATGATTCCAGCCGTTGTTCTCAGCCGTCTCCGACTCTGTCTCAATATTGTCATACTCGTCTCCGTCTCGCAACAATATGGTGTTGCCCGTTATATGTGAGCTGCTGTTGGCAAGAGATTTGTCAGCCACATAACGCACGCCGAACGACTGGCGGCTGTCGGGTTCATAGTTGAAGCCCACCTCACCATTAAAGTTAGAATCGTTGCCGGTCTCAATATTGTCAGACATCATCGTCCATACTGACGACGTGTTCATCAGGCTTAGAGTCTGTTTCTTTATATAAAAACTGTTTTCCTTAAAGTTTCCCTTCACAAAGACGTCAAGCCCGCCGGTGCGGTAGTTTAGCGAAAGACCTTCGCGCCCTTCACCTTCATGTCCCTGCGACCATTCGGCATAAGCCAGTCCGCTAAGTCCCTGTCCGCGCAGGCGTATTGTCTTTAACCGTATCACCGCCCCTACATCCGACGAATAGCGAGCACCGGGATTCATTATTATTTCGGCCTGCTGAATCTCCGTGGCGCGCAGCTGTCCGAGTTCGTTCATGTCGCGCACCTTGCGCCCGTTGATGTAAATCTCTGCCCCGCCACGGCCTATCACGCTGAAATTGTCGCCGTCGCCTGTAACGAAAGGCAGACAGCCAATCATGTCGGCTGCCGAACCCATCATGGAAAGCGGCGTGCCCGCAACGTTGGCCACAATGGTGCTGCCCCTGCGCTCCACCATCGGGCGTGACGCCTTTACTTCTACACCTTTAAGCATCATGGCGTCTTCCTTAAGGGTTATGCTGTTTTCCTGACGGCATGGCACGATGACAGTGGTGTAACCTACAAAAGACACGCGGAGCAGACAGTCTTTCTGCGGCATTGAAGGCATGGCAAAAGTGCCGTCGGCTTCCGTAACACATCCAGAGATATACGACTTATCGCCGGAAGCCAGCATGACAACATTGGCATAAGCCATGGGCTTACCATTTTGGTCGGTCACACGGCCGCGCACACTGACGCTGCGCTGGCGCGACTCGCTGTACTGCACAACGAAGTAAGCATTGCGCTCAACAAACGCAAAGGGCTTGCCGCTGAGCAGGATGCACAGGGCCTCCGCTTGTGTCTTGTTTACCACCGTGGCCGTAACTCTGAAACGCTCCGTCTCCTTATATGTAAACAGAATGCTCTTTCGGCCTGCTTTCTCGAGCCGCTTTAATGCTGACGGCAGTGGTTCGTCGGCAAACTTCAGCGTAATAAGCCTCTTGTTATTTTCTCCGGCATAGCTTATGTTTAAGCAAAAAGCCATGAGGCACAGCAGCAACGGGAGTCTTATGTTTACAATAGTTTTATAAATAGCCATAATTCTTTGTCTTTACTTCTAATACAACCCAAGCACCGAAATGGGTATAGTATGCATGTCTTTTTATCAGTATTTAACATTTTAGGGTGTTTAGTGCATTTTCAAAAATGCCATATCTACCCTTCTTCCACTTTTATGACACATAAAAGACATGAAGTAACCATAATCTAATCTGCCGACAAGACTGCATACGCAGCTGGATTTTGTAAATAAAACGGATTAATTCCGTTCACTTAACGCTCTCAGAACAGCGGTGCCGGACAAGGATTGGTCTTCAGACCGAAAAATTGCGCATTTTCAGGTATTTTAGTTAAATCATTGAATGATAGGCATTTATGGGGTTCTCTCAACAAAAAGTCAAAAGTTAAAAAACATTACTCGGCCGTTTACCGGTCAAAAGTGGTGCATTTACGATGCAAAAGTGGGCTATTTGTAATGCAAAAAGCCTCAACTTTAAAGGCAAAACCATGCTTTTTAGGACCAAAAAGAGGACTAAACGTAAATGAAAGTTAATAAAGTAACAGTTTTAAGCGGCGCAAATTAACATCCTTTGCACATCGGTTTTCTATTTCAGAAAAAACTTTTGTCCTGATATTTTACCATGTCTTTAAATGCCATGAAAATGCCATTTATTCTTTTATCCAATCATGTCATACTTTAAATTTTATTGATTACCTTTGTATGAATGTTTTAAATCAACAGCTAAAAATGAACAACGGCGAAGACCTTACACGGGGCAAAATAACACCTACTCTGCTGCGCTTCACACTGCCGATGATGGCAGGGGCGATGATGCAGCAGTGCTACAACATTGCCGATACGCTCATTGTGGGGCGCTTCATCGGTGCTGAGGCGCTGGCGGCCGTCGGCTCGGCCTACACGCTTATGGTGTTTATCACGTCCGTGATGCTCGGCCTGTCGATGGGCAGCGGCACGGTGTTCTCGCTAAAGTTCGGCGAGGGCAACATGGCAGGTCTGAGGCAGAGCGTGGCGGCAAGCCTGCTGCTTACGGGCGGAATAACCGTTGTGCTGAATGCCGCGGCATATATCTGGATTGACGGCACGCTGCGCCTGCTGAGCGTTCCGGCTGATGTTTATCCGCTGATGCGCAGCTACCTTATGATAATATACGCCGGCATAGCGCTGTCGTTCGTCTACAACTTCTGCGCGTCGCTGCTGCGTTCTGTGGGCAACAGCCGCACTCCGCTGTGGGTGCTGGCTGCGTCGGTTGTGCTCAACGTTGTGCTCGACCTCGTTCTCGTGCTCCTTTTCGGGCTCGGCATTGAGGGCGCTGCGTGGGCAACGCTCATATCTCAGGCTGCGGCAGCAATAGGCATAACGGCATATATACTGAAGACGCGCCCAGAACTGATTCCGCGCCGCAAGGACATGGCTGTAAGCCGGGCAACGCTCGGCGAGATAGCTACATTCTCGTCGCTGACTTGCGTACAGCAGTCGGTGATGAACTTCGGCATACTTATGGTGCAGGGCCTTGTAAACAGCTTCGGCATGGCTGTGATGGCGGCATTTGCGGCTGCCGTAAAGATAGACTCGTTTGCGTATATGCCTGTACAGGAGCTGGGCAACGCTTTCTCGACCTTCGTGGCGCAGAACTTCGGCGCATCCAAACGGGGACGCATACGCCGCGGAGTGAAGCAGGCTCTGCTGATGACGACAGTATTCTCGCTGGTGGTGTCAGCGGCAGTCTTTGTGCTTGCCAAACCACTGATGATGATATTCGTGGACGGT
The DNA here is from genome assembly GCF_057607445.1 of Xylanibacter sp. Lineage (NCBI taxonomy): Bacteria > Pseudomonadati > Bacteroidota > Bacteroidia > Bacteroidales > Prevotellaceae > Xylanibacter > Xylanibacter sp. The sequence goes on along the minus strand of NZ_DBLZAX010000001.1, from coordinate 315,646 downwards.
TCGCAGCATGACATAATATCCATCGGCGTGAGATATCTGCGCATAGAGGGAGCCTTTTATGTAGGCATTGGCGTGCTGTTTCTGCTCTACGGCTACTACCGCGCCATTAGGATGCCGGGCATGTCTGTGGTGCTGACGGTGCTGTCGCTTGGTCTGCGCGTGGCGCTCGCCTATGCCTTGTCAGCCGTTCCGGGCATAGGAGTAGACGGCATATGGTGGTCGATACCTATAGGATGGGCAGTGGCAGATGCCGTAGGCATGCTCTACTACGGCAAGACGCTCAGGCGCATCTATGCCCGCAGGGGCAATGCCGCTCACGCCATGACTGTCAGGACTTAAAGCCTTCAGCCCTTAATGCCGGCCGAAGCAGGGGTATGCCACTGCCGCATACTGCGCAAGAACAGAGGAACGGACAAGAAAAAGTGTAATTTATGCACTTTTTACTTTGTTTTTTGCTACATATAAATATTTTTGACTACATTTGCAGCACTTTAAACTTAAACAATATAACATTATCTTTACAACATGAACTTAAGACTGATTGCGGGTGCTGCGGCACTTGCTGCGGCGCTGACCTCATCGTTTGCCCAGCCGCGCGTGATGGACGTCGACACGGGCAAAAACGGCGCCCCCATACAGAAGACAATGTATGGCATTTTCTTTGAGGACATCAACTATGGTGCCGACGGCGGCCTTTACGGCGAAATGCTGGTAAACCGCTCGTTCGAGTTCAAACAGAGCCTGACAGGATGGACAACCTTTGGCAACGTCAACGTGAAAGACGACGGCCCCTTTGAGCGCTGCCCTCACTACGTTGAGCTGGCATGGCCGGGACACGCAGACCGTCTGACCGGAATGCAGAACAGCGGCTACGGCGGAATAAGCCTAAAGCAGGGCGAAGACTACAGACTGACGCTGTGGGCAAAGGCAGCCGAGGGCGAAGGCGGCATAAAGGTGGAACTTATAGACCAGCTGACCGACAGCGAACCTCAGGCCTTCGTAACACAGGAACTGAAGATAACATCTGGAGAATGGAAAAAATATGAACTGATAATGAAGTCGCCCAAGAACGACACAGAAGCAAGCCTGCGCATCCTGCTCAGCGGCAAGGCTCCGGTGTGTCTCGAGCACGTAAGCCTCTTCCCCGTAAAAACATTCAAAAACCGCAAGAACGGCATGAGGGCCGACCTGGCTCAGGCATTGGCCGACATGCACCCGGGCGTGTTCCGCTTTCCGGGCGGATGCATCGTTGAGGGCGCCGACCTGCAGACACGCTATCAGTGGAAGAACACGATAGGCCCCGTAGAGAACCGCCCCGTGAACGAAAACCGCTGGCAGTATGCCATGAAGAGCCGCATCAGTCCCGACTACTATCAGAGCTACGGACTGGGCTTCTTCGAATATTTCCAACTGTCTGAAGACATTGGTGCCGAGCCGCTGCCTGTGCTCAACGTGGGCATGGCATGCCAGTTTCAGAACAAGGACGACAGCGCCAACGTGCCTATGAGCGAGCTACAGCCATACATACAGGACTGCCTCGACCTCATTGAGTTTGCCAACGGCGACACCACCACTACATGGGGACGCAAGCGCGCCGAGATGGGGCATCCCGCACCCTTCAACCTTAAATATATAGCCGTGGGCAACGAGCAGTGGGAAGAGCCTTACTTCAAGCGTCTGCCGCCGTTCGTCAAGGCTATACGCGAGAAATATCCCGACATAAAGATTATAGGTACATGCGGACCGGCGCCCGAGGGCGAGATGTTTGAACACGGATGGAAGGCCATGAGAGAGATTGGTGTCGACCTCGTAGACGAACACTACTACAAATCGGAAGAGTGGTTCCGCAACAGCAGCATGAGATACGACAGCTACAGCCGCAAAGGCCCGAAGGTGTTTGCCGGCGAATATGCCTGCCACGGCGACGGAAAGAAATGGAACCATTATGAGACATCACTATATGAGGCTGCCTTCATGACCGGACTGGAACGCAACGCCGACGTGGTGCTCATGGCCACCTACGCTCCGCTCTTTGCACGTGTTGACGCATGGCAGTGGCGCCCCGACCTGATATGGTTCGACAACGCACGCATGTTCAAGTCGGTAAGCTACTACGTACAGCAGATGTATGCCTGCAACAAAGGCACCAACGTGCTAAAGCTGACCATGAACGGTAAGCCTGTGGCAGGACAGCAGGGACAGGCCGGACTGTATGCCAGCGCAGCAGCAGACAACGGTGACGGCTCGGTGATTGTGAAAGTTGTGAACACAGGCAAGACCACACAGCCCGTGAGCGTCAACCTTAAAGGCATGAAGGGCGAAAGGACGGCACAGACAACCACACTGACCTGCACCGACATGGATGCCGAAAACACTTTAGATGAGCCCGAAAAGATTGTACCTAAGACGGGCACGCTTACATGTAAGGCAGGCAAAAAATGCACTGTGATTGAGGACGAGATTGCCCCGATGACCTTCAGAGTATACAGGATAAAGAAATGACAGAAGCGACGCCCGGCTCAGGCTCATGGCTAACAAAGGCCGCAGCCGGGCGCATAAAAAGGACATAGAGCAGCAGGCTACGCAGGCAGGACAATGCTCACAGCAACATTATACCTGACATGCATGGCTGTATAACGCCTGACTCCGGCAGACAACTGGCAGAGAGCAGCACATGGCTCTGCTCCACCGCTGTCTGCCGGAGTTTTGTTTATATCCATGATGCCATAAAGTAATGGCTACAAGACTACAAAGCACAAATATTTGACAGTTTTTCTGTCTCCGGCATTAAACCAACAGCCATGCTGCAACGTCTTATTATTAAGAAACAAAAACTTTTACCATGAGAAAGACAATAATAATCGCTACAATCGCACTGTTCATCGGCTTAGGCACGACATCGTGCGTAACGACACGCCCTCCGCACGGGCCGCATCCCAAGCACGTCAATCACAAGCCGCCGAAACCGCCAAAGAAGAAAAAGCATAAGCACCCGAAACCGCCTAAAAAGGACGAACCGCCACACGGATACTGGCACTGACAGCAGTCGAAGACTCCACGACCTGACCGTCACTGCGCAGCAAGGCGCATTATGCAGCAAAGCATACGGCAGCAAGCCACACCGCATACAACAAGCCCCTGACCTTTACATAGGCCGGGGGCTTGATGCATATAGCCAATCAGCGCCTTCCGCAAACCGATGCGGAGAGCACGGATGCAGGGAAAAGCACACATCAATAAAGGCATAAGGCACTAAACAACGATTTGCCGGCATTTAGCTGTCAAGACGAGAGATTTACGGCTTAAATGCCCCATATTTGGTTTTATTAACACGTAGCGTTTGTGTGTAACTAAATTTATTAGTTTCTTTGCAGAAAGAAAAAATGAACACCTGTTATGAAAACACTTTTGCTCCTTTTATTATCTCTCGTTGCAGCCATGCCGGCAGCAATGGGACAAGTTGCAGACCAAAAGTTCACGGTCAGCGGAACGGTGGTTGACTCGATAAGCCGCGAGGGCGAACCATACGCCACGATAAGCATAACCAGAAAAGAAAAGCCCGGCAAGGCCGTAAAGATGGCCGTAACCGACAAAGACGGCCGCTTCAGCGAGACGATGAGCGGAAAGGGCAGCTTCGTCATAACCATAAGCTCCATAGGGCGCAAAGCCATAACAAGAAACTTCAGCGTGACAGAAGGCAAAAAGGCTATAGACCTGGGCACACTCTACATCACTGACGCCAAGAACGAACTGGAGGGCGTTGAGATTGTGATGCAGAAGCCGCTTGTGAAGGCCGACATTGACAAAATTGAATACGACATAGAATCAGATCCCGACTCAAAGTCAAACTCGATAATAGAAATGCTGCGCAAGGTGCCGCTGGTGACAGTAGACGGCGAAGACAACATAACCGTAAACGGCAGCAGCTCGTTCAAGGTATATGTGAACGGACGGCCCAACAACATGATGACCAAGAATCCGAAAGAGGTACTGAAGAGCATGCCGGCCAACAGCATAAAGAAGATAGAGGTGATAACCGACCCGGGACCTAAATATGACGCCGAAGGCGTGGGCGGCATACTAAACATCGTAACCATAGGCGGAGGCATAGAGGGATACACGCTCACCCTGAACGGCAACGTGAGCAACCGCGGAGCCGGCGGAGGCCTGTTCGGCACGATAAAGTCGGGCAAGCTGACGGTGAGCGCACGCTATAACTACAACTACGACGGCAACAGGACTGGCTACAGCGAAAGCTCGCGCACGGTTACAGAAGATAACATAAGCGCCGACGCGTCGAACATGGCATCGAGCTCGGAAAACAAGAGCCACGGCAACTTTCAGTCGGGAAGCATCGAGGCAAGCTACGAAATAGACTCGCTTAGGCTTGTCACCATGTCACTGGGCCTATGGGGCGGAGGCAACAAGGGCAACAGCATGTCGGAAATGACAGGAACAAGTCCGCTGGACGGCCACCCACTATACGGCTACTCAGCCATGGGAAGGAGCAACTCTTCATGGAAATCAATAGACGGCGGCATCGACTATCAGAGACTCTTCAAGGTGAAAGACCGCATGTTGACGCTGTCATACAAAATAAACACCAACCCTGATGCGAGCGACTACTATACTGACTACGACGAAATAAGTGCCGACAACGGATGGGAAGACTATATCAGCAGGCTCGAAAACCAATACAGCGACAACAGTGAGCGGTCGACCGAACACACGTTTCAGGTCGACTACACCACACCTATAGGCAAGATGCACACCGTGGAAGGCGGAATGAAATACATAATAAGAAACAACAGCTCGGAAAACGACCGCTACATAAAGCCTGCCGAAGACGGCGGCGAATATGTCTACGACACGGAGCAAAGCTCTCACTATAAACATGAGAACGACATCATAGCGGCTTATCTGGGATACAAGATAAAGGTGAAGAAATGGTCGGGACGGCTCGGAGCAAGATATGAACACACCATACAGGACGTGAAATATCTGCTCGGACAGGGCGATGACTTCAGAAAGCACTTCAACGACCTTGTGCCTTCGGCCACGATAGGATACAGGCTTACGGATATGTCTAATCTAAAACTGGGCTACAGCATGCGCATCTACCGCCCCGGAATATGGTATCTGAACCCATACCTGAACAACACCGACCCGTCAAACCTCAGCCAGGGCAACCCTAACCTGGAAAGTGAGAAGAGCCACTCGTTCAATATAGGCTACAGCAACTTTACGTCAAAGCTGAGCCTTAACCTCTCCATGCGCTACTCGTTCACCAACAACAGCATAGAAAGGCTGACGACAATGGTGAACGACAACAACATAGCCGGACTACAGAACCCAACAGGCAAGGACGTGCTCTACTCCACTTACGAGAACATCGGCAAGACACGGTCGGCAGCCTTGAGTGCATACGTAAACTGGAACGCGACAAAGAGCACCAGGATATATGCCAACATGAACGGCCAGTGGCAATACTTCTCCGACGGCAAAGACCTCAGCAACAGAGGCTGGAACATGTATCTGTCAGGAGGCATACAGCAGTCGCTGCCAAAAGAATGGCGCATAAGCCTCAACGTGTTCACGATGACACCGGGCATCACGCTGCAGGGACGCGGCACGAGCTATACAAACTACGGCATAAACATCAACAAGTCGTTCCTGAACAAGCGGCTCACGATATCTGCCTTTGCCAGCAACTTCCTGAAAAAATATATGGAGTATAAGAACACAACATCGAGCACCGACTTTATACAGAAGTCTGTTTCAAAATACGACAACCAGCGCTTCGGCATAAGCCTGAGCTACCGCATAGGCGAACTGAAAGCAAGCGTGAAGAAGGCTGCCCGCTCGATAAGCAACGACGACGTGAAAGGCGGCGGAGGAGGCAACGCTTCCGGCGGACAATAATTCCGCCACGGGATAAACGCAGACGTGATGTTGTGCAGGAAATGATATAATGCAAAAGCGTGAAAATATTTCGGGAACAACATGCCCGGCAAAGTCTTATGTCACGCATGGCTCTATATGACGAGCAAACATCATAGCCGGCTATTGACCGCAACACCTCCGGCGCTCCGCTGTAATCGAAAATGTGTCATACGCCAACGGCATCAGACTCGACATAAACTGCATACATACAAAACAAATCTGCAAGATAAGGCATCACAACAGACACCATATCTTGCAGATTTATTATTGGCACTGCCTGCATGACATAGCCCGGCAAACAGGCTTACTTACAGGCATTGCTCTTGTTGCCTAATTATTTTCCGGTCATTGTAACCTTACCCTTAGAAGCCTTCAAAGCCTTTGTAAGATTCACCATAGGAACAGAGTTGCTGCCAGAAATAACGTTCTTGACCATCTTGCGCTTCATTACAGGAGCCGACTGCTTCTTCTGTGATGCAGGTGCCTCAGGAGTTGTAAACTCTTTCTTTGCAAGAGGTCCCCATTCTTCATTGATATTCTGGGCGATAGAGAAGGCAATGTAAGAAGTGTTCGGGTCAGCCGTCCACGAAGCCTCGTCTACACCAAACTGGTTCCAATAAGGATCCATAGGATTATCGGCCTTAAGATACTCTAAGATCATATCCTCATTCCATTCTTTATCATAAGCATCCTTCTCAATCAACATGTCACGGTGCATAGAGGTCTGATCATTAGGAGTATATGTAACCACCTGATAATAACCAGTCTGAGCGTTACCGCCGAATTCGCCGATAGTGATTTCCATCTGTGCAACACCTTCACCTCCAAGTTTCTTAGTAGAAACCGGTATTATTACCATATCAGCAAAAGTGCCGTTTACGTCCCATGCCTGAACGTAGATTTCATAGTCTGTTCCCGGACTGTTTTTGCCCCATGTGTTAGTAGCCTCACCTGTGTTGTTCAAGCCCATTCCTTTAACATAGTCGCCTAAAGTTTCAAATCCGAACATCGCGCCAATCATCTCGAAGTTCTCCTCAGCAGTGCCTGCAGGGAACATCAGTGCAGCATAACCGGCAACGCCTGATCCTGGCTTGAATGTTACTGTTATGTCGCTTGTGGTAACCTCGTCAATGGTATAATTGATAGAGCAGTCGCCAACAAGGTCTTTCTTCGGTGTGGTGAAGTTTGTTCTTGTTGCTCCGCAAGGAATCTGATACTGGTCGTATCCGACAGTAATGATTGCATACTCAGCATTTGGCTTGAAAGCAAAGTCGAATCCGTGCAGTCTGCCGTCTACAAAGTCCTGGAACAAGAATTCGTTATCACTATTGTCAAGATAATTTGCAATAGCAGCTTCAGACGTAAGCCTGTCCGCACGAATCTTAGACAGACACGCAATCTTGAAACCTACACACTGAGGCGTGCGTGTAACAGACAAAGCAACGGTGTCGCCGGTGGCTCCGCTGTAAAAGCCCTTATACTCTACATCGGCTGCAACGCGGCCCTCAAGCGAAACAAACGAAACGCTGTCGATACGCTCTACGAGATAACCTTTAGTGTTGCCTGTCTTGTCGGTCACTAACATACGGTTAGGATTTGTCTGGGCATAGCCCATTACAGCCACGATGGCCAATATGATTGTAGTAAAAAGTTTTTTCATCATTTCATGAATTTAATTGTTTTTTTATTTACGCTGAACAGATATACACCTTTTGTAAGGGCGCTTGTACTGATAGGAGTTCCGTCCCAGTTCTCCTTTGCTATGATAACCCTGCCGCTCAGATCGCATACTCTTACGCGGGCAGCCTGACCGCCCTGCAATCCGTCGGCACCGAGCATTCCTCCACGGTAATAAGGCACAAGAGAAGAATCTTCTGCGGCAGGCAGACCTTCAATGCCGGTGCCTTCAGAAGTGAATTTCAAGCTCATAATGTCGCTAAAGGAGATTGTCTCTTTCGTTCCTGACGTACCATTAATCTCCATGCCATGGTCGCCAAATGTTATCTTTGCGATATCCGTCAGCAAGTATGACTTGCTCTCAGAGGCCTGCGATGCGGGATTGACCACAAGACTGGTGGTCTGCGCATCTGCTGTGAGCCCTCCGTAGGCTAACGCAAGAAACATCGGAATAAACGTTTTTTTCATAGAAATGAATATTTAATTAATAAAAATGTAAGAACCTGTGGCGGCTCTTACAGAGCTTCCAAATACAAATGTATGAATTATTTCCTACGGGCAATGCAAAAATCAAAGAAATTTCCCCAAATTTCAATGTTAAATTCATACATACTACATCTTTTGTAAATGTTTTTCAATGCACAGTCTATATAATCACACATATCCTGCATTACATTATATTACAAAAACTAAAGCGTCTGCATTATTTTCTCTCAAATAAATACATCGGCAACAACTTTAGACACATTTTCGGCCATAAATATTACTAAATGATTTAAGCACACTTTGACCTTTACAGTCAAAACTTCTTAATATGTTTATTTTTGCTAAAAAACATACGGAACACATACCATTACTTTCAGAACACCAAAATAAGCGGCAAGAGAATCCGGCAAAAGAGTTAAAACATGATGATTCATATCATTACATTTTACATAAATATTCAGGTTTATGCAAAATCTTGCATAAAATAAAACTTGTATCCTTTCACCTTATAATATATGGTATATTGGAAAGCAAAACACGGCATATTGCAGGCCGAAAAGGCATGTTTTGCAAAGAGTGATAGAATAAAAAGTTTTCGCAAAAAACTCATCACTCGTCACATTCCAGCATAAAACCCTGACAGGCAATTATTTATAGCGTGACGAGTTGGAGTTTCAACTCGTCACAGTCTGGCAGAAGATGCCATTTTAGCCGAACTTAACCAGTAAAAACACTTGCCTGAAGTTTACCTCAATCAGGAAAAATAATATTTTGTCCTTAATTAAGCATGGTGTGACGAGTTGCAGTTGCAACTCGTCACACCGTAACATACTGCAATACAGAAAGTTATACAGTGTTGTGACGAGTGACGAGTTTTTAAGAAAACTTTTTACGGTTTCATCTGACTTACGGCCTCTTCAAGCGGCTTGCTGAGCGGCGGAACATCAGCCGGAACAACAAGCGGCTCGGCAGTTTTGTCCTTCATGGCAGCCTTCCTTTCTGCCTTGGTGGCATATCTCACGCCGGTGACATAAAGCTCCTCATACATATCAATAGGTGTCATTGGATTTTTTCCCGGTGCTTTGCCTTTTGCGTTCAAATAATAATAACGCCTCAAAAGACTGCTGAGCTTGGGCTGACCATACTTTGTGCTGTACACCTCGCCTTCTTTACAGCCTATAAAGCGAACCTTATATCCAAAGAATTTCACTGTAAGACTGTCCGCTCCGGTATACGCACTGTCGCAATATGCAGTAAACGTCTTATTCACTGTATCATTTTTCAGTCCTAAGACACTACCCTTCCATCCGCGGGATACGACCTTGTCAGAAGCCTTGTCTGTAACAATGTCTGATTTTGGCAAACGATCAAGCAGCATGTAATACCAGCTTAAAAGCGGCAATGAAGAATAGTAACTCTCACCCTCTTTGCGTACATTTTTCTCCGAACGCGTCTTGCATCTCACCCTTCCTTTGCCGATAAGTCTCTCAAGGAGAGATGACAGGCTCGGATGTTCCTCGGAACCGACACTGCCGATAGGCAAATAATAGTCATAAAGTCCCTCACGAAAAGAAGTCGGCACAGAATCGGTATATATATATGCTCTGCAATAGGCAGATATCACAAGATAATCAGGCTCGCCAACCATGGCCTCGACTTCAGGTATTGCGTATGCACGTGGCTTCAGCATCACGACGCCGTTGCTGACAGTATCTGCAAGAAACTCCTTTTCATAATAGTTGATATGATTAACCGTCACCTTGCCCTTATATCCCTTTGGCAGAGGCAAAAGGCCGTCGGCTCCGCTAACGCCCACGCAGCGGTTGCCCGAAATAAACACACTTGCGGCATGCACCGTACTGGAGTCGGTCATGTCGACAATCTTAATCTGCGCGCTGACACATAATGCTGACATCAGCAAAAAGAAACTGAATAAAGTTTTTTTCATAGTAAACGTCTAATTTAAAAATTAAAAGTCAAGAATAAAGGAAACCTGCCCGTAATACAGAGAAGGACACGCTTTCCTTAATTCCTGACTCTTTATGTTGATATAGTAAAGCTTATTTACTGCTTGTTGGCACGCTTGCGGTCGTTGTGGTCAAGAATAATCTTGCGCATACGCATGCTCTTAGGCGTAACCTCTATAAACTCATCTTCCTTGATGTACTCCAAAGCTTCCTCAAGTGAAAGCACTGTGCGCGGGATGATGCGTGCCTTGTCGTCTGATCCGCTGGCACGTGTGTTGGTAAGCTGCTTTGCCTTTGTCACGTTTACCACAAGGTCGTTGTCGTGAACATGCTCGCCCACAACCTCGCCGGCATACACTTCCTCACCCGGATCGATGAAGAACTTGCCGCGGTCTTGCAGCTTGTCGATAGAATAGGCATAGGCAGTGCCTGTCTCCATGGCTATCATCGAACCGTTAATACGGCGTGAGATGTCGCCCTTGTAAGGCTGATACTCCTTGAAGCGGTGTGCCATGATGGCCTCGCCCTGGCTTGCGGTGAGCACGTTGGTGCGCAGACCGATGATGCCTCTCGACGGTATGTCGAACTCAATGTTCACGCGGTCGGCCTGACTCTCCATTGATGTCATCTCGCCCTTGCGGCGTGTAACCATATCTATCATCTTGCTTGAGAATTCTTCAGGCACGTTGATAGTAAGTTCCTCGATAGGCTCACATTTAACGCCGTCGATTTCCTTATAAATTACCTGCGGCTGACCAACCTGGAGCTCGTAGCCCTCGCGGCGCATGGTCTCGATAAGCACTGACAGATGCAGCACACCACGTCCGCTTACAATCCACTTATCCGTTGAGTCCTCGAAAGGAGCTACACGCAGCGCAAGGTTCTTCTCGAGTTCCTTCTGCAGACGGTCGTTGATGTGGCGGCTGGTAACAAACTTGCCCTCCTTGCCGAAGAACGGCGAATCGTTGATGGTGAAGAGCATGCTCATTGTAGGCTCGTCGATGGCTATAGGCGGCAGCGGCTCCGGATTTTCAAAGTCGCATATTGTATCGCCGATTTCAAACTTCTCCAATCCTATGATGGCACAGATGTCACCGCTGCTCACCTTGTCGGTGCGCACGTGGCCCATACCCTCAAAGGTGTGAAGCTCCTTAATCTTGGTCTTCTCCTGAGAGCCGTCGCGATGAGCTATCGTCACGTTCATTCCCTCAGTGAGAGTTCCGCGGTGAACACGTCCCACGGCAATACGGCCTGTATAGCTTGAATAGTCGAGACTGGTTATAAGCAGCTGCGGCGTGCCCTCAAGAGCCTTAGGCGCAGGGATAACCTCTACGATTTTATCAAGAAGATATGTGATGTCTGTTGTAGGATTCTTATAGTCCTCACCCATCCAGCCGTTCTTCGCACTTCCGTAAACAACGGGGAAGTCGAGCTGGTCTTCGGTGGCGTTAAGAGAGAACATAAGGTCGAACACCATTTCATAAACCTCTTCAGGGCGGCAGTTGGGCTTGTCAACCTTGTTGACAACAACGATAGGCTTCAGTCCTATCTGAAGAGCCTTCTGCAGCACGAAGCGCGTCTGAGGCATAGGGCCTTCGAAAGCGTCAACGAGCAGCAGACATCCGTCTGCCATGTTGAGCACACGCTCCACCTCACCTCCGAAGTCAGAGTGTCCCGGAGTGTCTATAATGTTTATCTTGGTTCCTTTCCAGTTTATCGAAACGTTCTTAGAAAGAATGGTTATACCTCGCTCACGCTCCAAGTCGTTGCTGTCGAGCACCTGGCCGCTCAAGTCTTGTCCGTCACGGAACAAGTTACCGGCCAACATCATTTTGTCCACAAGTGTGGTCTTACCATGGTCTACGTGGGCAATAATAGCTATGTTTCTGATATCTTGCATACTAATACCTTAAAAGTCAGGTGCAAAGTTACACATTTTTTTCGTAACATATTTTATTAGCAATTGTTTTTTACATGAATGTAAAACATTAATATCCAAATAATATGCATAACATGGGCAAAACACACATTTATACAAAGAATATTAGACAGCTAAAATACAGCTGCAAGACTAATGACATGAAACGATCTTTATTTTTCTACTATTTTATTCAGCTTAATTTGAAAAACTAATGCCATAAAAGGCTCAAGTTTTCCACCACGATAAGCTCCATAAGCCAAATTATAAGGTATGTATACCTCCCAGACAGAGCCTTCCGGCATATTGACAAGGGCCTGCCCCAGACCAATTATTACGCTGGAACATTTAAACTCGTGCACTCCTTTGTCATGTAGTATATCTTTAACCACATCCCACATTTTGTATTCAACGTTTACAGTAGAATTCATGGTTGGCTTGTCTCCATGCCCCACTTCTAACACTTTATACTGAACGCCGCAGGGCAAGACTATTACGTCTGAACTATATTTGTTGTTCTCCATAAAAGCATCACTATAGTCCTTATTCTTTCTATAAAGCGCTTCATAGTATAAGGTCTTTATCTTTTCAACCCATCCAAGATATTTATTACATGCTTTCTCAAATGGCACATTTCCTTTGTTTCCAGATATTACGCCGTCACAGAAACCCATTATATACGACTCTTCATCTATAATATTTTCCGGTATAAGAGGACTAAAAAAGTCAAACATATTTCTTGCCTGTTTCATCTTTTCCTTTATCATAGGTTTCAGACTACGCCCAATTTTATATGCGCGATTATCAACAAGATTATAATTGTCCTGTTCATCCTCAATACCCATCAAGACTATATCAATGTCTGCAATTGTATCTATTTTATAAGTATCAGCTATATATTTGGAGAATCCGTCAGCATTACACAATCCTAAATTATAGCTCATCAGGCTCTTTTGGCTGGCAAGTTCATCAATAGCTTTATTTTGAGCATTAGAGAGCAAGCTGAACGAAAACAATAAAACCATTATCAATATATCCTTAATCATAGCTTAAATTTTATATAAGAAATATCAATTAGCCGTCATAACAAACATATGCAAAGGTAAAAAATATTTATCATTTAGGCCAATATGCGCATCTAAAATTATAAAAAACATCAAACCCGTGCATCTTTAACAAAAATAGCATTGAAAAAATTTTATATATAACTTTTTATTTGTAATTTTGCACCCGATTTCGGAGAATCCGATGCATTTGATGATGTTCACGCCCTCACAGCGGCGCGCTGCATCAGAAAGATGTAATCACAAAACATTTAAAACAAAAAAATTCAATGTATTTAGATCAAGCTAAAAAACAAGAGATCTTCGGCAAGTACGGAAAGTCTAACGCTGACACAGGTTCTGCAGAGAGCCAGATAGCTCTGTTCTCTTATCGTATTTCACACCTGACAGAGCACCTGAAGAAGAACCACAAGGATCACGCTACTGCAAGATCACTGACTATCTTGGTAGGTAAGCGCCGTGCATTGCTCGACTATCTGTACGACCGCGACATCAACCGCTACCGTGCAATAGTTAAAGCTCTTGGTCTGCGCCGCTAATTTAAGAAAGCGCAAACAAAGCTTAAAAGAAACACGAAGTCCCGAAACTGTTACTAAACGGTTTCGGGACTTAGCTTTTTATAACGTGCCAACCTCCCATATACATACAGCCACGGCATTGACATAGCTGTTAATAGCATTTCTGTGCTATAAGGCTGCAAGTTACATGCCGGTGCCCATTCAGGCGCGTACCTGCACATAAAAACACAGACAACCAAATTATGGCTGCCTGAATGCGGTTATTATAATAATGTGTGTTTGTATGATGACCCGGCTCTGCCTGCTCATCCGAGAATCTCGCGCAGCGGCTTCATAACAAAGTCGCGCTCATGCATAAGCGGATGCGGTATCTTTAAATCAGGCTCATCCACCTTTATATCATCATACAGCAGAATGTCGATGTCTATTATGCGGTCGTGATACTGACCGTTTACCGACTTTACCGTGCGCCCCATGTCACGCTCTATGGCCTGCGTAGCTTCCAATACGGCACGCGGACTCAGCTGAGTAGACACGCATACAGCTGCATTGACAAACATATTGTCTGAAGAAAAGCCCCACGGCTCGGTTTCGTAATGAGACGAAACACGCTCTACCCTACCAATGTGTTCACCGATAAGATCAACGGCACGCCTTACGTTATGTTTGCGGTCGCCTAAATTTGTACCAAGAGAAAAATAAACCGTATGCAATTAGGAAGCAAGAATTAAGGATTAAGAAATAAAAAGTTTAGAATTGGAAAGTAAGAATTAAGAAACAAGAAAAGATGCCTTTGCGGCAAGCCCTCTTACTTCTTAATCCTTACTTCTTATTTATCAGTCGTTTACGATGAGCATTGCGTCACCGTAGCATCCGAACTTATATCCGTTCTTCACAGCCAGGTTGTAGGCCTCCATCACGACGTCATAACCGCCGAAAGCAGCAGTTGACATAAGCAGCGTTGACATCGGATGATAGAAGTTGGCTATCATAGAGTCGGCTACGCCAAACTCATAAGGCGGGAAGATAAACTTGTTAGTCCATCCTTCATATTCTTTCAGCATCTTGTCTGTACCCACAGCCGTCTCAGTGGCCTTGATCACGCTTGTGCCTACGGCACAAACATGATGTCCTGCAAGCTTGGCATTGTTAACCGTCTTGCATGCCTCCGCACTAATAAACATCTGCTCTGAGTCCATCTTATGCTTGGTGAGGTCTTCAACCTCGATGTCGTGGAAGTTGCCCAAAGCGCAGTGGAGAGTGATAAATGCGAAGTCGATACCTTTAATCTCCATACGCTTCATCATCTCACGGCTGAAATGCAGACCAGAGGCAGGAGCCGTAACAGCGCCTTCGTTCTTGGCAAAGATACACTGGAAGTCGTCTATGTCTTCAGGTGTTGCCGGACGGCGGTCTACGATATAATGCGGCAGCGGAGCCTCTCCGAGTGCGTAGAGGTCGTGCTTGAACTCATCGTGAGGACAGTCGTAAAGGAAACGCAGCGTGCGTCCGCGGCTTGTAGTGTTGTCGATAACCTCGGCCACCATGCTTCCGCTCTCGTCAAAGAACAGTTTGTTGCCGATACGTATCTTGCGGGCCGGCTCAACCAGAACGTCCCACAAGCGCATCTCCTCGTTAAGTTCACGCAGAAGGAACACCTCTATCTTAGCGTCGGTCTTCTCTTTTGTGCCGTACAGACGTGCAGGAAAAACTTTTGTATCGTTGAATATGAACGCGTCGCCCTCATCAAAATAGTCAAGAACATTGCGGAAGTCGAGATACTCGGGGTTGCCGTCCTTGTCTTTCAACGGCTCACCATTCTCGTCTTTCTTGTACATCTCTATTTTCTGAGACACCCGGTGCACCACCATAAGCCTGCACTCGTCACGGTGATATGGCGGATTAAGGGCTATCAGCTCTTCAGGGAGCTTAAACTTAAATTGTGACAGTTTCATATCTTAAATATTCTCGGTTAATTTATCTTCTATTGTTTGCTGCTCAAGCCACGCCGGAACGTCGTCGAGCTTTATGCAGTCTTCTATGCGTATGTCGCCTACACGCGTACGGCATAGTGCCGTAAGATAGGCTCCGCTATTAAGTGCCTCGCCTATGTCGCGCGCCAGCGCCCTTATGTATGTGCCCTTGCCGCACACCACCCTGATGCTCATCTGCATCTTTTCGGGGTCGAACCAGAGCAGTTCTATCTCGTCGATGCGCAGAGTCTTCGGCTTAAGTTCCACGTCGCGGCCCTTGCGCATAAGCTTGTATGCGCGGTCGCCGTTGACCTTGCAGGCAGAATAAGCAGGCGGCACCTGCTGTATCTCGCCCACAAACTTGGGCAGCGTGGCCTCTATCAGCTCGCGCGTGATGTGCTCAGTGGGATAAGTTGCGTCTACGGGATGCTCCATGTCATAGCTTGCCGTGGTTGCACCCAGCTGCAGCGTGGCCGTATATTCCTTGGTATGGGCCTGCAATTCGTCAATGCGCTTGGTGGCACGGCCCGTGCAGAGTATCAGGACTCCTGTGGCCAGAGGGTCGAGCGTACCGGCATGACCGGTCTTTACGCGCTTTACTCCAAGACGCTGTGATATAAGATAACGAACCCTCGCAAGCGCGCCGAAGCTCGACATGCGATAGGGCTTGTTGATGCATACTATCTCTCCTTCGGTAAAATTCATACACTTCTCAGTCTGCCATCTTCATGTCAACGCCACAAAGCATGCAGATTAATATTATGATTCCTACTACTATACGATACCAGCCGAAAGCTGCGAAACCATATTTTGTTACATAATTAATAAAGAACTTTATCGCAAGAATGGCTACGATGAACGCCACCACAGAACCTACGATAAGCATCTCAAGATTATTTCCGGTTGCAAGGAGCGAACCATCGCCATGGCTTATCAGCTTGTAGGTTTCGAGACATGTTGCTCCGAACATTGTCGGAACGGCGAGGAAGAACGAAAACTCAGCCGCAGCCTTGCGAGTCAGCTTCTGCGACATACCGCCGACTATAGTCGACATTGAACGCGACACGCCCGGAATCATTGATATGCACTGGATAAGGCCTATTATGAATGCACGGCGATATGTAAGTTTGGTGTCCTCTGAGCCGTTGCCGAAAAGCTTATCGCAGAACAGCATGAACACACCTCCAACTATAAGCATGACTGCTACGAGCGTAACGTTGCCAAGATTAGACTCTATGAAGTCGTTGAAAGCCAAGCCCAGCACCACTGCCGGCAGCACGCCGACAACAAGACGGGCATAAAAGTCATACATGGCCTTCCAGTAAGACGTTCCGGTCTGAACCGCCTCGGGATAGAAGAAGCGGCGCCAGTAAAGACATATCACAGACAAGATGGCTCCAAACTGTATGATAACAGTGAACGCCTTTACAAAAGGAGTGCTCTCCACTCCAAGAAGTCCCTGAGCGATAATCATGTGTCCGGTTGAAGACACAGGCAGAAACTCAGTGAGTCCCTCGACGATTGCAATAATTATAGTCTGTAAAAGATCCATTTATTATAGTTTTTGCTCTTCGTTGTCCAATTCAATCTCGTTTTCAGTTCCGTTATCCTTCGGCTTGCGCATTATGGCATATACCATCGACACAAAGCCTATGAAGCATATCACCGGGGCTACCTTGATGCGCATTGCGCTGAATATTTCCGGATTAAACGTGTTGTCGTCGGTACCACCGCCGCTCATAAGGATAAAACCGATGATGACAACTACCATTCCCACAGCAAGGAGAATGAAGTTCATGCGGTCAAAAGCTAAATTCTTTCTGTCCATTTTATAGTTTTATATTTTTGTTGTGTAACAAACTTTCCGTCCACTTAGGCCACGTAAAGCAGCCTCTGAAAAACAGCATTCACTTTATATTTTATACAGGTCGCCGGCCTTCATCCTGAGGAATTTGTTGACCGACACGAATGCGCACAGCAGCGTGATGACGATGCCGAACACGAACACCGAGCCTCCCGTAACGGCCATCACCTGCCATGTGATAACAGTGAGCACTCCGGGCTCGTATGTATACAGGGCATATATGCCTCCGCCAAGCACGAGGTTGGCTATGACTGCTGCCAGAAGTCCTATGCCGATGGCATTACAGAGGAAAGGTCTGCGGATGAATCCCCATGAGGCTCCGACGAGCTTCATGGTATGAATAGTAAAGCGGCGCGCATATACGCCAAGCTTTACGGTGTTGTTGATAAGCGAGAACGACACGCACGTGAGCAACACGGCCAGCACGAGCAACACCAGATTGATTTTCTGCAGGTTGGTGTTCACGCTGTCCATGAGGTCCTGCGGATAAGTTATGTCTGTAACCTTAGAGTCGCGCTTCAAGTCTTTCGATATCCATTTGAGCGAGTCGCTGTTGGCATACTGTGCCTTGAGCTGCAGCTCTATCGAAGCGACAAACGGATTGGTGCCCAAGAACTCGCTCGGGTCCGTGCCCATGGCCTCGGTCTGTTCCTTCAGGGCCTGCTCCTTGCTTATATATGTCAGATGACTTATGTAAGGGCGTTTCTTCAAGTCGTTGCACAACTGCCGTGCCTCCGGATTAGTTATATCCTCGCCAAGCATCATCGTAACTGTGAGGTTTTCTTTCACATACGCTGAAAGATTGTGCGCCGTGAAAACGGAGAACACTACCATTCCTAACAAAATCAGCACCAACGCGGTGCTTATACATAAAGTTATGCCCTGCAGTCCGTGGCGGACGCGGGTCTTGTTTCTTTTTTTACCCATTATTTTGTGGCTATAACACACCTAATTTGGTGCAAAGTAACAAAAAAATATTCTCACTCACAACAGTTTAACGACTATTAACAGCATTAGGGCTATTATATAGCCGTATGCAGGGCTATACGACATGACATTTTGAGAAGCATTTACCTAATTAGACTTTCTTTCTGATTTACGCAAAGGCTTCCATACTGCGGAATTATAAAATTATTTATCTCTGGACGCAAATATCGCAGGCAGAAGTGTGCAAAGGCTGTAGTCTGACAATCAGCTGGTTAAGAGCTTATTTTGGCAAAGTGTGCAGCGAACACACGCCTATAAAAGAAGAAATATACTACATTCGCAGCATAAAAGGCCGTATTTCGGCATGTAATCCTATGCATTTCGTATTGCAAAACAATGCTTTCTGAAATGCAAAAGGCCATGTTTTGCAATGTAAAAGACTTGATTTCAGACTTGAATATGCCTGTTTCTGCATGGCAGGAGGCTATTTGCCATTCTAGAATGAGCCGCAAAACGTACATTTTTAGAATATCATATTGACATATAAAACTGCAAGAATACTTTCAAAGAGACATATACAAGATTTATTTCTGCATACACAGCATACAGCTTCTGCAACACGCAGCCCGCAACAACGGCTGCATGCAGGCAGACGCCCTGCATCAGAAGATAATATAACTATTTCTTCAGCAACGCGGCATAGCCACTTTAAGCAGCAACAGATGCCAAGAAAGGCACGGCAAATGCGGCTGGATATTGACAAAAGAAAAATAAAAGCTGACTTAACGGCTTTTTATTTTGTTATTACCAAAGGTTACACTATCTTTGCATATATGAGCACAGTAATATATCCATCGCCGATATTCGGCCCGGTTCACAGCCGCCGTCTCGGCATTTCGCTAGGCATAAACCTTATGCCGGCAGACGGTAAGGTCTGCACATTTGACTGTATTTATTGTGAATGCGGCTTTAATGCCGACCATCGTCCTAAGCTGCGCCGCCCCACACGCGAGGAGGTTGCAGAGAAGCTTGAGGCAAAACTCAAAGAGATGAAGGCCGAAGGACAGCTGCCCGACGTGCTTACGTTTGCAGGCAACGGCGAGCCTACGGCGCATCCGCACTTCGCCGGAATAATAGACGACACCATAGAGCTGCGCGACAAATATTGCCCCAAGGCCAAAGTGTCGGTGCTGAGCAACACCACAATGGCAGACAGACCTGAAGTGCACGCAGCACTGCTGAAGGTGGACAACAACATCCTGAAGCTCGACACTGTTGACCCTGACTATATTAATAAGGTGGACCGTCCCGTAAGCAAGACCTATGACGTAAAGAAAATCATAGAGACCATGAAGTCGTTCAACGGCCACGTGATTGTTCAGACGATGTTCATGCGCGGCAAGACCGGCAGCGAAGACGTCGACAACACGGGAGAAAAATATGTTGGTCCGTGGCTCGAGGCATTGAAAGATATCAAGCCGCAGCAGGTTATGATATACACCATCGACCGAGAGACACCAGACCACGACCTGCTGAAAGCATCTCACGATACTCTCGACGCCATACGCGACAGGGTTATTGAGGCAGGAATAAGCTGCACGGCGTCTTATTAACGAAGGGACAAGATACAGGCATACAACGCCTCGCATATAACATAAAAGGATATGATGCAGAAAAGCATGATAAGTTTATGGGCAAAAGTTTCTGATTATCTTGCATTTACGCAAAATATTCTTTACTTAGTAAACAAAGAAATGGCGTATGAGTCCAAAGTTTAAAGAGGAAAATGGATTTGTCTTCAAGATATATTCCAACGAGGAAGAACGGAAGCATGTCCATGTAATAAAAGCCGAAAACGAAGCTAAATTTTAGCTGGAACCCAACATAACGCTGGCAAACAACTATGGGTTCAGCGACAAAGAAATAAAAAATATCACTAAAATTGTATTGAAATATGGAAACGAATTTAAACGACAATTTGAAGAACACATCGGTAAGCGTCTTGATGATTAACTCTCAGGGGATGATGCTGTCCGTCTTGGGCAACGACTACTTTGTGTCGTACAATCGCGTTCCATGGCTTCGCAATGCACGAATAAGCAGCGCGCTCAACGTCAGAATGGCAGGAAAAAACGCAATAGAATGGCCGGAACTGGATGTCGACCTCGAAATAGACTGCCTGAAACATCCTGAACGCTATCCGCTCGTGATGAAAAGGTCTCCTCTCGACGTGCTTTAAATTATACGCCTAACTTGTTTTATCAAACAGCTATAAACTGTACGACGTCTTATTAACGAGAAACCTACAACACCTATACCAGGCGACATTCCGCTGCTTTCATTCAGGCCGGAATGTCGCCTGATTATTTAAAACAAATATATCTGAAACACCGTTAAGGCAAAACCATACACTTGCCTTTTATAATGATGGAACAAGCCTTTTAACTACTTTAACCCGAAAAGTAATCGGCAGTTCCTTATTTTTGCATAATTTTGCACCCCGAAAAAAGGATAACAGAATTATGGCTAACATTAACGACATGACCGTGGGCTCGCCCACGCGCGACATCATACACTTTGCGGTGCCGCTGATTTGCGGCTACATACTGCAACAGATGTATCTAATAATCGACGCAGCCATCGTAGGCCAGTTTATAGGCGTAAACGCCCTGGCTGCCGTAGGCGCGTCTTCATCAATAATGTTTCTGATTATGGGCTTCTGCAACGGCTCGTGCGCAGGCTTCGCCATACCAGTGGCGCAGGAGTTCGGAGCCAAAGACTACTCAAAGATGCGTGCCTACGTGAGCAATGCCCTGCGCATAGCGGCTGTGATAGCCGTTGTGATAACCGTGATAACATGCATATTCTGCGAGCGCATATTGAAGATAGTCAACACGCCGGCCGACATATTCCACGACGCATGGCTGTTCCTTATGCTCAACTTTCTGGCCATACCATTCACCATTGCGTATAACATCCTGTCGGGATTCATCCGTGCCCTTGGCGACTCCAAGCAGCCATTCTACTTTCTGATAGCCTCTTCAGTGGTCAACATCCTGCTCGACTTCCTGCTCATCATCGCCTTCGGCATGGGCGTTGAGGGCGCAGGCATCGCCACCATGCTGTCGCAAATATTTGCCTCGGCACTGTGCGCGCTATACATAAAGAAGCGCATGCGCATACTCATTCCGCAGGGACGCGAGCGCGCATACAACGACAAGATGGTGGGAAAGTTGCTCAACAACGGCATACCCATGGGGCTTCAGTTCTCCATCACAGCCATCGGCACCATAATGCTGCAAAGTGCCAATAATGCCCTCGGCACGGTCTACGTGGCTTCGTTTACGGCGGCAATGCGCGTGAAGTATCTGTTCACGTGTGTGTTTGAGAATATCGGGGTGGCCATGGCCACATATTGCGGACAGAACATAGGCGCACGCAAGCTGGAGAGAATAAAACTCGGAATGACTTCGGCAGTAAAGATCATGCTCGTTTATTTTGTGTTTACCCTCATTGTCATCGGGCTTTTTGCCGACGAGATGATGCTGATGTTCGTAAAATCTACCGAAAGCGAAATTATATCAAACGCAGCAATGTACATGCGAATATCAAGCTATTTCTTCCCCGTTCTTGGCATTCTCACCATATTCCGCTACAGTCTGCAAGGTTTAGGCTTCTCTAATCTGTCAATGCTTTCGGGCGTAATGGAGATGATAGCCCGCTGCGGCGTGAGTCTGTGGCTGGTTCCGGCATTCCTGTTTCTTGGCGTATGCTACGGCGACCCTACGGCATGGATAGCCGCCGACCTGTTCCTTGTGCCGGCAGTGGTGATTGTGTATAAAAGGCTCAAAAAGCGAATGGCCAAGGCATGACGTCAGACAGTGAGGCAAAAGTGTGAATGAAGAAGAGCCAACGGCAAAAAAGCATGACGGCAGAAAGCAGAAGGATGCAGCCAGATCAGCTCTTACGGAAAATCATATACAGCTTAAAAATAGCATAAATGCCGCCAGACAGGCCCTTAATTCAAGCCTTGTCTGGCGACATTTACAATTTAGCAATGCATCAATATTATATTATTTGCGGACAGACTACTCTTTCAGGATGTTGTTAATGATTCCTGCTATTTTGTCAACAATGCCCTTCACGGTCCTTCGCTGTGGCGTATCAACACCGGGCTCAACACCTTTTAAGTCTCTTGCCGTTATCTGCTGTTCGTTGTCATTATGCTCTACGACCGGCTCTGCACAGCCAACATGCACCACTTCTTCTGCCTGCTCAACAACAGGCTCGGCAGCAGGCTTTACGGCTTCTTCATCACATGGCTTTACTTCAAGCTGTATCGTGCCCGGCATATCCGTATTCTCACTATCCGGCCCTGCTCCATTATCAGGCAGAATGGCATCTGACGGCGAATCAGCCTCAGCAACATCAGCAACCGGCACATGATACGGCCTGCGCATTTTGCTGTTCTTAGGCTTATACAGTTTCTTTATTAGCTCATGATAATGCTCATCGTCTGAATACTGGCGCTCTGTCTCCGTGCGGCAGAAATCACAGCTTTCGTCGTCCATGCCGGTTGCAAGGATGGCTATCTTGGCATCTTCACCCAGCGAATTGTCGTCTGAAACACCCCATATAACGTCAAGATTATGCCAAAGCTTGTCCATAAACGCATCAATCTCCTCAAGCTCATTGACAAGCAGGGGATGCTCCTCGCTGGTGTATATATTCAGCAGTATGCGCTTGGCCTTGCTCACGTCGTTGCCGTAAAGCAGAGGTGAGTCGAGCGCATTAAATATGGCTTTCTCCACCCTGCGCTCGCCGCCGGCGCGCCCGATGGCCATGATGGCTTCGCCACCGTTCTTCATTGTCGACTCCACATCGCAGAAGTCGAGGTTTATGTTGCCTTCAACGGTTATCAGTTCGGCTATGCTCTTAACGGCATTGCACAGCACGTTGTCGGCATACTTGAATGCCTCCTTCACCGGAATCTTCGAGTCGGCATAAACGTCGCACAGGCTTTCGTTGTTCACTATGAGCAGCGCATCAACATTCTTGCGCATCTCCTCAACGCCCTTAAGGGCCTTTATTATCTTTTTCTCTTTCTCGAAAAAGAAAGGAATGGTAACCACGCCTATCGTAAGAAGACCCATGGAGCGCGCCACGCCGGCCACCACCGGGGCTGCACCCGTGCCGGTGCCGCCGCCCATTCCGGCCGTTACGAACACCATCTCTGTCTCGTCTGCAAACAGGCTCTTTATCTGTTCAAGGCTCGACTCGGCCTCCTCGCGTCCCTTTTCGGGCACTCCGCCTACGCCAAGACCGCGCTTGCCGAGAAGCAGCTTAACGGGAACGGCCGACCTTGCAAGCGGCTGACTGTCGGTGTTGCACACGGCAAAGCTTATGCCGTCGATGCCTTCTTCATACATGTTCTGAACGGCATTGCAGCCACCGCCGCCCACGCCGACAACCTTGATGATGTTCTGCGACAGGTCTACAGGTTCGCCAAAATCTATCGTACCAAACTTTCTTTCTTCCATATGCCTTGTGTTTTGCGACAGCAAAGATAATCATCTTTTATATAAGGCGCAGCAGAGCGCAAGGCTTGCAGAGATAAAAATGCCGAAAAAAATTATTACACAATAAAAATATTAAAGTATTTTTGCAGTGTGAATGACATGGAAACAAACAACGACAAAGCGCAGGCTATTGCTAATGAGGTGAAGAAAATGGTAATGGAACTGCAGCGCATGGGACGCACAGACCTGCTTCTGCGTGCCATATCGGTGCCTGTGCTGGAAGAACTGCGCATAGAGGCAGCCAAAACGAGCCTGAGCCGGCTGAGAATTACAAGCGACTACCACTTCATACTGACAGACTACGGCAAAGAGGTTATAATGACACCCGTGCACAAGGCTCTCTATCTGTTCTTCCTTAATCATCCCGAAGGTGTTGAGTTTAAAGACCTCGTCGACCACAGCGAGGAAATAACGCGCCTGTATAAGGCCACGACCAACGGCAGCCTGGACATAGAAAAGATAAACGAGACCGTGAGCCGGCTGGTCAATCCCACGGACAACGCCATAAATGAGAAATGCTCAAGAATAAAGGCTGCATTTGCCGAACACATGGACGAATATGCACTAAAATACTACATGATAAGCAGCCACGTGACGCGCTACTTCAACAATTCGGCAAGAGTGTGGTTCAAGCGGCTAAAGGTGATAACGCTGCCGAGGCATCTGGTTATAAAGGAATATGAATAAGGCAGATGCTCTGGCGGAAGCATGATATTGGCGGAAAACCAAGCAGACAAAGCATTTGTGTAAACCAACGATAAACACTGACATGGCTAAGCCGGACAAGTTTTGGCATGTAGCACAATTTTATTGATAATAATTTTTAAAATACTGACATTTTTGTTAACTTTGCTCACCATAAAAAACATTTAAATACGTTCCTGCCCGCTGCAAAAGGCGGCAAAACAAGTTGTAAAAGAAAACGCCTTTATTATGAAAAAATTATTCACGCTAAGCCTTATCCTGATATTATTTGCAGGATGCAGCAACAAGAAATCTGCCGAAGAGCTGTTCAAGGAGACATCTTCGGGTGTGGTAGTGGTGTTAAACGAGTTTTACTATGAGGTGCAGCTTCCTAACGGCAACTCGCTTTACTTCAAGGGCCTTGACGAAGACGGCGACATAACCGGACTGACGGCCGACGCTGAGGAAGCCAAGAAAGACCGCAACATGATAACGGGTACGGCATTCTTCATCGACAAGGAGGGCACGCTGATGACCAACCGCCACGTGGCACAGCCCGACATCGACGCCGTGACGGCACGCCGCAGCATGATAAGATTCATGAAGACGCTGAAGCAGTTTTTCACTGAGCAGATGGCGGAACTGTCGCAGCAGTATGACCAGCTGGAGAGCCAGAAGAGCAGCTGCTCTTACTTCGACTTCTACGGATTTATACACACCGACCAGGAAAGGCTGGCACAGATAAACGCGCAACAGGCTGAGCTGAGCGAGCAGTTTACGGCACTGAAGCAGTCGTGCGAAGGCATCGACGACAACATTGACCCGGAGGGCATTAAGATAAGGACTATATCGGAACTGGGCATTGCCTACAACAACACATACGTAACCAGCGAAAGCGACTTCATAATAAAGAATCCGTGCGTGGTGGTACGTACATCTGACAAAGAGAACATCGACCTCGCGCTGATACAGCTAAAGAACAAGAAGACGCCTGAAAATACATATATATTTAAACTGAAAGGCGACGACTCTGAGCGTTCGTTCACCGACAAGCTGGCAACCCTCTTCTCAAGCAGCGACGACGACAAGCTGAAGATAGACCAGCAGCTGTATATGATAGGATATAACGCCGGACTTGTGCTTGCCAACACCAAGCAGGGCATAAAGGTGCAGATGACGAGCGGCAAGGTTACGCAGCTGTCTGACGGCCAGCGCCTGCTCTACAGCATACCTACGCTGCAGGGCTCAAGCGGCAGCCCCGTGATTGACGAATACGGCAATCTGGTGGCCGTAAACTTCGCCAAGCTGGGTACTACCGACAACTTTAGCTTCGGTATTCCTGAGGAAAGCATAAAAGAATTTATGAGAAAATAATCTTTTGCACAAGAAACATAAAATACGCACTCCCTGTTGCCTGCCATAACAGCAACAGGGAGTGTGCTTTTATATACACCGCCTCCTGTTTCACTGCCATAAGTCTCAGACAAAGGCCTTACGGCATTAAATAATACAGGCTTTCGGCATCTGCCTGCTCGCCCTACGCATACATCTAAATGCCCCGAACTTAACATCTATGTCTGCCGATAGCGGCTTGTTGCCATACCGGCAGAAAACAAGCAAGCCAATAACAGCCTTAAATCTAAACGGAGTCAACTTTAATCAGAGAAAGGTCTGTTTGAAGTCAACCGAAATCAGAAAAAATAAAAGGAATTTGCTATATAAATATTTTCAAAAAAACTCATCACTCGTCACATACGGCCATAACACACTGACAAACAAGATGTTACGGCGTGACGAGTTGCAGTTTCAACTCATCACATCATGCTCAATAAAGGACAAAATATTATTTTTTTCCTGATTTTGGTTGACTTCAAGCAGGTGTTTTCCTTGTTAAGTTCGGCTAAAATGGCATCTTCAGCCTGGATGTGACGAGTTGAAACTGCAACTCGTCACGCTATAAGCATCTGTCTGTCAGGAACTTATGTGATGTTGTGACGAGTGACGAGTTTTTAAGAAAAACTTTTTATGTCATCATCCTGCATAAAAGCATACCTTTCATGGTGCGATAGGCCGTGTTTTAGTCTCCATTTTGCCGTCTTTCGCAATGCAATATGTGCCCTTTCCTATATGCCCAATATGTTGTCGCCACCGGCAGCAGGACAAAGAAATCATCCATCTCGCATATATTCTGCTTAAACCCGAATCTGTCTTTAGGATTCGGGATAAAAAGAAAGTGGGACGAACCTCACGGTCAGTCCCACGAATGATAAACCTAAAATGATATAAACTTAGAAATCATTATAATTTACTGATTATACCCAATTTTGTTCCGTTAATGAACTCAATAATGTGGCGTATCTCTTCGCCATCAGGTACCTGTTCCTTAATCTGCAATACAGCATCAAACACACTGGTCTGACCATGGAACACCAGACGGTATGCATTGGCGATATGGCTCTGCACCTTCTCTGAAACGCCATGGTTGTTAAGGATAGTGGTATTGACGCCACCATACTTCACCGGATTATCGCTTGCCACGATATACGGAGGAACATCCTTGCTGAAGCGGCATCCGCTCTGCACCATAGACGCCTTGCCCACACGTGCTCCCGGATTGGCAATAACGCCAGAAGAGAATATCACAGCATCCTCTATGACGCAGTCGCCGGCAATCTTCGTACCATATCCGAACACGCAGCCGTTGCCAATCTTTGTGTCGTGAGACACGTGAACGCCTTCCATAAGGAAGTTGTTGTTGCCTATCACGGTCTTGCCGTCGCTGAACGTTGCACGGTTGATAACGACATTCTCGCGTATGATGTTGCCGTTTCCGATAATAAGATGAGAAGGGTCACCCTTATAGTTGAAGTCTTGAGGAACAGCTCCAAGCACAGTGTTCTGGAACACCTTGTTGCCGCGTCCCAGGCGGGTACCGTTCATTATGCTGACGTAAGGATAGATGACGCAGTCGTCACCGATCTCAACATCGCCTTCTATATAAGCAAACGGATAGATAGTAACATTCTTTCCGATTTTTGCTTTAGGATCTATTTCTGCTTTAGGACTAATCATATTATCAATTCTAATTTATGTTATAACCGTCATCATCCCGGCGCAATGTCATCGTGCTGTCAGCATCGGCACAGCGCCGGCAATGACTTAAGAAACTTAATCTCTGCCGCCGCCGAGTGCGTAATAAAGATTTACAACGGCCTGCATCTTATAGAAGTCGTCCTGTACCTTTGCCAGCTCTGCGTTAAGCAGCGACTGCTGGGCGCTGATAACCTCGAGGTATGTGCTGTTGCCCATAGCAAAGAGGTCTTTGGTGTATTCAACGTTCTTGGTAAGGCTCTCTATCTGCTTCTGCTCCAGCTTGCTCTTCTCATCTGAAGAATTATACAGCACCAGGGCGTTGCTTACCTCGCTGCCTGCAGACAGAACGGCATTCTGCCATGTGTTGTATGCCTGCTCCTGCTGAGCCTTGGCAACCTTCAGACCTGCCACGAGCTGACCGTTCATGAATATCGGCTGAACAAGACTGCCGACTGCACTGAGCAGCCACTTGCCGGGATTGACGATGCCGGCACCTGAGCTGTTGGTGAATGCTCCTGAGGCGCTTATCGTTATGTTAGGATAAAACTTAGAGCGGGCTGTCTGCACGTCGTAGAAGCACTGTGCGAGAGTCATCTCGGCATAATGCACGTCAGGACGGTTGTTGAGCATCTGTATGCCTATGCCCGTGCTGAACTCAGAAGGAAGCGACTGGTTGTCGAGCTTGCCGCGACCGATGGTCTGTGCCTGCTGGCCTATCAGCAGCGAGAGCGAGTTCTCGGTCTCACGTATCTGGCGCTTCAGGTCGGCAGCCTGTGCAAGCACTGAATAGTAGTTGGCCTCAGCACTCTGCACGCTTGTCTCCTTTGTGTTGCCAAGCTCCTTCTGCAGTTTCATCATGTCCCATGTATCCTTTGTCAGGCCGGTCATGTTGTCGACAATCTCAAGCTGCTTGTCGAGCATCATCAGCGTGTAATACATGTTGGCTATGTTAGCAATGAGATTTGTCTTAACGACGAGCTGATAGTCTTTTGTGGCGAGCAGTGCCATCTGTGCGCTACGCTTCTGGTTGAGCAGATTGCCGAACAGGTCGATGCTCCAGCTTGCGTTGATGGGCAGCGAGTAGGTCTTCGTGGCCTTGCTTCCGTCCCAAGAACTGATGGTACCCTGCGGAGAGAATGTGAACGAAGGCACAAAAGCCAGCTTTGCAGCAGTGAGCTGAGCCTCAACCATCTTAACGTTCAACGCGGCGTTGAGCATGTCGGTGTTGTTGGCAAGACCTTTCTCTATGATAGACTGCAACTGCGGATCAGTGAACACGCTGCGCCAAGGCAGGTTGCCGAAGCTTGTGGTGTCTGTTACAGCCAGAGTGTCTGTGGCAGAAGCTACATCGCGTACAAGTCCCGTGGTGTTCACTTCCGGGCGCTCATACTTGTTGTAGATTCCGCAGCTGCTTAAAAGAGCAGCCGCAGAAATCATTATCAATATATTATTCTTTTTCATTTTTATCATCATTTTTCAGCATTTCAACAGGACGTGTGTACTGTAACAACTCTGTATCGACAGAAGTAACCTCGTCTTCAAACTCGAGCGGTCTGATCTTCTCCTGCAGATATTGGAAGATATAGAACAGAGCAGGCACAACCAGAAGCTGGCAGACCATACCGATAAGCATACCTCCGATAGCGGCTGCACCAAGGGTCATGTTTCCGTTGTATCCTACACCAATCGGGATGAGCAACGGAGCAAGACCGATAATCATAGCCAACGAGGTCATCAAGATAGGACGCAGACGGGCGCTTGCACCGAGAACTGACGCCCACGACAATGCCATACCGGTGCGGCGGCGCTCAAGGGCGAACTGCACGATAAGGATGGCGTTCTTGGCCAAAAGTCCGATAAGCATAATCAACGCAATCTGCATGTAGATGTCGTTGTTCTTTCCGAACAGGTCTGTGAATACGAACGCTCCGGCAATACCGAACGGAATAGAAAGAATTACTGACAGCGGAACGAGATAGCTCTCATACTGTGCACTCAAGATAAGGTAAACGAATGTCAGACAGAGTGCGAAGATAATCATCGTAGAGCTGCTAGACTCCTGCTCTGAACGTGTCAGACCAGAGAACTCGTAACCATATCCTGTAGGCAGAGTCTGCTTAGCCACTTCGTCGATGGCACGGATAGCGTCACCTGAAGAGTAGCCGTCTGCTGCAGTGGCGTTGATGTCAATAGATGTGAAGAGGTTGAAACGTGCAATCTCCTGAGGTCCGTAAACCTTGGTCATTGTTACAAACTCGTTGATAGGAGCCATGCCGTTTGCAGTTCTTACATATACATTGTTCATACTCTTGATGTCCTCACGCATCTTCGGATCTGCCTGGATCATTACACGATAAAGCTTACCGTAAGAGTTGAAGTTTGAAGAATACATACCTCCGTAGTATCCTTGCATTGCAGTAAGCACTGTATTCGGGTCGATGCCGCTCTGCTTACATTTTGCAACATTAACATCAATCATATACTGCGGATACTGAGAGTTGTATGACGTCATAGCCGTAGCTATCTCAGGACGCTGATTAAGCTCTGCAAGGAACTTCTGAGTGATGTTAAAGAATGCGTTCACGTCACCACCGGTACGGTCGAGCATAGAGAATGTCAGACCGTTTGTTGCAGAGAATCCCTGCACCATAGGCGGCTGGAAGGCCAGGATCTGTGCACCCTTGATTGAAGCAGTCTGCTTGTAAATCATTCCGAGCACCATCTTAGAACCCATGCTGTGTACATCGAAATACTTCATGAATCCTTCTTCTTTGTCACGGTCCTCAAATGACTTCAGCTTGACAATGAACGTACCCTGGTTTGAACCTTGTCCTGAAATGAAGTTATAACCGGTGATACGGAGGATATTCTCGATGGCCGGGTTGGTAGTAAGCATGGAGTCAACCTGATCCATAACGAGGTTGGTCTTCTCAAGACTGGTTCCAGGAGGCGTTGACACTGTACAGAATACAGTACCAGTATCCTCGTCAGGCACAAGACCAGTCTTTGTGTTCATAGCAGTAACCACCAAAGCTGCAACACCTATGAGCACAGCAATTATTGCGATAACCGGTTTCTCCACTATCTTGCGGACACACTTGGTATACTTGTCCTGCACCTTACCGTATGCGCCATTGAATGCAGTATGGAAGCGGTCAATCATTGACATCTTGCGCACTGTGCCGTCTTCGTTCTTCGGCTTCAGCAATATCGCACACAATGCCGGTGAAAGCGTAAGCGCGTTGATAGCCGAGATTACGATTGAGATAGCCATCGTTATACCGAACTCCTTGTAGAACGTACCTGAAGTTCCGCCGATGAACGACACAGGAATAAACACGGCCGACATCACAAGCGTAATAGAAATAATGGCTCCAGAGATTTCGTTCATCGCGTCGATAGAGGCCTGGCGTGCCGACTTGTATCCAAGGTCGAGCTTAGCATGGACGGCCTCGACGACCACTATGGCGTCGTCGACCACAATCGCGATGGCAAGCACTAACGCAGACAGCGTAAGCAGGTTGAGCGAGAAGCCAAATACATAAAGGAAGAAGAACGTACCGACCAATGACACCGGCACCGCGATAAGCGGAATAAGTGTAGAGCGGAAGTCCTGCAGGAAGAAGTAAACCACGATGAACACAAGCACGAATGCCTCGAACAGAGTATGAACAAGGTCGGCCATTGATGCATAAAGGAACTCTGTAACGTCCTGCATATATACAATCTCAACGCCCGGAGGCAACATAGTGCGCTGTTCGTCGATAACCTTCTTGATATCGTTTACAATCTGAGTAGCGTTAGAACCAGCGGTCTGTGTAACCATCATCATGACGGCCGGCTGACCGTTAACCTTTGAAGTAACGTTATAGTAAAGTCCGCCGAGCTCTACTCGTGCAACATCCTTAACACGGATAGTGTTGCCGTTTGCGTCGCTTGAGATAACCATGTTCTCAAATTCGGTAGGAGTCTGCAAACGTCCTTTATAACGTATTGTATATTCATACTGGTTGTCGCTTTGCTCACCAAACTTACCGGGAGCAGCCTCAATATTCTGCTCGGCAAGTACATTAGAAATATCTGTCGGCATAAGGCCGTAGTTCTTCATCTTTACGGGGTCAAGCCAAATACGCATTGAATAAGTCTTGGCACCCATAACTTCACATCCACCTACACCGCTTACACGCTTAACGGCAGGAATGATGTTGATGTCGGCATAGTTCTGCAAGAACTTCTCGTCGTATCTGCCTGCGTCTCCCTTGATGGCCATAAGGAGCACGGTTGAGGTCTGTCGTTTTTCAACCGTCACACCAGCCTTTGTTACTTCGGCCGGCAGCAGGGCTGATGCCTGAGACACACGGTTCTGCACGTTTACCTGACACATGTCGGCGTTCATACCCTGATTGAAAAACACCGTAATGTTGGCCGAACCTTCGTTCGAAGCCGTTGATGTCATATATGTCATGCCTTCCACACCGTTGATCTGCTCTTCAAGCGGCACGATAACCGAGTTGAGCACGGTCTGGGCATTGGCTCCCGTATAGTTGGCACTTACCTGCACCGTTGGCGGCGCAACGTCAGGGTATTGCTCTATAGGCAACGACACCAATCCGATAAGACCCAGGATGACTGTCAATATTGAGATAACCGTAGACAGCACCGGGCGTTTTATAAAGTTATCTAATCTCATGTTTTTTCTGTTTTACTTTTGTTTATGAGGTTGTAAGGCTGAGGGCAAGTGGCGTCATAAGCATTCACCCTGACGCCTGCATACGCCGCAGAGCCCGGCGACCTGATTTACTTTGTAAGGTCTTCTTTCAGTTTGTTCAGGTCGTTCTGATGCGAACCCATCTCGCTTGTCTTCTTCAGTTTCTCCTGATATTGAGCCTCTGTTATCGGTGTTATCTGCATACCGTCCTTCAAGGTGGTAACACCCTTAACAACGATCTTGTCGCCGGCCTTCAGACCACTTTCGATAATATAGTTCTTACCGTCGTTGTTGGGGTTTACGGTAACGGCGCTATACTTAACCTTGTTGTCTTTTCCTACGATATAAACGAAGTATCTGTCCTGAACCTGTACAACAGCTTCCTGCGGAACAACGATGGCAGAAGAGCTTGCATGAGGCACAACGATGCTTCCTGAACCGCCGCTCTTGAGCAGATGCTCAGGGTTGGGGAAGTCGGCACGAATAGACACAGAACCTGTGCTCTGGTCGATTACTCCGCTGACAGCAGCCACACGTCCGTCATGTCCGTATACTGTACCGTCGGCAAGCTGCAGCTTAACAGGAGGATAATCCTTTATTGCAGCGTGGAGTCCGCCGGCTGTCTTTGTCATGTCGAGGAGGTCCTTCTCTGTCATTGAGAAGTAAACCTGCATTGAGTTAATGTCAGACACTGTTGTAAGCGGCTCTGCATTTGAAGAGCTTACAAGCGCACCGACTTCATAAGGCAGATCGCCTACTACACCATTTGCCGGACTTGTAACATAGCAGAAGTCGAGATTCTGCTTTGCAGATACATAGTTGGCCTGAGCCTGTGCAAGAGCTGCCTTAGCAGACTCGTAGCTGTTCTTGGCAGACTGCAGTTCATAAGAACCGATTACGTTGTTCTTGAACAACTTCTGGCTATTCTCGTATGTAAGAGTTGCTGTGTTGAGCTGAGCCTTGGCTGAGTTAACGGCAGCCTTAGCCTGGCGCACAGCTGCGGCGTAAGTTACGTTATCAATCACGAACAGCAGCTGACCGCGCTTAACGGTCTGTCCTTCTCTTACGCAAAGTTTTGTTATGAATCCTGAAATTTTCGGGCGGATCTCCACGTCCTGGACGCCCTTGATAGATGCAGGATAAGAAGACTGGAGATTCGCGGTCTGCGTCTCTATTGTCCTCACAGCGAACTCATTGTCGCCCATTTTTCCTCCCTGCTTGCCCCCGCACGATGTTAACATTGCGGCAACAGCAAATGCAAGCAATAAAAATTTGTTTCTTTTCATACCTATTTTCCTAAAATTTTTATACTATTATTTCTAATTTGCTTATATCATATTTTGAAAACTATTTTCACACCGGTAGTTTTCGAGATGCAAATGTACATATTATTATTGAATATTACATTAAGGTTAAATGATAATTATTGTGTTTTAACTCTAATTCACTGTAAGTAGCATTAACAAAAACATTTTGAACAGTGTGCGCGTCAAAATTTAAAGCTATGCACGCAATGCGGCGCGCAAGGTCTGAAAACGAAAAATAATTACAAAACGAACCATACATGCAACGCAGCGCATGGCAACGCTTTCCACATAATTATCGCGCTATTCGGACAAAACACGCTGCCGGTACGCGGCACAGAAAGCGGTAAAAAATCAGGACATTTGTTTTTGACGAAACAGAAAACAGATAACAAAAATATGTTAAAACATACAACTCTGCAGGACCAACAATTTAAGATTAATTCACATCAAGTGCGGTTTCGTATATAAAATCAGCCTGTTTTGGAGACACAAACGGGTGAAATTAGAACGCAAAAGGCGACATTTTGACCTCTAAAAGGATAGGTTTTACACTGCAAGATGCCGCATTTTGCATTTTGGGAAAAGAAAACCCATGCAACATAAAACATTAAAATGCTGCCCGTCAGACACTTAACTAAGCTATCGTTTTTAGGTTGTTTTCTGTCAGAAATGCCTTTGCGTCGCGGGCGTTGGCGATGTAGAGGCGTCAAACGTCTGCGAAAAATAAAAAAGATTTACATTCAGCCGATACCTTCAGCACCGGCATTGCATGGCAAAGCGCAAGGCAGGTCTACCGGAAACGGCAGCGCCTTTGTCAAGCATTATCCTGACAAAGTCCCATCTCACGTGCCTTCTCCATGAGCAACTGCATCAGCGGCTCGCGCTCGTTGGGCACTCTGTTGTCCAGCACAGCGTCTTTCAGCACCTTCTTCAGCTCGCCAACCTCGCGCGAAGGCTTAAGGTTGAACATCTCCATTATCTCTGTTCCGTCGATGCAGGGCTGCAGCAGGCGCTTATAGTCCTTTTCCTTCAGGTCGTGGAGCTTAGAGCGCACGATGCGGAAATTCTCGAGGAAATGGCGCTTGCGCACCTCGTTCTTGCTCGTTATGTCGGCCTCGCACAGCATCATCAGGTCGTCTATGTCATCGCCGGCATCGTTAAGCAGTCGCCTTACGGCACTGTCCGTAACCACGTCGTCGGCAATGACGATAGGCCGCATGTGCAGGTTTACGAGCTTCTGCACATACTTCATCTTGCTGTCGAGCGGCAGTTTCAGTCGTCTGAATATCTCGGGCACCATCTTTGCGCCTATATAATTATGGTTATGGAAGGTCCATCCTATCTTCTGGTCCCATCGCTTGGTCTTCGGTTTGCCTATGTCGTGCATCAGCGCAGCCCATCTCAGCCACAGGTTGTCAGAGTGCTTGCACACGTTGTCGAGCACCTCAAGCGTGTGATAGAAGTTGTTTTTGTGCGCCCTTCCCTGCCTTGTCTCCACCATATCCATGGCAGCCAGCTCGGGCAGTATGCGCTGAAGCAGACCGCAGCGCTGCAGGTCAACAAAGCCCTTGCTCGGCGTCTTGGTCATCATTATCTTGTCGAGCTCCTCGGCAATGCGCTCTCCGCTGATTATGCCTATGCGGTCGGCGTTGCGCTCAAGGGCGTCGAACGTTTCCTCTTCGATAAAGAAGTTAAGCTGAGTGGCAAACCTTATGCAGCGCAACATGCGCAGCGGGTCGTCAGAGAAAGTTATGTCAGGGTCGAGCGGCGTGCGTATTATGCCGTCTTCCATGTCGGCAATGCCGTCGAATGGGTCTACAAGCTCGCCGAAGCGCGGCCCGTTAAGACACACGGCAAGAGCGTTTATCGTAAAGTCGCGCCTGTTCTGGTCGTCCTCCAGCGTGCCGTCTTCAACCACCGGCTTGCGCGAGTCGTGCGTATAGCTTTCCTTTCTTGCGCCGACAAACTCCACCTCAAGGTCGCGGTATTTCACCTGTGCCGTACCGAAATTGCGGAACACCGACAGCTTTGCCTTGCGTCCAAGTTCCTTTTTCAGTGCGTCGGCAAGCTGTATGCCGCTGCCCACCACAACCACGTCGATATCGTTCGACGGTCTTTCAAGAAACAGGTCGCGGACATATCCGCCGACAACATAACATTCGAGGTTAAGCGAATCGGCGGCAGAAGAAATCTTATGGAATATATCTTTATCAAGCAGGCTTGCCAATTCGGCGTTTGTCAGTAACTTCATAATCAAAAAATTTCTAAGCGGCTGCAAAATTACAAAAAAACAATGACACAACAGCCGTTTTCTTACTCTTTATTATTCTTTGCCCTGACGATGCCATAACTCAAAACATGATTAAACAAAGCGTAAAACGTCTTAAATAAAAACAGCTGACAACCGGCATTGAAATATTTTTTATAAATTTGCTGATACTCTAACATTAAGGTTTCCACCTGCCTTAAACTAAAAAAGATATATTATGAGAACAACACATCCGACAATCAACACCGGCCATCCGTAATGCCTTGCCGAACCGCAGCCGAAGAAGAAGTACAAGTTTCTACGGCCCGAAGTATTTTCTTATGCAATTTCATTACGCCACGGAACAAACAACCGACTGAACGATTTTTGGCTAAAGAAAATGCCATGTTTTAAATTTTATATGCAAACCAAACAGCATAAAAGTTTTACGGATATGAGATTTTTCACAACACTATTATTGTCGGTAACCGCTATTTCAGCTTTTTCACAGACAAAAGGGATAAGATGTATTTACGCCACAACATATCCAATCAAACAAGGATTTTATGAATTGGAAAACAAAATCGTAAGAGATACAATCTTGGCAAGAGCCAAAGCCGACAGAAAGATTTATTCGCTTACAGCAGTTAACGGAATATATTTGTGCACGAAAGAACCGTCGTCTGTCGACAAGATGCCTCTGATGGTTGACCCAAGAAACATTTATGTAGACCTGAACGACAGCATAAAAGTTACACAGACATTTTACGTAAATAAGCTATATGTTGTTAAAAGCAGGGCAGCAAAACTCGACTGGGACATAGAAGACAAAACAGAGACTATTCTCGGAAAAATCTGTTATAAGGCAACGCTCAAGCAAGACCCGCGCATCACGGCGTGGTTTACGCCCGAAATTCCTTTTGCATGCGGCCCTCTCGGATATTACGGACTGCCCGGACTTGTGGTAAGACTTACTACCATTAACTATACTCTTAATCTTGAAAGCATGACGGAAGTTGACAACATCGAGCTGAAAGAGCCTACGGAAGGAACGGCCATAACCGAAGAAGAATATTCAGAAAAAGTTGACCACAACTACAAAAAGCTGTTAGACAGCGCGGACAAGGTGACGTATATGGAATAACGCGATTATCAACGCTACCGTAAAAGGTTATGCATCAAGCCATAAACGGATATAAACCATAAAACGGCATACGCAAACTTTAGCCATAAATAACCGCCTCAATACTTATATTCTGATTAAGCCAAAGACACAACACCATAAAAATAACATTATAAAAATCTTGATTATATGAAAACATTAATCACACTAATACTATCTATAATTTCCATACCGTTGTTTTCACAGTCCAAAGGGATAAGATGTATATATTCATCATCAATGGAGGTCAACAAGGGTGTTTATGAGATGGAAAATGAGATTGCAAAAAAGATGGTTATACGCGATATTCAGGAAGACAAAAAGATATATTCGCTAACAGCCGTCGGCAACAAATATCTTTTTACGAAAGAGCCCGAAAGTGTTGACAAAGTGCCGCTTATGGTTGATGAAAGGAATATTTACATAGACCTTGACGACAGCATAAAAGTTACCCAGAGTGAATTCGTCAACAAGCTATACCTTGTAAAGGGACATGCCAACAGACTCGACTGGGACGTAGAGGAAAAAACTGAAAACGTACTCGGAAAGACCTGCTATAAGGCAACGCTCAGGCAAGACCCGCGCATCACGGCGTGGTTTACGCCCGAAATTCCTTTTGCGTGCGCCCCTCTCGGATATTACGGACTGCCCGGACTTGTGGTAAGGATAACCACACCTGCATACACTCTCAGCCTTGAAAGCATGACGGAAGTTGACAACATCGAACTGAAAGAGCCTACGGAAGGAACGGCCATAACTGAAGAAGAATATTCAGAAAAAGTTGACCATAACTACAAAAAGCTGTTAGACAGCGCGGACAAGGTGACATACATGAAATAAATTATTGTTTAAGAGCATCACACCAAGCCTTGTGGCGATGAAAAGAAAGCTTTTGCTTATTATCATATTTTATATATGCATGTCGGCCCATGCCCAGGCCATAATCAACGGTCACGTCAAAGACTTGCAGGGAGAGGCCGTGGCCGGTGCCACGGTGCTGCTGTATTCCGACAGCCTGCTGACGCCGCCGATGAAGGGCTACGCCATAACCCGCAAGGACGGATCGTACAGCATATCGCCAAAATCGGACGGCGACATGTGGGTGCAGGCAAAGTGTCTGGGATATAAAGACCGCAAGGTAAAGGCAAGAGTGAAGCCCGAAAGCACCGACATTGTGATGGAGCACGACGAAAGGTCGCTTAGCGAGATTGTCGTAAAAGGCACTTACACGGGAATAAAGATGGCCGGCGACACCGTGAAGTTTGACACAGGCCACTTCAGCAACGGCTTTGAGAACAGCGTAAGCGACATACTTGAAAAGCTGCCGGGCGTGAGCGTGAGCGAAGGCGGCAACGTGTCTTACGGCGGAAAGGCCGTGGACAAGCTGCTGATAGACGGGCGCGACCTGTTTACGCGCGAGTCTGACGGCCTCGTGATAAAGAACATGCCCGCCGACGTTGTTGCCGGAGCGGAGATAATTAAGAACTATAAAGACGGCACGCCGGGCAGCAACTACGGGAGCAGGGACAACACCGCGCTGAACATCAAGACCAAGGGTCTGGGCCGGCTGTCGGGATATGCCGACGCAAGCGGCGGCTACAAGGACAAATACAACGCAAAGTCGTTTACGCTCGGCGCCGGCAACAGGCTCTCGCTGACGGCCATTCTGTCGGGCAACAACACCGGCACACCCGTATTCTCGCTCAACGACTACCTGAGCCACATGATGAGCGGCGGCAACGTAACGGCATCGGGACAGACCAGCATAAAGATATCCGGCGCGGAGACATCGCTGCTGTACAGGCCCGACAACCTGTGCAAGGACATGAACAACATGGCCACGCTCAACGCGAAATACAAGGCGTCAGACCGGTTAGAGATAAACGGCAGTCTGCTCTTCAACCACTCTGACACCCACAGCCGGACGGAAAGAGACGAAACTTACCTGTCGGCCGACACGCTGGTGAGGAGCGCATCTACGACCGACAACCGCGGAAACTTTCTGACGGCGAAACTGGCGGCCGACTGGCGCCCCACGGACAAGGCACAACTGCGCTGGAACATAAAGGCCGGCATGACCGACATCAGCCTCGGCACAGCAGCCACCAACAGCGGAACAAGCGGAACCAAGTATGACAATACGGCAAAAAACAACGGGCGCGACATAGAGAGCAATGTCTCGCTCAACGTGTCGGCAGGCAAAGGACTGCTGTTTGTCAACGGCAACTTTGCATGGAACGACGACAAAGGCCGCAGCATGCTGACAACCAACCGACGGCTTCTGCCCGTTGACTACGGCACGGCAAATAACGGCGGCAACGACTTCTACATAAGCCAGCACCGCACGACACGCCGGCTGAGCATAGGCTCTGAGGCGGGCTACAGCCTCAACCTGATGCAGTGTGTCAGCCTCAACGCATCGGTGTCGCAGCAGCATGAGCAGAACACACTGAGGCTGACATCGGAACAGACATCCGGAGGCGAGGACAAGATACAGACCGACGAATATTCGGCCAACATATTTGCACGCAACACCAAGGGCGCGCTGAAGGTAAACGCCGGCGCATCGGTGACTGTGGAGCGCAGCAGCATAACCGGCAGGCAAAGCGAAAACAGGATAAAGGTGTACCCGTCGCTGAGCCTTAGCTACGACTTCAGCAACGCCCACAGCCTGTCGCTCAGTCTGTCGAGAACCAAAAACCGCACCGAAACCGCCAAGATGTCAGCGCTGACGCTGATCGACTCGTACAACGAAATGACGGCGGCATCGGCCATAGACACGCCGTTTCAGACCGGCACAAGCCTGTCGCTCAACTATAACAACTACAACACCGCAAGCCAGACCTACCTCACCGTGTATGCCAACATGCAGCGGCAAGACCATGCGCTGACGCCCGTGGTGAGTCAGGAGGGCACAACAAGCACCGTGGCGTATGCCTACGGCAGCCATGCCGACAACATATACGCAATGGCAAACCTTGAGAAGAGACTGTCGGCAATACCTCTCAGCATAAAGATCAACCTGACGGCAAACTACGTGGAGTCGCCGTCGGTGCTCAACGGCATAGACAACACCTCAACGCTGAAGTCGCTGAAGGCCAAAGCCGTGGTGGCGTCAAACTTCCGCTCGATGTTCAACGGCGAAGTATCGCTGGGCTACTCACGCCGCATCAGCGACATTGCATCATCACGCACAAAGACTGACATAAGCGGCATTGAGGCCGGAGGCAAGCTGTATGTAAAGACAGGCCGTCTGAAGTTTACGGCAAGCATGGCCTACAGCCACAGCAAGACAGACACATACAGATATGACATTTACGACCTCGGACTCAGCGCCGAATACAAAATCAGGCGCCTTACGCTGAAGCTGAGCGCAGAGAATGTGCTGAACCTCGACAGCAACAGCTGGATAAACACGCTTGTTACTCCATATTATTCGGCAATAGAAAGATACAACAGAATGCCCGGCTGCCTGATGGCCGGACTGAAATGGACCTACTGACGCCGCCCTGACTTCACGGCCGGAGATACCGACCAAAGCAAACAACACGACTTGCCAGGCATACACTGCACGACATCCGGCAAACAAAAAAGACGCATATCATCATGCAAAAGACCGCATACGGCAACACGAAAGATGCCTTTTTGCAACACGAAAGGTGGCATATCAGGACGCAAAAGGTGGCCTTTCGCAACGTAAAAGGTATGCTTTTACAATACAATATGTATCATCTGACATTATAAAAAGGATATGGTTGTTGTAAAGTCGCAGTCTGTTGTCATCAACGCAAAAAGTTTTAAAAAAAACTCGTCACTCATCACATTTGGGTTTAACCTACTGACAGGCAACATGTTATGGTGTGACGAGTTGAATTTTCAACTCATCACATCCGTCATCTGCAACAAAAAAATGTTGATGTTTCCTGATTCTGGTTGACTTCAAACAGCCAATTTCATGATTTAGATTGACTTCGGCTCATCTTATTACTGTCGTCGATTGACGTAAATACGCATGTTTTCATCATATACAGCCCTGTAGGGACACACCCTAGGTGTGTCCAAATCACGCATTATCGAAAAAATCCTCCGCGACATATAATCAAGAATAAATATCTGTTATACAAACAATTACATCAATATGCCTACGAATCCTTGGGACAGCAACATATCCACATTATTCATCAAGATGATGTTACAGACTATAAAATTTACACGTAATCGGGCTGCGGACGCACCTGGGGTACGTCCCTACGTTTACTATCAACAAGACTAATGACTTTAACTCCTTATTCACCCCAGAGAGCGATAACTACTTTAACTACTCCAACTCCCAAAAAGAATCTGCTTTAACTCCTAAAAAAAACACCAAAAAGCCCCATGTGACGAGTTGAAATTCCAACTCGTCACACTTTAACCGTCTGTCAGTCAGCCTATTAAACGGCATTGTGACGAGTGACGAGTTTTTATAAAAAACTTTTTTACTTTTATCTCCTACTATAAAAAGCAATACACAAACATCACAAGAAGTCCGGCAGGCAACAGGCATAAGAAAATAAATATATCATACAGCACTATGCCCCGGCCATAGCACGTAAACATCAAATAATAAGCCGTTTAACGGGCATTTATTTTGCATTTCGCCCGACTTGCACTATATTTGCACCCGATAATACAAAACAGAAAATGAAAACAAACAAGATAACAACGCTCTGCGCAGCCATAGCCATGATGACGGCAATGGCAGGATGCACAGGCAACGACATGAAGAAAGAGGCCGAAGGGCTGCTTGACAACGCACGCGAGCAATTCGGCAAGGGACAGTATAAGGAGGCTCTCGCCACGATCGACTCGCTGCGAAAGAAATGCCCCGAGGCGATAGACGAGCGCAAAGCCGCACTGCGCCTGTATCAGGAGATAGAGCTTAAGCGCGCACAGCTGAACGTGGAGAACACGGACAGGGCGCTGCAGAAGATAGAAAGCGAGTATGAGCAGATGAAGAAAACCGTGGAAGACCTGAAGAGCAAGGGCATGGCCACGGCAGAACAGCTGAGAAACCTGACGCTGACAAGGGTTAAGCGCGACTCGCTGAAAACGGTATTCGACGTGGAATGCGCCAAGATAAAATACATAAACAAAAGGATGAAAGAATGACGCCGCCGGCTCACCTTTTTTATTAATTAATATTTTATATTGGCCGTATATCGTGTAAAATTAGTAACTTTGCACCCGATTATTCAGAAAATATGTCAAAAGACAATCAGAAAACAGAAGAACAATTCAGGAGCGCCATGGCAGAATGCCGCGCACTGTTTGCCAAGAAACTTCACGACTACGGCCCGTCGTGGCGCATACTGCGCCCCTCGTCGCTCACCGACCAGCTGTTTATCAAGGCCAAGCGCATACGCAGCCTGGAGATAAAGAAAGAGTCGCTCGTGGGCGAAGGCATACGCCCCGAATTCATAGCGCTCATCAACTATGGCATTGTGGGCCTGATACAGCTTGAGATGGGCTTTGCCGACACGCCCGACATATCTGCCGACGAAGCACTGGCCATATACGACAAGAAGGCCGACGAGGCACTGCAGCTGATGATAAGGAAAAATCACGATTACGACGAGGCGTGGCGCTCGATGAGAGTGAGCAGCTATACCGACTTCATACTTACAAAGATACAACGCGTAAAGGAAATAGAAGACATACACGGGGCCACCCTGGTGTCTGAAGGAATAGACGCCAACTACATGGACATAATCAACTATGCCGTGTTCGGGCTGATAAAACTTTCTTAAACATTGACGATGCACGCAAGAAAAGCCATAACGGGAATATTGGTCAACGTCTGCCGCCTTGTAATATCGCTGACGTTTATCTTTTCGGGATATGTCAAGGCTATAGACCCATTAGGCACACAATACAAGCTGCAGGACTATCTCAACGTGGTGCAGCTGAGCCAGTATGTGCCCGACTATCTCACGCTTGGCGCATCGGTGCTGCTTGGCGGACTTGAGTTCTGCCTTGGCGTGTTCATTCTTTTTGCCATACACCGCCGCCTCATGTCGAGGCTCGTGCTGCTGCTGTTCATGGCCATAATGACTCCGCTGACGCTGTGGCTCGCCGTTGCCAACCCGATAAAAGACTGCGGATGTTTCGGCGACGCCATAATCCTTACCAACTGGGAGACTTTCTATAAGAACGTTGTTCTGCTGGCGGCAGCCATCGTGCTGTGCGTAAAGCCGCTGATGATGCCCCGCTTCATCAGCCGCACCAACCAGTGGATAGTGATAACCTACACCATTATCTTCATCCTGTTCTCGAGCACCAGGAGCCTCTACACCCTGCCGCAGTTCGACTTCCGCCCCTATCACATAGGCGCCGACATAAAGAAGGGCATGGAGATACCCGAGGGGGCAAAGGGTCCGGAGTTTGAGACAACGTTCATACTTGAGAAGAACGGACAGCGCAAGGAGTTTACGCTCGAGAACTATCCCGACTCTACATGGACATTCATCGACAGCAAGACCGTGCAGATATCCGAGGGATATGTGCCGCCGATACACGACTTCTTCATACAGACCACCGACGGAAGCGAAGACCTTACCGACAGCGTGCTCAGCCGCCGCGGCTACACATTCCTGCTGATATCGCCACATCTCGAATATGCCGACGACTCTAACTTCGGCGAGATCGACCAGATATACGAATACTGCCAGAGCCACGGCTATCCGTTCTACGGACTGACGGCAAGCACCGACGAGGGCATACAGCACTGGCGCGACATCACGGGAGCCGAATATCCGTTCTATCTCACCGACGAGACCACGCTGAAGACCGTGATAAGAAGCAACCCCGGACTGCTGCTGCTGAAAGACGGAGTGGTGATAGGCAAATGGAGCCACAACGACCTGCCGCAGCTAAGCTATCAGACGGGCAAGCTGGAGACGACAGAATACGGACACCTGCCCGAAGACTCCGTGACGGGCAAGATATCAAAAATATTGCTGTGGTACATACTTCCGCTGCTGTTGCTTACCTTTGCCGACCGCACATGGAAGTTCACGCAGTGGCTAAAAGAGAAAGAACATTCAAACAGAATATATCAACTTTTTAAAAGAAAGAAAAATGAGAAAGAAAATTGTAGCAGGTAACTGGAAAATGAACATGAACTTGCAGGACGGTATCGCCCTGGCAAAAGAACTTAACGAGACTCTTAACAGCAACAAGCCAAACTGCGGCGTAATCATCTGCACACCGTTCATCCACCTGGCAAGCATAGCACAGT
Source organism: Xylanibacter sp. (assembly GCF_057607445.1). Lineage (NCBI taxonomy): Bacteria > Pseudomonadati > Bacteroidota > Bacteroidia > Bacteroidales > Prevotellaceae > Xylanibacter > Xylanibacter sp. The sequence goes on along the minus strand of NZ_DBLZAX010000001.1, from coordinate 271,249 downwards.
TCCTCAATCAGGACGTGATAGCTCTCGGCGCTGAAAACTGCGCAGACAAAGAGAAGGGCGCTTACACAGGCGAAGTTTCTGCTGAAATGGTAAAGAGCACCGGTGCTCAGTATGTTATTCTCGGCCACTCAGAGCGCCGCGGATACTACGGAGAAACTCCTGAAATACTGAAAGAGAAGGTGCTGCTCGCACTGAAGAACGGCCTGAAAGTAATCTTCTGCATCGGCGAGAGCCTCGAGGAGAGAGAAGCAGGCAAGCAGAACGAAGTTGTTAAGGCTGAGCTCGAAGGCAGCGTATTCAACCTCACAGCTGAAGAGTTCAAGAACATCGTTATAGCATACGAGCCAATCTGGGCTATCGGCACAGGCAAGACAGCCACAGCTGAGCAGGCTGAAGAGATCCACGCTTACATCCGCAGCATCGTAGCAGAGAAGTATGGTAACGAAGTTGCTGAAGAAACATCTATCCTCTACGGCGGAAGCTGCAAGGCAAGCAACGCTCCTGAGCTGTTCGCTAAACCTGACATCGACGGCGGACTCATCGGCGGCGCCTCACTGAAGGCTGCTGACTTCATGGGTATCATCGACGCATGGAAATAATCTGAAACATTAAACGGGATGGCCAAGGGCAAGGCATTAACGACCTGACGCGGCCAAATCCCGTTTACTTATTTAACCTTATAAAACTCATAATCCGAAAAAAGAATGAAACAATTCGCCGTTTTATTATCACTGACATTGGGCTTCAGCCTCAACTCTGAGGCGCAATCATTCCTCAATGACCTAAGAACAGACAAGGCCGGACAGGGAACCGTGACCGTGAGTCAGAGCAAAGACATCGACGAATTGGTAAACAACGCCAAGCTGATTAAGTCGGCTCCGACAACGGCCACCAACGAAAAAAGCAACAACGCGACAGCCGCTACAGAGCACAAACAATCGCAACATAAGGCTCAGGAAAAGAGAGATACCGTTGAAGAACCACTAAAGGAACAGCACTATGCATCAGGAAGCACCAGCCCGTCGACAGACGCACCTGCAGTGAACACGGCCAAGAAAGTGATGCGCAACAGCAGAAGAATCACAGGCTACCGCGTTCAGGCTTATTCGGGAGGCAACTCAAGGGCCGACCGCCAGAAGGCTGAGAGCATCGGAAGTGCAATAAAGATGAGATTTCCGGACCTTCCGGTTTACGTCCACTTCTATTCTCCGCGATGGATATGCCGCGTAGGCAACTTCAGGACCTACGACGAGGCAAACAGCGTGCTGAAAGAGATAAAAAGCATGGGCTACAGACAGGCATGCATAGTGAAAGGAAAAATCACTGTAGGATATTGACACCGGGCCACGCCGACATCAGATATGCGGCATAACTGAAAGGCAACATAATCAGCACGGCATGAAAACAGATTATGCCGGCAAACCATTTATTATAAAAAAACACATATAAGATAATGAATCCTGAAACAGAATTCCGTGAAGGTCTCGACGACCTGGCATCACATTACAAAAGTATTCTAGAGCTTCTTGGCGAAGATCCTTCGCGCGAAGGTCTGCTGAAAACACCCATGCGCGTGGCAAAGGCCATGCAGATACTCACCAGAGGCTATACGCAAGATGCCCACAAGGTGCTGCTCGACGCCCTGTTTGAAGAGAAATACAACCAGATGGTTATCGTGAAAGACATCGACTTCTTCTCGCTCTGTGAGCACCACATGCTGCCGTTCTACGGCAAAGTGCACGTGGCATACATCCCCAACGGATACATCACCGGCCTGAGCAAGATAGCCCGTGTGGTAGACATATTCAGCCACAGGCTGCAGGTGCAGGAGAGAATGACGCTGCAGATAAAAGACTGCATACAGGAAACGCTGAAGCCGCTGGGCGTGATGGTGGTTGTAGAGGCTAAGCACATGTGCATGCAGATGAGAGGCGTTGAGAAGCAGAACGCCATAACTACCACAAGCGACTTCTCAGGCGCATTCAACCAGGCCAAGACAAGAGAGGAATTTATGAATCTCCTGCATAGCGAGGGAAAACATATATAAATAGCCAAGAAATAATCGCAGAGAGCATTATCTTAAACTTTTTTAACAACAGGCGATGCAAGGTTTGCATCGCTGTGTTATTTATGAAGTAAAAAATCATAAATATTAAAAAACAAAAATTAACTGAAATGAAAAATTTATCAAGATTGTTCGCATTACTTATGTGCTGCACAATGGCAGTTTCACTTACATCATGTCTTGGCACTGACGACGACGGAGGCATCGATCCCGAGACATACAAGACATGGCTGCAACAGATGAGCGGCAACTATTACGGCGGCTCGACATGGCAGACTCAGAACAAAATCTACTTCTTCAACGATACTATAACAGACAAGAACAACGAAAACAAGGTTGACTCTATAACCGGCATCACCGCAAGTTTCTACAAAGGCGACTCTACTCTGGTTATCAACGGCATCCCCGGAAGAATACTTGCTAAGGAGATTAAGGAAAACGACGCCCTGAAGCAGGCCATTGAAAACGCTAACATGCAGTCTCTCAAGGCTAAGTTCATCCTGTCTAACGTAAGCGGCAACGTGGCTTATTATCTCACTTATCCGTATGACATAACATATCCGGCACTCCAGTACAACGGTGAGACTCACAAGGTAACACTCAAGTTCTACGGTCCGTCATTCGGAGGATATCAGTACAGCCAGGCATCAGAACTGCACATGATCGACCTTTATCTGATGGGAGTTTACGTAGACGACAAACTGACTTACACCATTTGCGACAGCCCGAACAACGAGGAGCAAATGAGAAAGGCCATACTTCAGGCTATCGTAACACGATAAAAAAGCAAAAAGACATAATACTTGGTTCAATTTCTATTTAAGGGAATCCACGGCAGAGATAAAAAATGCCGTGGATTTTTATTTTATCTGCACGCATTTTATATTTCTAAACTTTGACTTTAACCAAAAATTTGCTAACTTTGCGAAGCCCGTTGCGCCTGACATTGCACAACGAAGGCATCCATGCACCGTGAACGGACGGAAAAACACATAACGAAAAATCTTATAATCAACAAATTACAGAAATGATGAAGACCATATTTACCCTTATCGTCGCGCTGCTGACAACGCTGAGCGCCGCAGCACAGAAACTTGACGGCAGCTGGACCGGCAAGCTGAACGTGGGACAGGCCACGCTGAACATCGTGTTCAACATAGAAAAAGACAAGGACAACAAGCTGTCGTGCACGATGGACAGTCCTGACCAGAACGTGAAAGGCATACCGGCCGAAATAGCCGTAAGCGAAGGAGCAAAGGTGAATATAAGCATACCGGCAATAATGGCCGCCTTTGAAGGCGAAGAGAAAGACGGTATGCTGAAAGGCACGTTCAGCCAGAGCGGCATGTCGTTTCCGCTGGAAATGAAGCAAGGAAAGGTGGAGCGCAACAGGCCGCAGACGCCAAAGGAGCCTTATCCGTATAAGACTGAGGAAGTGACATTCAGCAACACGGAAGACAACACCACGCTCAGCGGCACGCTGACCTACCCCACGGGTTACGAGAAGATGAAGAAAGGCACGGTGCCTGTTGTGGTAATGGTTACCGGAAGCGGACTGCAAGACCGCAATGAGGAAATATTTGAGCACAAGCCATTCCTCGTCATAGCCGACTTTCTGGCACGCAACGGCATAGCATCGCTGCGATATGACGACCGCGGCATGGGCAAGTCGAAGGGCGACGCGGCTAACGCAACAACCGAAAACTTCATGAAAGACGCACTGGCAGCCATCGAATATGTACGCGGAACAAAGAATTTCGGCAAGACGGGAGTGCTCGGCCACAGCGAAGGAGGCTGCATAGCCTTCATGGCAGCTGCCGAAGGCAAGGCCGACTTCATAGTGAGCATGGCCGGAACGGGCGTAAGGGGCGACAGCATACTGATGGAACAGAATCTCGTGCTGCTGAAGATGAGCGGATATACCGACAAAATGTGCAGCGACTATGCAAAGGCACTGAGAGGCGTATACGACTTCATCATCAGCAAAAAGACAACAGGCGACGCCAAGGCTACGGTGGACGAGATTGTCGGCAAGGCAGGAATAAGTATGCCCGAACCTGCCAAAGACAACATGGCAAAGATTATAGAAATGAATAATCCGTGGCTTAACTACTTCATAGCCTTCGACCCTCGCCCGTCGATAGCCAAGGCGAAATGCCCCGTGATGGCCGTCAACGGCAACAGCGACACGCAGGTTATTGCATCGACAAACATCGGGAGCATAGAGAAACTGCTGCCGAAGAACAAGAAGAACATGGTGAAGACATACAACGGACTCAATCATCTGTTTCAGCACTGCACGACGGGAAGCGTGAACGAATATGCAAACATAGAAGAAACCATATCGCCCGAGGTGCTCAATGACATTGCGACATGGATTAATTCGGTGAAATAACACGGAATCATAAATAAGTTTCAAAAGAGCGACAGCCTTATCGGCATGTCGCTCTTTTGCGTTTCTTCCGGCGTACCGGACGGCAAAGGCGCATGCCCGCATGCCGCTCCGGCCATGCATTGCCGCATAAAACAAATTTGGGCTAACATGCTGCCTTGACAACATATTAGCCCAATTTATGTCGGGATGACTGGACTCGAACCAGCGACCTCACGCCCCCCAGACGCGTGCGCTAACCAACTGCGCTACATCCCGTCCTTATTTGCGGGTGCAAAAGTACACACTTATTATGACATCTGCAAACTTTTAGGCGTTTTTTTGCACCTTCAACGCAAATATTTATTAAATACACACATTTTGAAGCGCCCGAAGGCATCATCGGACAGCTGAATGCACTGGCAACATACACTAACAAGCAACATAATGAAATAATCTCAGCCAATGATAAAAGCCGATGCTTTTAAGCAACAGACGCTGTCAGGCATCAGTCACTAAGCAATATGCCAAAACAGAGACGGAAAGCCTTCAGAAGAAACAAAGTTTAACGATTGAGTCTCTTGCATTAACACACCTTCAACAGACATTCTACAAAATACATAACCGAAAACACGCCACGAAACGGCATAAAACAGCAAGAAAACATGCCATATTGCGGCAACGACCAGCCGTTTTTCATTGATTTTCATGACATAACTCAATCATCCGCACAGCAGAACACGCCCTTTTGCAGTATAAAACACGGTCTTTCAGCCTGCAAAACATGGCCTTTTGCACAACGAAAGGCCACAAAACGCAGTGGTTCAGACAGCCAATAGCCGCACAAAAGAGATAAATATCTTATTTACAGACATTTGCATAAAACACATACTTTTTACATAAAATCCGGTCAAATGGCAATCAGAAATGAAAAACCGGCATTTCATGAAGTAAAGATTTAACAATAAAGCCCGACATTTAACACAAATTCAACTTTGAATAACCCTTAACATAAACGGCACAAATACTGCTGCGAAACGGCATATAAAATAAGATTTTTTATTCCTTTTTATTTTGTATTGTGTGCAACATACATTACCTTTGCATTGATATCCTTACGTCCGTGTGGACGCAAGGGCGGACATGGCTATGCCAATTCTGCCATGACGCAACAAGAAAACAACAAATTACAGATTTTTCTGACAATGCAATATATTCTTAACGCACCTGAAACAATCAACGCCACAATAGACCTGCCGGCCTCGAAGAGCATAAGCAACCGCGCACTCATAATAAACGCGCTGGCCGGAAACGGCATAATGCCCGACAACCTGTCGGACTGTGACGACACCGAAGTTATATTAGACGCACTGCGCGACATGCCCGACACCATAGACATAAAGGCTGCCGGAACAGCCATGCGCTTCATGACGGCATATCTGGCCGTAACACCGGGCACACACCTGCTGACCGGCACGGAGCGCATGAAGCAGCGGCCGATAAAGGTGCTGGTGGAGGCGCTGAGATATCTCGGTGCCGACATCAGCTACGAAGGCAACGAGGGATATCCTCCGCTGCGCATCAATGGCAAAAAGCTTGAGGGCGGAAGCATAGAAATTCCGGGCGACGTAAGCTCTCAATATATATCGGCGCTGCTGATGGTTGCACCGGTAATGGAAAAAGGACTTGAGCTGAAGCTTACCGGCGACATTATCTCCCGTCCGTACATAGACCTTACACTGTGCACCATGATCGACTTCGGCGCAGAGGCAGAATGGCTGGGCAGCGACACGATAAAGGTGGAGCCGAAGCCCTACAGCCCACGCCCCTACTTCATAGAAAACGACTGGAGCGCAGCGTCTTACTGGTATGAGATGCTCGCCATCAACGGCAACGAGGAGTCAGAGATTAAGCTCACCGGACTTACAGACGGCTCGCGCCAAGGCGACTCTGCCGTAAAATATCTCTTCAGCATGCTCGGCATAAAGACTATTTTTGAGACACGCGAGCCCGGAGTGCCCACCACGGTTACGCTGAAACGCATAAGCATGGCTTCAGACAGGCTCGACTACGACTTCATCAACCAGCCCGACATGGTGCAGACGTTCGTTGTGTGCTGCTGCATGATGAACAGGCCGTTCTGCTTCACGGGGCTTTCGTCGCTCCGCATAAAGGAGACCGACCGCATAGAGGCGCTGAAGACAGAGATGCGCAAGCTGGGATATGTCATTGAGGAAACCAGTCCTGGCGAGCTGAGATGGGACGGCACGCGATGCGAGCCCGAACCCGGCGCAGCCATCAATACATACGAAGACCACCGCATGGCAATGGCGTTTGCGCCTGCCGCAATAAAAATCCCCGGACTTAGAATAAACGACCCGCAGGTGGTCAGCAAGTCTTACCCTAACTTCTGGCTCGACCTTACGAGGGCCGGATTCGCCATCGGCGAGGAGGCCGGAGCCTAATATGGGCCTGCTCGTTATCTGCCTGGCAGCCATGGCGCTGCTCTTCATCCTGCTCAAGGCTGTGCGCCGCTGTCTGCCAAAAGCCGAACAGCCTGAAGGCGGCACTGCATGCGCAAACGAGTCAGCGTGCGCACAGGCAGGTGCGTCGTGCATGCACGACTGCGTGATGGAGCAGGCCGTGAAGGAAATAGAATATTTCGACGACGAAGAACTCGACGCCTACAAGGGCAGGAAGTCAGACTCCTACACCGACGAAGAGGCGGCACAGTTTGCCGAAGTGCTCTACACCATGCGCCCCTCCGAGGTAAAAGACTGGACGGCAAGTCTCACCCTGAGAGGCATCAGCATGCCCGACCAGATAAAAGATGAGGCAATAATGCTGATGGAGGGCTGACTCTTTTGCCGCGGCAGACAATAAAATCGCTCCCGATAAGTTATATAAACATGGCATGCTCACTTGTGCCGCCACGTTATGAAGACAATTAAGACAAGACATATAATCCCCTTAGCCGCCTTGATAGCACTGCTCATTACGGCCGGATGCTCTACGGAGAAGAACACTGCGCAGAGCCGCTGGTGGCATTCGTTCAACGCGCGCTACAACACCTACTACAACGGCACGCTGGCATATATCGACGGCTCGCTCGAGAAAGAGAACGGCAACAAGGACAACTTCACCGAGATGATACCGCTCTACACCGTCGGCAACAAGGACAGCCGCGAGCTGGGCAAGAGCAACTTCGACCGTGCTATAGAGAAAAGCCAGAAGGCAATAAAGCTGCACAGCATAAAGAAAAGGCCTCAATGGACCAAAAGCCGCAAGAAGACGGAGAAAGACATCGAGTGGCTTAACCGCAAGGAGTATAACCCCTTCTTGTGGAAGGCGTGGATGCTGATGGGACGCTCTCAGTTTATGAAAGGCTCGTTCGACGAGGCTGCGTCTACATTTGCCTACATGAGCCGCCTCTACTCCACCCAGCCCGCCATCTACGGCCGAGCAAGGGCATGGCTCGCAAAATGCTATATCGAGGAAGGCTGGATTTATGATGCCGAAGACGTGATAACAAAAATCAAGCGCGACTCGCTCCACTGGCGCGCCGTGAAGGAATGGGACTACACCTATGCCGACTATTATATACACACCGGACGGTATGCCGAGGCAATACCCTACCTGCGCAAGGTGATAAAGCACGAGATGAGGCGCAAGCAGCGCGCCCGTCAGTGGTATCTGATGGGACAGCTCGAGGCTGAGCTTGGGCATAAGGAAAACGCCTACAAGGCTTTTAAGCGCGTGATAAGGCTCAACCCGCCTTACGAGCTTGAGTTCAACGCCCGCATCGCAATGAGCGAGGTTATGGCCGGCACACAGTCGAAAAAGATGATACGGCGCCTGAAGCGCATGGCGGCATCAGACAACAACAAAGACTATCTCGATCAGGTTTATTATGCCATCGGCAACATATACATGCTGCAGAAAGACACCGCCAACGCCATTGCCGCCTACGAGAAGGGCAACACCAAGTCGACACGCAACGGCATTGAGAAAGGCGTGCTGCTGCTTACTCTCGGCGACATTTACTGGGACAAGGAGGACTACAGCAACGCTGGCAGATGCTATGGCGAGGCAATAGGACTGCTCGACAAGGAGCGCGACGACTACGAACAGCTGTCGGAACGCTCTAAGGTGCTGGACGAACTAGTGCCATACACCGATGCCGTACACCTGCAAGACTCGCTCCAGGCTCTGGCAAAGATGCCTGAGAAAGAAAGAAACGAGGCCATCGACCGCGTGATAGAGGCTCTGAAGAAGAAAGAGAAGGAAGAACGCGACGCACAGGCTGAGCTTGACGCGCAGCAGCAGATGGCGCAGCAGGGCGGAATGGGCAACATGAACAACACCAACAACATGACCAACAACGCCACTGACAAGTCAGGCAAATGGTACTTCTATAACCCAACGGCCGTCAGCCAAGGTAAGGCTACGTTCCAGAAGATGTGGGGACGGCGTGAGAATGTGGACGACTGGCAGCGTGTCAACAAGACTGTCGTGTCGCTCGACAACAATCCTGCCGAAATGACCGACGAGATGAGAGACTCCATCGCGGCGGCAGAGGCTGCTGCCGACTCGCTCGAAAACGTGATGGACAGCGCGCAGAACAATCCGCACAAGCGCGAATATTATCTCAAGCAGATACCGTTCACGGAGGAGCAGGTGGCCGAAAGCAACAAGATCATTGAAGACGGACTATTCCATGCCGGCATAATATTCAAGGACAAGCTAGACAATCTGACGCTGAGCGAGAAGACCCTGCGGCGCCTTACCGACAGTTATCCCGACTTTGAGAACATGGACGAGGCTTTCTATCATCTCTATCTGCTCTACTCGCGACGGCAGGACAAGACGCAGGCAAACATATTCCTCGACAAGCTGAAGCGGAGCTACCCCAAGAGCCAGTGGACCATTCTGCTGTCTGACCCCTATTTTGAAGAGAACGCCAAGTTCGGCGAACATATAGAAGACTCGCTCTATGCTGCCACATACAACGCCTTCAAGGCTGGCAAATACGAGGAAGTAAGCGCCAACACGTCGCTGTCGGCAAAGCGATTCCCGCTCGGAGCCAACCGCGATAAGTTTATATTCATCGGCGGACTGAGCAAGCTCAACAGCGGCGACAGCAACGGCTGCCTCACAGACATGCAGGAGGTGGTTAGCAAGTATCCGCAGAGCGACGTAAGCCCCATGGCCGGAATGATTATCAACGGAGTGAAGGCCGGACGACAGCTGCGTGGCGGAAAGTTCGACATCGGCGACGTGTGGGAACACCGCTCGGTGGTGCTGAGCGACAGCGACTCCATCGCCGCGCGTAAGTTTATAGCCGAGCGCAACACCGACTTCACGTTCATGATGGTCTATTCGCCCGACTCGCTCAACGAGAACAAACTGCTCTTCGAGCTTGCGCGCTTCAACTTCTCCAACTTCATCGTGCGCAACTTCGATATCGTCATCGACGAACTCAACGGCATGCACCGCATGATGGTGAGCGGATTCAGAAACTACGACGAGGCTCTGCAGTATGCACGCCAGCTCTACAAAAACCAGCAGGTGATGAAGCTTGCACAGAAAGGGCGCGCCATAATCATCAGCGACAGCAACATCGAACTGCTCGGAACGCAATACAGCTACAACGACTACGACAAGTTCTACGAGCAGCACTTCGTTCCGCTGCGCATAAGCACCGTCAGACTGCTCACGGAGCCTTCTACCATAGAGTTTGAAAAGCCGGACAACGGCGAAGGCGGAGAGACCGACGGACTGTATAACGGCGGCGTAATAGAAGAAGGTCTATACATCAACGATGATCAGCCTGCAACAGGAGAGGCCGACAGCGGAATATCCATCCCCGTTGAACCTGAGAACACGCCTGCAACAGGCACTCAGGACGACAACACGATAGCTATACCTGTTGAGGAAGAAAAAGCCGGCGGCAACGCTGACGACGGCGGCATAGTGATACCAGACATGCAGCAGAACAATGCCACAAACAACGGCAATGCGCAGCAGGGCACTACCCAGACCGACAACAACAGCTTCATGATTGAGCCTGAGCCGCAGACTGATCAGCCCGCTACGCAAGACTCACAGGGATTTGAAATAAGCACAGATGTCTACGACACGAATGCCAACGGCAACGCTGCCGGAAGCCAGACACAGCAAGGCAACGCACAGACAGACGTTATGACAGACGCCGTCGAGCCGCAAAAGCAGCCCGAACAGCCGCAACAGACTAAGCAGCCTGTGCCTGCCGTTCCGCAGAAAGAGGAGCCGGCAGCCAACGATACCGACGAGCTGATATTCGACTTTGGCGACGACACCGGCACCGGAAACAGCAATGCTAACAGCAGCACTAACAACAATAACGGCAACGACAGCAACAACAAGCAGAACGGATACGACCTTGAGGACGAATATTACGACCTCGACGGCTTCTGATGCAATACCCGAACTGCCGCAACACTGCTGCGACATCTGTCATGAAAAGGACACTGCAACCGTCTGCCTGACAAGGGCAGCATAACAAAAAGAAAGGAGTAACATGAGCAACGGATTATTACTTTGGGTTGACGACGAGATAGAACTGCTACGCGCGCATATCATTTTTCTCGAGAAGAAAGGTTACGAAGTGGTTACAGTCACCAACGGCACCGACGCCATAGACCAGTGCCGGCAGAAGACCTTCGACCTTATTCTGCTCGACGAGATGATGCCCGGCCTGAGCGGACTGGAGACCCTGCAGAGCATCAAAGAAATATCGCCCGCCACGCCGGTGGTTATGGTAACCAAGAGCGAGGAGGAAAACATCATGGACCAGGCCATAGGCTCAAAGATTGCCGACTATCTGATAAAGCCGGTCAACCCGAGCCAGATACTCCTTACGCTCAAAAAGAACATTCACCGCAAGGAGATTGTAACCGAAATAACACAGAGCGGCTATCAGCAAAGCTTCCAGGACATAGCCCTGCAGATAAGCGACTGCAAGACATACAACGACTGGATGAACGTCTATAAGCGCCTTGTCCACTGGGAACTGGAGCTCAGCAGCACCGACAGCAGCATGACCGAAATGCTTAACATGCAGAAGGAAGAGGCCAACAACGGCTTCGCAAAATATATAAAGGCAAACTATATGGACTGGGTTGCGCCACAACAGACAGGCGCATCTTCAGCAAGCCGCGGCACGCTAAGGCTAAGCCAGATGAGGCAGGCGCCAAAGAACACTCAGGCCGACAACGAAGACAGACCGCTGATGAGCATGGACATATTTAAGAAAAAGATATTCCCCATGCTCGACAACGGCGAGAAGGTGTTCATGATTGTCATCGACAACTTCCGCCTCGACCAGTGGCGCATGCTCTCGCAGGAGATAGGCGACATGTTCGACATAGACGAACAGACCTACATGAGCATTCTGCCAACCGCGACACAATATGCCCGCAACGCGATATTCAGCGGACTGATGCCCGTGCAGATAGCGCAGATGTTTCCCGAGCTGTGGGTTGACGAAGACGAGGAAGAAGGCAAGAACCTCAACGAAGAGCCGCTGATAAGAACACAGATAGAAAGGTTCCGCCGCCGCGACACGTTCTCTTACCATAAGATTAACGACTCGGCTGGCGCCGACAAGTTTCTACAGAAGTTCAACCAGCTTGAGGCCAACGACCTCAACGTGGTGGTAATCAACTTCATCGACATGCTGAGCCATGCCCGCACAGAGTCGAAAATGGTGCGCGAGCTTGCCAACGACGAGTCGGCCTACCGCAGCATAACGCTAAGCTGGTTTCGCCATTCGGTATTGGCAGACCTGTTCAAGTTGCTGTCGCAGAGCAACTATACCGTAGTGATAACCACCGACCACGGCAGCATAAGGGCATCTAAGCCGGTGAAAATCATAGGCGACCGCAACACAAACACCAACCTGAGATACAAGTTGGGCAAGAATCTCAACTACAACGCAAAGGAAGTGTTCGTGATAAAGGAGCCGCACAAGGCACAGCTGCCCGCCCCCAACCTTAGCACATCATACGTGTTTGCCACGGGCAACTCGTTCTTTGCCTACCCCAACAACTACAACTACTACGTGTCTTACTATAAAGACACGTTCCAGCATGGCGGCATCTCCCTCGAAGAGATGATTGTGCCACTGATAACCCTGAAGGCGCGCAAGCGCTAAACCAGGCAACCGGACAGGAAGGCAAGCAAGGGAACAAGGTGAAAAGACAATATAACGAAACGTAAAAACACCAACAATATGGAGATAAGAATTGAAAACATTGAAAACATCAAGCATGCGGCAAAACAGTTTGTCGACAACATGGGACGCAGCAACGTTTTTGCCTTCTACGGCAAGATGGGCGCCGGCAAGACAACATTCATCAAGGCCGTATGCGAGTGTATGGGGGTTGAAGACGTCATAACGTCGCCCACCTTCGCCATCGTCAACGAATACACGTCAGAGACAACCGGCGACACAATCTATCACTTCGACTTCTACCGAATAAAGAAAATTGAAGAGGTGTATGACATGGGATATGAAGAATACTTCTACAACAACAGCATCTGCTTCATAGAATGGCCCGAACTGATAGAAGATCTGCTGCCCGAAAACGCCACAAAGGTAACTATCGAGGAACAGGAAGACGGAAGCCGCGTGGTTAAGTTCTGAAAAAACAACCAGAATAAAGCATTTCGCAACATAACGAAATCCGGTGAAAGGCAAACATCATTAATGCCTTTCACCGGATTCTGTTATATTATCAACCACACAAAAATATTTTCTATAAATCCTTCATCTCCTTAATCTGCCGTATCACGATGTCGTTAGCCTGCTGCATCTTGCGGAGCATCATCAGTCCGAGGATTATTCCTACGACAAAGCCTACACACAGACCTACAATCATGCTCCGCGGACTGCCGCCCCTTGCTGTCTCTAAACTAATCATCTCATAGCCGTACCATGCAGCCCATGCCAAACCAAGCGGAAGGTTAATCATCATCAGACGCACACGCTGACGCTTCATCCTTACCAGCTTTTCGCCTGTTTTCAGCAAGTCGCCCTCAAGCAGTTCGCTCTCCTTTATCCTGTTGATATAGGCAGAGGACACCAGACACCAGCTAAACAGCACAACGCTCACCACAAAGAACAGCAGCGACAAGCCAAACAGTTCCATGAAAGCATACATAGCAGCAATGCACACTATCACCATAACCACATCCAAAACCACCATACGCCTTACCAGCGACATGCGGTCGTTCATCGCCCGCCTCATCAGGCGCTCGTTAAGCATGGTCTGCCCTTCTATCTTGTTTTTCAGGATGGCCATCTGCGCCTTCATTTCCTCAAGTCCGTTGTTGTCTATAATATTCTCCATAACAGAATCCTTTCTTTAATCGTTTGACATTTTTTTGAGCAACTCTCTTATCCTTACGAGCTTAACCGAAACATTCTTTGCCGATATACCCATCACCGCCCCAATCTCGTCGTAGCTCAGGTTTTCGAGCCAAAGCAGCACCAGAGCCTTGTCGAAAGGTCCGAGGCGGTTGATTCTTTTATACAGCAACTGCACCTGGCGCGTGTCGGCATCGTTGTCTTCAAACAGGTTGATGCTCATCGACAGCGGCACGGTCTTGTGCCTTTTCTTCTTACGGTCGACCGAAATACACGTGTTAAGGCTCACGCGATAGATCCATGTCCTTATGTCGCTCTTGCCCTCAAAAGCCGCAAAACCCTTCCATAGGTTGATGAGCACCTCCTGAAACAGGTCGCTCACCTCGTCGGCATCCTTCGAGAACATATAGCACACTGTGTATATCGTGCTGCGGTTTTCCCGCACAATCTGCGCAAATTGTTTCTCCGTTGTTTCCATTATCTTATCCGAATAATTAAGTTACTTTTAACCGTTAGACGCAGCTACGGCCAAAAAACTACACAAAACTAACATTTTATTCTGAAATAATTCTGTATATTTGGAAAACAATAAAAGCTACAGCCTGCATTTACGGCATGGAAACAGAAAGAAATACTGACTGTGACACAAAGAAACGACGGTAACAGACAAACATACAGCCGGATAATATCCGTTCGTCATTATTAGCTATTTTTCACCTGCCGCAATGCACGTTTTCGTGGTTTTACGGATTATTATAATAAAAGACAAACTAAAAAAACTTATACGTCATGAGAACAATAATAACATTCATAATGTTCGTGGCAGCAGCGTATGCAGCCATGGCACAAAACGGGACACAGGACAGGAAGCTCAGCAAGAAGGAGAGAAAACTGATGGAGGCACGCATAGACAGCGCCCTGAACGCCGAAGCCGTGCAGGCAATAAACGACACAGCGTTTACGATAGAGGCCGACAAAGTGGAGTTTAAGCGCGGATATACGGCACACGTAACCGCAAGCACCAACTTTGTGGCAGTCAGTGGCAGCAATGCCATCGTGCAGGTGGCGTTCAACGTGCCGGTGTCGGGCTTCAACGGCCTGGGCGGAATAACGCTCGAGGGCATCGTTACGGGCTATAAGGTAAGCTCCGACAAGAAGGGCAACACCTACGTAAGGCTGAACGTATCGGGCAAAGGCATATCGGCGCAGCTGTTCATTTCGCTATGGAAGGATGCCAACAAGGCTACCGTCAGCATACAGCCCAACTTCAACTCTAACAAACTGACGCTGAGCGGAATGTTGTGGAAGCCTGAGCGGAGCAATATCTTTAAGGGCACCACGTTCTGAACCTGCCCCTAACGCCGGAAGCGGCGTCAGCTGCGGCGCAGCACATAGAAGCACGACGAGGAAAGAAAGTTTCTGACATACGGCAGCATGCGCAGCAGCGAGGGCAGCACCAGCGGCCTGAGGCCAAACTTGGTTTCATAGTGAGGATTTATCATCCACAGCCGCATGTCGGCCACGGCATACCCCGCCCGCGCCGCAATACGGCTGAAAGTCTCTACCGTGCAGTGCGTCTGCCTTATTGACATCAGTTCGCCTACGGTGAAGTCGTCTTCGCCAAAGAACCTGAGCACTTGCCCATAAACGGCACGAGGCAGGAGATGGACAAACGGCATGCGCGACAGCAACCGGCTGCGGGCTATCTGCTGATGGCCGCCAAAAGGCATCTGCCACGGCGGAAAGGCTACAAACACTACACCATGCGGAGCCAGCATGCAGCTGAGCTTTGACAGCAGTGCGGCCTTGTCGGGCACATGCTCCACCACGTCGTGCATTATGATAAGGTCGAAGCTGCGGCCACGGCAGTCGTAGTCAAGTATGTCGCAGCACACCAGCTCAGCCGCGGCACCTTCTTCCCTGAAGTAAGTCTGCGCCTGTCTGATTCTCAGTTCCGACATATCCACACCCGTAACACGGCACGCCCTGCGCGCAAACGGCAGCAGATTGCCTCCCTCGCCGCATCCCACCTCAAGCACTCTAACCCCACTCGTAGCTATAAAACGGCTGAGATATGGTATAAAATATTTTTCTGTCGTTGCCGCCTCTTCCATGAAGTAGCGGCGCCTGTCCAAATGTCTTGCCTGCATATTTTCTGTCTTTTTGTTCTAATCATAATGAGTGCTGCCGGCAGAAAATACTGCACGCATTTCCCGATTTTATAAAGACAAACGGCAATCAGGCCGAATCATAATAACAAGTTTGGATTTAAAAGCACTGCAAAAGACGGCCTTTCGCAATGCAAAAGGGCACCTTTCAGGCTCCAATATGCGGCAAACGACAATGCGAAAGGTATGCTTTTACATTAAAAGAGCACACCTGAATATACCGTCTACATCGCCCACCGCATAACGGAAAAAGTTTTTAATAAAAACTCGTCACTCGTCACAATGTCGCATAAACCCATGAAAATCAAGGCTTTACGGTGTGACGAGTTGAGATTTCAACTCGTCACATGGGGCTTTTTGGGGGTATTTTTTAGGAGTTAAAGTCATTAGCTTTGTTGGTTGTAAACGTAGGGACGTACCCCAGGTGCGTCCACAGCCCGATTACATGTAAATTTTATAGCCGGCAATATCATTTTGATGAATAATGTGGATTCATCGCTGTCCCAAGGATTCATTTAAGTTTTAATGTAACTATCTATATAACAGATGATTATGTTTTGTTGTGTCGTGCGGAGGATTTTTATGTAATGCGTGAGTTGGACACACCTGGGGTGTGTCCCTACAGGACTGTATATGATGTAAACTTGGGTATTTAAATCAACAGACGGCAGTAATAAGTCTTATCAGAGGCAACTTTAATCAGGAAATTGCCTGTCTGAAGTCAACCGGAATCAGGACAACGACATATTCATATGGCTATATGTGACGGATGTGACGAGTTGAAAATTCAACTCGTCACACCATAATGCATTGTTTGTCAGCGTGTTATACCGGAATGTGATGAGTGACGAGTTTTTTAAAAAAAACTTTTTATTCAAAGCCGACAGCGCTTAGTAACTGATGCGGATACCGAAAGGCAGGGATATCTGCAGAGGCTTGCCGGTCCACTGGGTTTCTGCCTTGCTGCCGCTAGGGATATACCACGTTATACGCGGACTGAAGAACAGTTCGAGATGCGGCGCTATCTCATAAGCCATGCCGACGCCAGCACCCACAGACCACTGCAGTCCGGTGAAGCCAAGGCTAACAGACCTGCAGAACTCAGTCTTTCCGTCGATGTTGTAAAGCTTGTCTGACTTTGCACTGAACGGAACGTCAATAGCCATGCCGGCAGTCAGATAGGCAGACATACGGCCGCGCCTCATAAACGTGTAAGTGGCATTTACGGGTATGCCGACATAGAATATGCGCTGACGCTCGCTGATGTTTGTAGTGTCAGAACTGCCTGTAAGCATGTTGGTGGTGTGCCGTGTAACGCGCAGTCCCATGTCAAGGCTCCATCTGTCAGACAGACGCCGGTTGAAGTTGAGCCCCAGCTGCAGCGGCTTTTCATAGTTCTTGTGCGTAACAATCTTGCCGCTGTTCATAAGCGCTATGCGCAGAAGAACGTCGCGCTCTATCGGGTCAAGACTCTCGCCGACATCATAAGTGAGATAATGTACGAGCTGCTCCCAGGTTTCAATCTCCACCCTCGTGCCCGAGCCTACAGCATGTTCTATAACCTCGATTATGCGCGGCATTATCACGTCCGATGCCCTTTCCATCATCGAACTGAATCCGAGCAGCCAGCCGTCATTGCTCTCTGTTGTGACATTAATACATGAAGTGTCGGCTGGAGCCACATCTGCCATGACTGGCGACGGCTCAACGGCTACGGCCGATCCGCTGCCGGCAATGCGGCACAGGGCGTCAACACTTTCGGCAAGGGCATCAGCACGCAAGGTGTCGGCAGGACAAGCCAGACAAAGCCCTGCGCCAAGAGAGTCTTCGGCATGGAGACTCTGCACGACATTTCCGTCTGCCGACGGGGCGGCATGCATATCTGCCACGGGGCCTGCGCAGCTGCCACCGGCTGCATGACGGGTTGTGCCGACAGACGCCACGTCAACTCCGGTTGTCCGTCTGAACGGCTGCCGGAGCAATAACGTCACTACCGAAACGGCCACTGCGGCCAAAAGCAGAACGAGGCGGGCTCTGTAGGCCGTTATCATCTTCTGCAAACTGACACGTGCCCTGAGCAACTGTGATGACGACGTGCGCGGCCTGACGCCTAGCATACGGGCTATCTCGTCGTGCGACAGGCCTTCGAGCACCGACAGGCGGAACACGTTGCGGTAGCCCTCGGGCAGCATGTCGATCATGTGCATAAGCTCATCAAACGGAATGTCGCACCCGCCCTGCCCTTCTTCAGTCTCAACCGGCACGTCTGCCACAGCTCCGGCCACAGGCCGGTTCTTTCTGTCGTTGAGATGTTTCACGGCAAGATTGGTCATCACCCTGCTCATCCATGCTTCAAGGCGGGCAGGACTGCGCAGCGAGCCTATCGACGAGAATATTATGATAAAGCCGTCGTGGAGCAGGTCCTGGGCAGCGTCTTTATCTTTAACGATATCTGCACAAAGCCTGAACAACCTGCCGGAATAGGTCTGATACAGAAGCGCCAAGGCGCCTCTGTCACCATCCTTACATCTTCTGACAAGTTCTTCTGTTTCCATATCTACGTGCCGGGCGCCGCAGGTGCCCTTTATATATGATATAAAAAGGACTAAAATACTGCATGCCACAGTTGCTTTTTTTTCAGAAAAACACAAAATCACAAAGCGCCGCCCCCTGCCCGTGCCATGCACGCAGCCATGCTATGACATACAAAAAATGCGGAACGGCATTAATAACATTAAAGCCGCTCCGCACTTAAAAAATATCTTCAGGCGTGTTATTACAGCAGAGACTCAAACTTCTCCTGCAATTTTGCCTTTGTTGTTGCACCTACAAACTTGTCTACAACCTCACCGTTCTTGATGAACAGTATTGTAGGAATGTTGCGGATGCCAAACTCCATGGCGATGTCGTCGTTCTCCTCTACGTCGCATTTACCAACAACGATCTTGCCTTCGTACTCGTTAGCCAGCTCCTCAACGATAGGTGCGATGGCACGGCAAGGACCACACCATGTAGCCCAGAAATCAACTACTAAAGGCAGTGCGCCATTCTTCAGACTCTCAAAGTTCTCTGTTGTAATTTTTTCCATCTTTCTTTTGTAATTTATTATGTTAATAATTAGGTTTTGTCTTCTACTGTTTTGCCAACAAACATTATGCCATATTTTCTCTGACAGAGCCTTTGCGGCCAATTGTCACACATCGTGGCGGGCAATTATATTTGTCAGTTTATTTTATAGTCGAGCGCCTCGCATCCTTTAATAAAGGATATCAGTTCCTTGCTGATGTCTATCTTCTCCTTGCGGCTGCGCAGCACAAAGGGCTTGCTGTTGCTCGTCTCGCGCACCTGGAAGAACAGCTGCGTGGTGCCCGGCGCGTCTTTTATTATCGTAACAAGGTCAGACACGGTGGTGTCGTCCAGCTTGTCAGCCTCGAGCGATATGGTTATCTTCTCTATCTGTGTGTCCTTTACGGTCTGCAGATACTGTATGTCGGTTATTCGCATCTCCATCATGTCGCTGTTGCGGAAGCGCTGCACAAACTGTGCCTTGACCATGACCGTGCAGCCTTCGATAAGCATTCCGCGCCACTTGCCCCACTCCTCGCCGAACAGGGCAAGTTCGCCCGAGCCGTCGAAGTCTTCAATGGTGACAAAGCCGCAGGGCTTGCCTGTCTTGGTGTATTTGCTTCTAACGGCCGTGACTATGCCGCCCAGCACCACCTCCTGCTTCTTTGACAGCTCGATGCGGTCGTTGAGCTCCTGACACTGGGTGTTGCAAAGGTTCTTGAGGATAAACTCAAACTCGTCGAGCGGATGTGCCGAGAGGTATATGCCCACGAGGTCGCGCTCGCGGTTAAGCTTCTCTATGGCGCTCCACGACTCAGCCTGAGGTATGGCGGGCGTGGCTATCTCCACTTCTTCCATCGCTCCGAACAGAGACTGACGCGACTCGTTTTTCTCCTGCTGATACACCTGTCCGTAGCGCATAAGGGTTTCGAGGAACGTGCGGCCGTCAGGATTGCGCGCAAAGAAGCTCTCGCGCTTAATCTTGAAGCCGTCGAACGCTCCGCTGAGCACAAGGCTCTCGAGCGCCTTACTGTTAACGGCCGAGAGATTGACGCGCTGCACAAAGTCGAATATGTCTTTATACAGTCCGTTCTTCTCGCGCTCGTCGATGATGGCCTGAGCAGCGGCGTCGCCCATGCCCTTGATGGCTCCGAGGCCGAAGCGCACCTCGCCTTTCTTGTTGGCGCTGAATTTCTGGCGGCTCTCGTTAACGTCAGGACCCATGCAGGCTATGCCCATGGCCTGACATTCGTTCATCAGTTTGGTTATCTTCGTTATGTCGTTAAGGCATCGGCTCATGTTGCCTGCCATGAATTCTGCCGGATAGTGGGCCTTGAGATAGGCCGTCTGATAAGCCACCCACGAATAGCACGTGGCGTGACTCTTGTTGAAGGCGTAAGAAGCAAACTTCTCCCAGTCGGCCCATATCTTCTCGAGCACCTTCGGGTCGTGTCCGTTTTTCTTTCCGCCCTCGATAAACTTAGGCTTCATGGCGTCGACTATGTCCTTCTTCTTCTTACCCATGGCCTTACGCAGGGCGTCGCTCTCGCCTCGGGTGAAATTGGCAAGCTGACGCGACAGAAGCATGACCTGCTCCTGATACACCGTGATGCCGTAAGTGTCCTTCAGATATTTCTCCATGCAGGGAATATCATACTTTATCTCCTCCTTGCCGTTCTTTCGGGCAATGAACGAGGGGATGTAGTCCATAGGTCCGGGGCGATAGAGGGCGTTCATGGCTATGAGGTCCTCAAATACGGTAGGCTTAAGCTCGCGCAGATACTTCTGCATGCCGGCCGACTCAAACTGGAATGTGCCCACGGTGCGGCCTTCCTGATAGAGCTTATAGGTAAGCTCGTCGTCGATAGGTATGTTGTCGAGGTCTACCTCTATGCCCTGCGTGAAGCGTATGTTCTCTACAGCCTCCTTAAGTATGGACAATGTGCTGAGTCCGAGGAAGTCCATCTTTATCAGTCCGGTCTCCTCGATGACGTGTCCGTCGTATTGTGTGGCAAGGAGCTTGTGGCCCGGGTCCGACTTGTCTTCGGCCGTGCTGACGGGCACCCAGTCGCTGATGGCGTCGCGGCAGATGATGGTTCCGCAGGCGTGTATACCCGTTCCGCGCACGGTGCCCTCAAGCATCTTTGCATATTTTATCGTATTGCTGAGCTGCGGGTCGGGACTTGCCTCAGCCTCGCGCAGCTCGGGCACGCACTTAATGGCGTTGGGCAGGTTCATCTTCAGGCCGTCGGGCAGACGGTCGGGGATGGCCTTGCACAAGTGGTTAGACACGTCGAGCGGCAGCTTCTCCACACGCGCCACGTCCTTAATAGAGTTCTTTGTGGCCATGGTGCCGTAGGTGATGATGTGCGCCACCTTGTCGTGTCCGTATTTGTCTTCCACCCATTCGAGCACCTTTCCGCGTCCGTCGTCATCGAAGTCGGTATCGATATCGGGCAACGATATACGGTCGGGGTTGAGGAAACGCTCAAACAGAAGGTCGTATTTAATAGGGTCTATCTTCGTAATACCCAGACAATAGGCCACAACCGAACCGGCAGCCGAGCCACGTCCCGGGCCAACCATCACTCCGAGTTCATCGCGCGCCGAGTTGATGAAGTCCTGCACGATAAGGAAGTAGCCGGGGAAACCCATCGTCTTCATGATGTGCAGCTCAAACTTCACTCGCTCTGCCACCTCCTCGGGCAGCGGGTCGCCATACAGGCGCTTTGCTCCGTCGTAGGCAAGCTTGGCCAGATAGTCGGCCTCAAACTTTATGCGGTACAGCTTTTCGTAGCCGCCGAGGCGCTTTATCTTCTGTTCGCCTTCTTCGGGCGGCAGCGGATTTTCGCCGTTCTCGTCGGTAGTGAACTCATCGTAGAGCTGTTTCTCTGAATATTTTCGGCGCACGTCCTCCTCCGTACCAAACTCTTCAGGTATGGGGAAGAACGGCATGATAGGTGCATGGTCAATGCTGTAGGTCTCAACCTTGTCGAGTATCTCGAGCGTGTTGCTAAGTGCCTCGGGCACATCGCTGAACACGGCGTTCATCTCCTCGCGCGTCTTAAACCACTCCTGCTTTGAATAGAGCATACGGTTAGGGTCGTCGAGGTCCTTGCCCGTAGACAGACAGAGCAGATGGTCGTGAGCCTCGGCGTTCTCTTCGTCAACGAAGTGGGCGTCGTTTGTGCATACGGTCTTTATGCCATACTCCTCCGCCAGCTCCATCAGAGCCTTGTTGGCGCGCACCTGCAGCGGATAAGTCTCGCGGTTGGCGCGCTGATGCGGATTGGTGACTCTGTGGCGCTGAAGCTCGAGATAATAGTCGTCGCCGAACACGCGGTGATACCACTCTATGGCCTCGCGTGCCCCCTCCATGTCGCCCTTGAGAATCTTTGCAGGCACCTCGCCGGCTATACATGCCGAACAGACGATGAGGTCTTCGTGATACTTCTCAAGATCGGCGCGGTCGGTACGCGGACGCATGTAATAGCCGTCTACCCACGCGCGCGAAACCAACTTAATAAGGTTCTTGTATCCGTTGTAGTTTTTTGCAAGCACAATGAGGTGGTATCCGCCCATGTCGCCCTTCTCTTTCTCCTTGTCGTCCTTTGTACGGCGCGCCACATACATCTCGCAGCCGAAGATGGGCTTGAAAGGCTCCTTGCCCTCGGCCTTCAGCTTGCCGTTGACTTTCTTGCAGTAGTTGTAAAACTCCTTTATGCCGAACATGTTGCCGTGGTCGGTTATGGCCATGCCCTTCATGCCGTCGGCCACAGCCTTGTCTACAAGTTTCTGCACGCTCGACTGTCCGTCAAGAATGGAGTAATAAGTATGTACGTGTAAATGGATGAAATCTTGCATAAACTACATTTGCGCTTTTAGAGCGTCAAAGTTATTCTGAAAAACTGAAACAGCCAAAATAATAATGTGAAAATTATCTTATGCAGATTGTTTTTTATATTTATACGACATGCACGCACACGCCCTGACAACCGCACGGACACACGCACGGCAGCAGCCATGAGCGTTGACGGAGATGTTACTTTGACAGGCAAACCGGCCATTATCATTGCATTGTGTCATCATGATTATGTCTGGATTTTCAGACGAAATAGAAACGCCGTGGCGTAAAAACATGCCTGAAAGACCGTAAAGCGGCAGACAATTCATCGAAAGGCATGCTCTTACACAGCGAAAGGGCACCTTTTATAAGTTGAAAAGCCTCGTCCGGCATTATGGTTTGTAGCCGTTTTTGCCCGAATTTCATGGCATTTCAGCCGTTTTAAGGCTAAATTTTATGCACACAAACCGCCATAGCCATGCAACACTCTGACATCAACACATTTATGTTTGCACACGATTTCAGCCCATATTTCCGTCCGAATTATTTTTATTTTCAAATACTTCAGAATGAGAGCGTCAGGCAAAATCAGAATGTAAGGCGACATGGCTAATATCGCGACAATGTGAATCCGCACAGCATCACATTTCACACCGGCGACACCTGACATCAAACATAAAATGCATGACACACGAAAGCTGAAACAAGGACATGCCCCGGCCGCTTCAGCCGGACACCCGAAGAAGGAGCAAACGAGAACGAAAACCGCAACAGGACAGCGGAGCAAACAATAAAAATCGAACTATCAGCCGATTAAGCCGCAGCTGCCGGACAATGTGTATTTATTAAAGAATAATGCAAAAAATTTGCCAATTACACAAAAAAGGCGTACCTTTGCAAATAATTTTCCACTTCAAACTTTACTATGGGAAAAAGAATAAAGAAACTTAAGAATGTAAGACTTCATCGAGAGGGCACTGACACGCTGGTCTACGGACTGACTGCGTTTGTGGCCATAGCCTTGATTCTGTGGTTCTATGTCGACAACAAAATTCCGTTCTGGAGCTTTGTCGTCGTCTTCGGCGTAATCTATTCCATAGTGGTAAACTTCTTCAGATGCCCCAAGCGCTACTTCGACGGCGAGACCGAGAAGGTGGTAGTGGCTCCGGCAGACGGAAAAGTGGTGGTTATCGAGGAGGTTTTTGAAGATGAGTACTTTCACGACAAACGTCTCATGATAAGCATCTTTATGAGCTTGTTCAACGTTCACGCCAACTGGTTCCCGGTTGACGGCAAAGTGAAATTCGTTCATCATCAGAACGGCAACTACCACAAGGCATGGCTGCCAAAGGCCAGCGAGGAGAACGAGCACGCCGATGTGATGCTCGAGACTCCCGAAGGCACCGAAGTGCTGTGCCGCCAGATAGCAGGTGCGGTGGCACGACGCATCGTAACCTACGCCAAGCCTGAAGAAGACTGCTACATCGACGAGCATCTCGGATTTATCAAGTTCGGTTCGCGCGTTGACGTGTATCTGCCACTCGGAACTGAGGTTTGCGTGAAGATGGGACAGGCTACAACAGGCAACCGCACGATTATTGCACGGCTTAAATAAACATAACAGCCGCCCTTTCTGCGAATGAAAGTACACGGCCGATAACTACGCTACGTTATGGCAAACATCATAGTAAGAAATATTCCGAACACTATCACGTGCTGCAACCTTATCTCGGGCTGCATAGCTACGGCTTACGCCTTCGGCGGACAGCCCAAGATGGCGCTGACGTTCATCATCCTGGGTGCCGTGTTCGACTTCTTCGACGGCATGAGCGCACGCCTGCTAAAGGTGTCGTCTCCCATCGGAAAGGAGCTCGACTCGCTTGCCGACGACATCACGTTCGGCATGGCGCCGGCCACGATGGTGTTCTATCAGCTCGGCGTGATGGACTATCCGTCGTTTCTCGAGCCGCTGCGCCCGGTGCTGCCCTTCGTGGCTTTCGTCATGGCTGCGTTCTCGGCGCTGCGCCTTGCCAAGTTTAATCTTGACGAGCGTCAGACCACATCGTTCATAGGCATGCCCACGCCGGCCAACGCCCTGTTCTGGGGCTCGCTCATCGTGGGAGCTGCCGACGTGCTCGAGTCGTCGCCGTGGATGGTGCCGGCCGTAATATTGCTTATTTTCCTTTGCAGCTATGTGCTGGTGAGCGAGATACCGATGTTTGCCCTTAAGTTTAAGCAATGTGGATGGAAAGGCAATGAGGTTAAATACATTTTCCTTATAACCTGCGTGCCGCTGCTCATCATCTTCGGCATCTCGGCCTTCGCCATAATAATCGCATGGTATGTAATATTATCGGTTTATCTTAATTCAAAGAACAAATAATGATTGCTGCTTTATTAAACTTCTTATTCATAATACTGCTCGGAATATTCATCGTCGTAGGCGTGGTTGCCTACAAGATATACCGCACTTTCCACAGTGTGAAGAAACAGTTTAAGGGCTTCAGGGGCCAGGACAACGGCAACGGACAGGACCGGCAGCAGTACGGACAAGGCCGGCAGCAGTACCGACAGACATCAGGCGACGACGAAATAATTATCGACCGGCGCACGCCCGACGAGATGAACCGCAAGATATTCTCGAAAAACGAAGGAGAATATGTCGACTATGAAGAGGAGAAATAGCTCCTGCGGCCGTCCCGGAAATAATAAAACTACATGAATCTACTAACTTAAACCAATAAAAATAAATGAGAAAAATCTTCTTTTTGGTGTGCGCATGCCTGCTTACACTTGGTGCAAGCGCCACCGGCACAGACAAATACAGCTGTCTGTATGAGAATCTGCCCTTCAAGATGGAACAGGTTACAGCCCCCGTGTTTCCCGACAACGAGGTTAACCTGAAAGACTTCGGAGCTAAAGGCGACGGATCTTCGCTCTGTACCGATGCTTTTGCCAAGGCCATTGAGGCACTTGAGAAAAAGGGCGGCGGCAAGCTCGTTGTGCCGCAGGGTGTGTGGTTCACCGGTCCGATAACTCTCAAGAGCAACATCAACCTTCACCTCAACAAGGGTGCAGTGATATTGTTCTCGCCTGACATCGACCTCTATCCGCTTATAGATGCGTCGTTCGAAGGACTGAACACACGCCGCTGCCAGTCGCCCATATCGGGCCACAACCTTGTAAACGTGGCGATAACCGGAGCCGGAGTGATAGACGGCAACGGCGAATACTGGCGCCCGGTGAAACGCGAGAAGGTTACCGACAAGCAATGGAAAGAGTTTACTTCACGCGGCGGAGCATTCAAGAACCCTAAGTTCTGGTTCCCTTCTGAAGGTGCGCTTAAAGGCGACTCAATGAGCAACATGAACGTGCCCAAGGGTAATCTGAGCGACGCCGAATGGCATAGCATCAGACACTTCCTGCGCCCCGTGATGGTAAACCTCGTAAGTTGCAAGAACGTATGGCTCAACGGCGTAATCTTCCAGAACTCTCCTTCATGGAACATTCATCCGCTGATGTGTGAGAATGTGCTGATAGAGGATGTGCAGGTAAGAAACCCGGCATTTGCACAGAACGGCGACGGACTCGACCTTGAATCGTGCAAGAATGCGCTGGTTGTGAACTCTACATTTGACGTTGGCGACGACGGCATCTGCATCAAGAGCGGTAAGGACGCCGACGGACGCAAGCGCGGAATACCCTGCGAGAACGTGCTGATTAACGGATGTACCGTGTTCAAGGGCCATGGCGGCTTTGTTGTAGGCAGCGAGATGAGCGGCGGCGTGAAGAACATTTATGTTTCCGACTGCCAGTTCCTCGGCACTGACGTGGGTCTGCGCTTCAAGAGCACACGCGGACGCGGCGGCGTGGTTGAGAACATCTACATCAACAACATCTCAATGTTCGACATTCAGACCGACGCAATAACCTTCGACCTCTACTACGGAGGCAAGTCGGCCGTAGAGGCTCTTGCCGACGGCGACGAGGCAAAGCAGCAGAACGTGAAGAAGATAAAGGTAGACGAGACAACACCTTGCTTCCGCGACATCAACATCAACCATGTAATATGCCGCACAGCACGCCGTGCAGCCTACTTCAACGGACTACCCGAGATGCCGGTGAAGAACATAACGATAACCGACCTCGAGGTAAACAACGCCAAAGAGGGTATCGTAATCAACAACACTGACGGCGTTAAGCTGCAGGACATCAACGTCAAGTCGAAGGGAAAGACCTTCAGCGCACGTAACTCTGCAAACGTAACAGTGAACGGAAAAGAATATAAGAAGATTGACAACAAGGGCATTACTCTCGACATGTAAGCCATTTAAGACATAAAAAAAAGAAAAAGCCGTTGCCTCAAGCACAGACATTTATGCGCAAAGAGGCAACGGCTTCTTTTTTATATTAATGAAGATACATCCTCGATTTCAACGGATGTGCCCGCCTACGATAGTGCTGCCTGCCGTTCAAGCATAAAAAAGATGCAAATAAGACAGCAGCGTAAGCGGCTTGTGCATTTATAATGCTATCAGTTGTGAACCAGCGTACCAATCTCCTCGCCGTCCATAACCTTCTTCAGGTTGCCCACAACGTCCATGTTGAACACATAGATAGGCAGGTTGTTTTCCTTGCACATTGTTGTGGCTGTAAGGTCCATCACCTTCAGTCCGCGTGTATAAATCTCGTCATAAGTGATGTCCTTAAACTTCACTGCAGTAGGATCCTTCTCCGGGTCAGCAGTGTAGATGCCGTCAACGCGTGTGCCCTTGAGCATAACGTCGGCCTCAATCTCAATACCGCGGAGCGACGAGCCTGTGTCTGTTGTAAAGTAAGGAGAACCTGTTCCGGCAGAGAATATGCACACATAGCCTGCCTCCATAGCCTCAATGGCCTTCCACTTGCTGTAGAACTCACCTATCGGCTCCATGCGTATAGCCGTCATCACCTTTGTCTTTACGCCTACAGCACCGAGAGCAGAGCTGAGTGCGAGCGAGTTGATAACCGTTGCGCACATACCCATCTGGTCGCCCTTAACGCGGTCGAAGCCCTTGCCGGCACCGCTGAGTCCGCGGAAGATGTTGCCGCCTCCGATAACGATACCAATCTGCACGCCCATCTCGTGCACTTCCTTTATCTGGCGCGCATAGTCGCCGAGACGCTCCGGGTCGATGCCGAAGTTCTGTTTTCCCATCAGGCTTTCGCCACTAAGTTTCAATAAAATTCTTTTGTACTTTGCCATAATTATTTAGTCATTAATTATTTATCGTTTAGGAGTTAAAGGAGTTAGAAGTAGTTAAAGGAGTTAAAGTCATATGCTTTGTTGCTGTATGTGCTTTGTGACAATATCTTTATTCTGTGCAGTCAGCAATATTTGTATAATTAAAAATTGATGCTGCGTTAAAAATAATATTTACTGTCTTACCAGTAATGTTTTTATCTACAATGCATATGACTTTAACTCCTTTAACTACTTCTAACTACTTTAACTACTTCATTATAAAACATACTTCACCTCCTTAAACGCATATCTGCTCAGGCTGCCGTCGTCGCGCCGAAGAACAAGATGACCGTCAGGCTCGATACATTCAAGCTCCGCCATGAAGTCGCCGCCGGCATCCTTATAGGCATGACGGCCGCTGCGGCGATAGAGAGCGGCAGAATAAAGCGACGCCACCTCGTCATAACGGCCCTCATTGACCATGCCGAGATAAACCTCGAAACGGCGGAGAAGCACACCGAGCACCTCATCGGCGTCAATGTCGCGGCCCAATATCTGAGACAACGATACCGGATTTGGCGCATCGCTCACAAACTCACGCTGATTGAGATTGATGCCTGTGCCGAGAATACAGCTGCCTACGTGGCTTCCGCTGATAGTACATTCAGAGAGCGTTCCGCTGATTTTCTTGTCGCGCCAGTAAATGTCGTTCGGCCATTTTATCGTGATGTCGTCGACATATCCGGCAAGAGCGTCACGTATGGCCAACGACTCGGTCTCGAGCATGACATACTGGCGCATAACCGGCAACGCCACGGGATAAACCTTTATGCTGAACGTAAGGTTCTTGCCGCGCTCACTCTCCCACTTGTTTTCGCCCTGACCGCGCCCTGCCGACTGAAAGGAGGCAACGCCCACGGTCATAAGCCGGCCTTCTTCGCCGGAGTATTCGCGCATAAGAACATTTGTCGAGCTGGTTTCGTCAACCTTTATTATCTTTATATCTTCCATTTTTCAATAAGACAGGGGTAAGAAAGCATCCTCAATATGGTTAATCTCGCACGGCCCTCCGGGCACGCCCGTAACCGACACGATGTCGAAGCGCACGGGCATCTCGATGTTGTTGGCCCTGACAAACTTTGCCGCAGCCAGACTCAGGTTGCGTATCTTTCGGGCGTCGACAGCCTGTTCGGGCACCATAAAGTCGGCATTGCGCCTGGTCTTCACCTCAACAACCACCAGACAGTCAGCGTCGATTGCCACAATGTCAATGTCACGGTGGCCGTCGCGCCAGTCGCGCCATATTATCCTGAAGCCGTGCTGCTCAAGATACTCGGCTGCCTTCTGCTCGCCCCAACGGCCTATATTGTTATGCTCTGCCATGAGTTTTTCATGTTGTTTTGAAATGTTGAGCCGCCGTGCAGCAACGTCTTCAGCAACTGCAATGCCGCGGCTGTAATGCAAAAATACAACTTTTCTGCTATACATCAAAGGCTGTTATTGCGAAATGTTGTATTTTTGCACAAAAACAAAGATATGACAAACAACGGCTTTAACAACCACGAAGACAACAAGCAGGAGACACAACAGAAGAAGGACGAACAGTTTATGCGCAAGGCTCTGGCCGAAGCCGAGGCGGCAGGAGAGGCCGGCGAAATACCTATAGGAGCCGTCATCGTGTGTAACGACCGCATAGTTTCGCGTGCCCACAACCTTACAGAAACGCTGTGCGACGTAACTGCACACGCCGAAATGCAGGCCATAACGGCTGCCGAGAACTTCATGGGCGGCAAGTATCTCACCGACTGCACGCTCTACGTAACCGTTGAGCCGTGCCCCATGTGCGCCGGAGCCATCGGCTGGGCACAGATAAAGCGAGTGGTTTACGGTGCAAGCGACGACAAGCGCGGATTTCACATCTACGCTCCAAAGGCTCTTCACCCTAAAGCCGAAGTTACTACCGGTGTGCTTGAGGAGGAATGCAGAACCCTCATGCAGGAGTTTTTCAAGGGAAAGAGATAAACGTAAGTCCGTCATCATCAGGCCATATCAAGTCTCATCCTTCCTTGCCATAAATAAGATAAAAACATCTCATACAATAAACGCAAAGAATGTGTCGGCAAACTTATGCCGGCACATTCTCTGTGTTTATATCAAGACTGTAAGGTTGCTGTTTATTATAAGCCTTGTATGGCTTAAACCCGGCGGAATCACAACGTAGGCGTCTGCCTGTGCATGCCGTCAGAAGTAGGCAGACTGGTCTTCTTTATCTTAGCGCCAAGACTGAAATTCCATGTTGCCGTAAGCATAAGGCGCGTTCTCGAGTGCAGCGTCAGGCGCGTAACCTCCCATCCGTCACCATACATTTTCATCTTATTCTTGTTGTAGAACACGTTGCCCCATACAAAGTTAAGCGACAGCTTGTCTTTCAGCAGCGAAGCATAGGCACCGAAGTCTATCGTATATGTCGCGTTGTTCTCATAGCTCAGCGTTTCGGTCTTGCTCGTAGCACTCATTGCCATGGTAAGGCCTATTCCCTTGTACAGAGTGAAATCATTGTCTGTACTGAACGAGATGTTGGCGTTGCACACCTTCCGTCCCGGCATCTTCTCCTGCATATACACTGCCCCGAGAGTGTTGCGGCTGTACCAGAAGCCGAAAAGACGGCCCGAATATGTAAGCCTTAGCTTGTGATACATCCTGTCGCCAGCATTCTCAGGGCGCGTAAAATATACGCCCGGGCGGCTTCCGTCAGGCTGCATCAGCACCTTAACCAAGTCGTTGCCGAAATTCATAAGATAATCTGCCGACCACGACCTGTTCAGCGAGAAATATACCTGCAGCTGGTTGTACGTCTGCATCTTCAGCGACGGATTACCCACGCTGTAAAGTTTGCTGTTCTGCCATACCACCTCCGGCGAACGGTAATTATAGTTGGGATAAGAGTAATAGCGGAAATAGCCTATATTGAGGAAGCGCCTTTTCTCCCGATTTATGTCCCACTGCAGGACAAAAGTCGGAAACAGGCCTCTCTCTATATTGCTGACATTGTTTTCAGGAGCAAGATAGTCTTTATATATCTGCTCGCCCCATATATAGTTCAGCGCAGCCCTCATGAACAGCTTGCCTATAGTGATGCCATAGCTTGCCCACGCAGCGCAGTCATGTCCCTTATTGACAAAGTGCATGTCTGAAACATAGCCCAGAGTCTCTGTGCCCCTGTTCTGATGCCGGTCTATAAGATAATAATAATTAAATCCGGCCGAAAGCGTCGACCTCTTTGTCAGACCGACCGAAACATAAGGCTCAACCGAAACGCCGTCGAGGTTATACTTGCTGTGTGCCTTGTCAGACGTGATGTCTACCACATAGCGGTTGTCTGTATTTTCGAAACTCTTGTTATATTCGGTCTTCAGCATGAAATAGCTTCGCCCGTCGGCCGACAGACCTTTCTGAAACTGCAGTCCGGCGTTATAGTCTCTATGATTGTTGTCGGTGTTCATCTTCGTTTCCGAATCGCTGCCGATGCTGGTCTGACGGCTGTCGCCGCTGCCGACGCCCACTCCGCCGTAAACGTCGATGCGGTCGAACTTGTTGAACGAGTATCTGAACGAAAGATTCTCATCAAGCGACCTGCCGTAGTTGACGCCCTTTATATGTGTTTCGTCCTTCACGCCTTCATATATGCTTGTCTCTGAATATTCCGGCCTGTAACGCTCATAAGGGCGCGAGTTAAAGAAGTTTCCGATGCTTATCTTTCCTTTAGAGTAAAGAAAATTAAATCCCGGAGAAAACCTTACCGGCGAATAATAATCGGCCTCGCCATACAGCGACACCGAACCGAGCAGTCCGCCTTCGCTGCGCAGATACACCTTCACTACGCCTCCCGTGGCATTCACTCCGTAAGACGCGTCGGCATGAGGTATTATCTCTATGCGGTCGATCATTGACGGTGGGATAGACTTGAGCTGCTCGAAGCTCACTTTACGGTCGTCTACATATATAAGGGTGTTTTCTCTGCCGCGCACACTTATGCTGTTGTTTGTAACGTCCAGGTCGCGCAGATAGCGCATAAAGTTGATCAGGGTCTTGCCCTTGGCCATAGGATTGCCTTTCACCTTGACGACAACGTCGCCCGTAGGTTTCACTTTCGAGTAGTCGGCCATAACCGTCACTCCGTCAAGCATGTTCTTGTCTTCGCTTAACGTTATCGTGCCCATGTCGGTGTCAGCACCTACATTTACGCGTGCGGCATAACCCTCATAGCCTACACATGTAACAGCCACACGATAGCTGCCGGCGGCCACGCTGCCTATGCTGAACGCTCCGGCCTCGTCGGCCACTCCACGATACACCGACGCGCTGTCGGTGTCATTATATACTTTCACTGTGGCATATCCAATGCCCGATTTGCCGTCTTTCTCGCATATACGGCCTTTCAATTTAAATCCGCTGTCCTGTGCATAAATGCAGCCGAAAGCCTGCATGGAAACAAGCACCGCCAACAGCAGCTTACTGATAAAAATATTGCCTTTCATGGTCGATAAGTTTTAACTGATAAACTTTTATACATCGACGCCATAATTACTGTTTCGCATTACTCAAAAACACTTTCTTATCCCATATTGCTATCTTTTTAAGTTTTTGTATTCCACAGCACCTGCATCAGGCAACAAAGCCAATGCTGCTTAATGTGGTGCTTTCTGCACAGAGGCTTATGGTTATCACCTCTACAAAACGATGAACATCACTGGTAGGCTGATCCGGTGTTGGCCACATTTTGTCATATATGCCGGTTTTTCATTTTATTACATTTAAGCCAAGTAGCTTTTTACAAAGATAAGCATTTTTTCTAAAGCCGCCAACGATAAACTTTAATTTTTGATACAGAAACCCGTTTTTTGACAATAAATATAAAACACGCGCAAAAGTATAAACAACGGCATTATCTGCGGCACCATGACGAGGTGCATAAACATAATATAATATAAATAAAAATCAGAATCCGTGGAGGTCAAAAAGGCTTTGACTTTTAAAAAGGCAAAAATCTGAAAGGGGAATGGGCTATTTTGCTTAACATCCTGCACAATTTCCAATTAATTCAACACGGATGTTAAGCAAAACGATGCATATATGTTTCAAATCATTAACCTATCGTTTACGACCCGTAAATGGGCCACTTTTGATGCAAAAGTGGCCGAGTTTTTTATCGCAAACGAATGACTTATAACAGCTAAAACGCCGTTCGCCCCGTTTCATGCCTTACCGTGCCGAAATAAAGCCATGCACGGAGCGGCATGAAACGGGTATGCGGAGCTGCTAATTCAGCACATAGCTTCAACCAAAATCTGCCATTAGACCGCACATAACTTTATCAAATTTGTGCATCATGCTTTCAGTATGTCTTCTTGTTTCTATTGGCGTCTTTTTGTAAGATTTTTCTTGACATAGCCCGCTATGCCTGCGAAAAATCTTACAAAAATCCAGACCGAATACTAACAACCAGATTTGGGATTACCCAAAACGTATGGCACAAAAAATTGGCGGGCAATACCCGTGCCGGATACTGCCCGCCAACAATGCTGACGCAGAAGTCAGAAAAATGTGTTCTCTGAATTATTCTGCCAATATTTATCTAACCTGCACCACGAGATACTTGCTTGTGCTCCAGAATATCTGCGGATTTGTTATGCGCAGCACATACTGGTCTTTAGAGTCGCGCTCAAGCTTGTAACTGCTTGACGGGTGCATCGTAAGGAGTTTTGCAGATTTAGAATACAGCTTCAGCTCCTTGAAGTTTCTGATGTCTATCTTTGTGAAGTAGCTCTTGTTGAAGTTGCCCTGCAGCACCTTGCCGTTAACCAGGATCTGCTGTTCCTTCAGCTCCTTCTTTGTTCCGAACACATACCATGCCGTGTTGAGCTGCTTGTCCTGATTGCTTATTGTCTGCGACTTCTGCTCGCTCTCACCCTTCAGGTTGCTTACATCCTTGTTGAGCGAGTTGATAGTCATGTCGAGCTCCTCGATATGTATGTCCTTTGCCTCGAGCTGTGCGCGGAGATCTTTCAGCTGGTGGTCTTTGTCCTCAAGTTGCTTAACCAGATTCTCTATTGTGCGCTTCATTTCCTCACCCTTAACAGAGCTCTCGCTGACCTGCTTGCGCAGCTTCTCTATCAGCTCGCGGTTCTGTGCCAGGCGCTGCTGTATGAACTGGATGTTCTCGCGTATGCGCTGCTTCTTGTCGGCACCCTCGCCGTCCTTGGCCACGCTCACCCTGTTTTCAGCCTCGTTAATCAGACGGAAGCCCTCATCAATATCGTTCAGGATTCCCATCATGTCGTTTATCTCATTGTCCTTCTGCTCTATAATCTTCTGTAAAGAGTCTGTTTGGCTTACCTGAGGCAGATTAGAACCTGTTTTCTCGTTGTTACATGCGACCAAAGCCATAAAACATGCCGCGAAAAATAATACCTTTTTCATAATGCTATTAATTATTAGGTTTCCTTTCTTTAACGTTCTTGCCGGCCACCACGATGACAAACTCGCCGCGCGGCTCGGTTTCCTTGAAATGGGCTATAAGCTCAGCCAGTGTGCCGCGCACGCTCTCTTCGTGTATCTTGGATATCTCGCGGCAGGCGCTTGCCCTGCGGTCTTCGCCAAAATATTCGGCAAACTGCTCGAGAGTCTTCAGCACTCTGTAGGGCGACTCATAGAATATCATC
The DNA here is from genome assembly GCF_057607445.1 of Xylanibacter sp. NCBI lineage: Bacteria > Pseudomonadati > Bacteroidota > Bacteroidia > Bacteroidales > Prevotellaceae > Xylanibacter > Xylanibacter sp. Next base: position 236,380 of record NZ_DBLZAX010000001.1, on the reverse strand, counting down.
GTGCGGGTCTCTTCGCGCAGACTGTCAAGCCTGGTTGCACGCCCCTTCTTCTGAGGCAGGAAGCCTTCGAAACAGAATCTGTCGCAAGGCAGTCCCGATGACACCAGAGCCGGCACAAAAGCCGTGGCGCCGGGAAGACACTGCACCGTTACACCTGCACTGACAGCCTCTCTCACCAGGAAGAATCCTGGATCGCTTATGCCGGGAGTGCCGGCATCGCTTATCAGAGCCACCGTGGCTCCGGCCTTAAGCCGCTCCACTATCGACGCCGACGTGCCGTGCTCATTAAACTTGTGGTGGGCATAGAGCTGGTTCTTTATCTCAAAATGCTTGAGAAGTATGCCCGACGTGCGGGTGTCCTCAGCCAAAACCAGGTCGGCCTCCTTCAAGATGCGTATGGCCCTGAGCGTCATATCTTCCATATTTCCCACCGGTGTGGGTACTATATATAACAAGCCCATAATTCGCCACAAATATAAGTTAAATAATTCACGAGTGCAAAAAAACGCTATATTTCTTTGCAATTTTTAAAACGTCTTTGTAATTTTGCGCCATAATGAACAACAATCTGGCAGGCGAGGCACACCGCCCTGGAAGAATAGAAGTTGTGTGCGGATCGATGTTCTCGGGCAAGACCGAAGAACTTATAAGAAGGCTTAAACGCGCCGAGTTTGCAAAGCAGAGAGTGGAGATTTTCAAGCCCGCCCTCGACACGCGATATTCTGAGATTGAGGTGGTCAGCCACGACCGCAACTCCATAATGAGCACGCCGGTCGACTCGTCGTCGTCGATATTGCTGCTGTCGTCAGACATCGACGTGGTGGGCATCGACGAGGCGCAGTTTTTCGACGACGGACTCGTGGCCGTATGCAACGAACTTGCCAACAAGGGCATACGCGTCATCGTTGCGGGGCTCGACATGGACTTCAAGGGCGTGCCCTTCGGCCCCATACCGGCCCTGTGCGCCATTGCCGACGAAGTGACTAAGGTGCATGCCATCTGCGTAAGATGCGGCGCACTGGCCTACGTCAGCCACCGTCTCGTGAACAACGAGAAGCGCGTGATGCTCGGCGAGCAGGCCGAATATGAACCGCTCTGTCGCGAATGTTACCGCAAGGCGCTTGAAGAAGACAAAAACAAGGACAAAACACATTGACACGATAAAATATGCTTGAAGAGAAAATCACTTTCGACAAATTCATACGCTGGATGCTCATAGCCCTGCTTGTCGGCGCCGTGCTGTTCATAACCAACTATCTGAGCAACGTGCTGCTGCCGTTCTTCGTGGCATGGCTGCTGGCCTATCTGCTCTACCCCATCGTAAAGTTTGTCCAGTACAAGATGCACGTGCCCACAAGGGCGCTGTCCATCATCGTCGCGCTGATTTTCGTCATTGCCGTCATAGGGGGGATATTCTATCTCATAGTTCCGCCGATGATAGAACAGTTCGACAAGCTGGGCGATGTGCTCTCGCGCTATCTGCACAAGACTACGCACATAAACAACTTTCCCAGCACCATACGTCAATGGATTGAGGACAACCGCCACGAGATACACCAGTTCTTCAAGCAGAAAGATGTAACAGAGGCCATCAGGAGCGCCATGCCAAAGCTATTCAGCGTACTCGGACAGACGGCCAACATCATCATAAGCGTGGTGGCATCGCTCATAACGCTCATGTACATGTTCTTCATCCTGCTCGACTATGAGGCGCTCACCACCAAATGGATAAAGATATTCCCGCAGAAGGTGCGCCCGTTCTGGCAGGAGCTGATGGGCGACGTGGAGCGCGAGCTCAACAACTACATACGCGGCCAGTCGCTCGTGTCGCTCTGCATGGGCATCATGTTCTGCATAGGCTTCACCATAATAGACTTTCCCATGGCCATAGGCCTCGGCATAATGATAGGCATAATGAACCTTGTGCCCTATCTGCACACCTTCGCGCTCATCCCCACGGTGTTCCTTGCCCTGCTCAAGGCTGCCGACACAGGCCAGAACTTCTGGATAATACTGGCAGGAGCCGTGGCAGTGTTCTGCATCGTACAGATAATAAGCGACATGGTGGTAACGCCAAAAATCATGGGCAAGGCCATGGGCCTCAACCCTGCCATACTGCTGCTGTCGCTCTCCGTATGGGGCACCCTGCTGGGCTTCATCGGCCTCATCATCGCCCTGCCCCTCACCACCATCCTCATAGCCTATTATCAGCGATACATCACCAAAGAAGGCCATGAAAAGGTGCAAAACGAAGAAAAACTAAAAAAAGTTGAAAAATAATTTGGTAGTTTAAGAAAAAAGCCGTACCTTTGCACTCGCTTTACAAAACGAATGGATAAGATGATCCGTTAGCTCAGCTGGTAGAGCACAACACTTTTAATGTTGGGGTCTTGGGTTCGAGCCCCAAACGGATCACAGAGGAGTACCAAACGGTACTCCTTTTTTATTGCATATACTCCACCGTCTAATCGTGCAGAAAAACCTACGATGCAGCTAAGCCAAAACAACAGAAAAGCAACTGACTTTTTTACACAGGGCGCCGGCATACCTTCAAGGCACGTCTCAAAAATCATTAAGCATAATGCCGTTCAACCGGCAACTTTATCAGCATGAGCAGCTCTGACGCGGCATGGATATGTCCCAATGACATAACCTCACCACGCATGGCCGGCACAGGCTCCCCCATGCTGCATGCCCACACGAAGCATTTCTGCGCCTTCTGACGGCTTTTCCGTCAGGCAACGGCATATCTGTAACATAAGCCTTATGCAGGCCCTTAAACGCGAATCTGCCATCAGCCAGCAGATAGCGTTATATGTTTTGTGCGTCCATGCTTTCAGCCCGTCGTCTTGTTTACATTGCCGTTTGATCATTTTCTCGGCATGCCTCATCAGAATCATGGCGGACAGATGAAACTCCCGAAAACAAAAAATCCCATTCACTGCCAAAAAGACAGCAAATGGGATTGAACACAAAACTTTCAATTAGAAAACGAGGATGTGTACGAAGAGGGGCTATAGAAACAGACAAACTCATACCAGACTTGACGCTGTATGCCCGAAAACACATTCAGACAGCAGAGCAAATCCGACTGCAATAAAATGAGCTAACCAGCCCTGACTCCTTGCCACACCCTCGCGCCACTGCGTTGCTGACGCAGGTACGCATCGCAACAAGTCAGACAGATATATTTACTTTGTCTTGGTGATTACGGCACGGCTCATGCGCGGGTCGTCATAGAACATATTGTCCACACCGCCCTTATAGTCAATCTGGAGCTGTGACTTGTCAACACCAAACTCTTTTACCAGGCAGTTATATACAGCCTCAGCACGCTTCTTGCTCAGACGCTCGTTGCCGGCCTTTGTTCCGGTTCCGGCATCAGCATATCCGGTGATGGTGTAAACCGTTGAAGGATCGCCCTGCTTGATTACCTCTGCAAGCATGCCGAGGTTTACGCGAGCCTGATTAGACAAGGTGCTCTTGCCTATCGGGAACACGATGAGGTTGGCAGATGTTATCTGCTTAACTATGGTCTCAGCCTTCTCCTTGTCGTTCTGGTTGAGAGCTTCCTGCAGACGTGCGTTCTCCTCGCTCATGCGGTTGAGCTGCTCGCGCATGGCGTTGATTTCGTCGTTGTTATACACAGTGCGTGTAACGACCTTGCTGCGCTCCCAGCCGCGCGGCTTAAACTTATAGGTAAGACCAACTGCAACGGTGAACATACCTTCGCCGCCGCGGCCTCCGCCCTCGCCGTCGAACTCATCGTTAACCAGCGTTCCGCGCAGGTCAAGATTGAGGTCCAGAGCTGAACACAGACGGAAGGTGTTAAGAAGACCGAAGTGTGCTGATATGTCTGTGGCAGACGGCTCTTCTGACACGTGCATCACGCCGAGACCTCCGTAAGCGCTGAGGTTATACAGGCGTTTCTCATTGTAGCCACATATCATGTTAGAGAGATTGAACAGCACATCAGCATGGAAGTTGAAGTAATTAAACTTCTGCTTCTCCAGCCAATAGCCGTTACCTCCCTTTCCGGGCACATCCTCACCAGTGCTGTGAGCCAAAGATCCCTTCTGTGTGGCACCCTTAACCGAAAGGCCGCTATACATAAGCCTTACGCCTATGCTCGGCGAGAACCACTTGCCAACGGCTACATCGAGAGCCGGCGAAATTCTGTCGCCAAACGAAGCCTGACGGTCATGGTCGCCAAAGTAGACCTGGCCACCAGCGCCAACACTGACAAACCAGTTGCTCCAGAAGCCGTTTGTCTCCACTTTATATTTACTTGAGCTGTATTCCACATATTCTGTGGAACTGGTCTTTTGTTCAGCCTGGGCAAAGGCTGAACCTGCAGCCAATACTACAATGGCTGCCGCGATTGTTCTTTTAATCATATTATGAATTTTTATTCGTTAGATATTTTCATTAGTCTGCGTCTGTCACGAAACTTCCACTTATTATCTGCGCGTTCATCCAGTTCAGACGGTCTGTATATGCCTTCTTCATCGACTGTATTGCCTGGTCGAAGGTCATATCCTCATCACCGTTGAACGCAGCGCCACACTCGTTTTTCAGAGTGCGTGTGGTAGGCCACATTACCGAGTTGAACTTATCTGAAAGACGATTCTGAAGTGCCAGCCGGTCTATCTCTGCCACTACAGCCTGCAAGGCTGCATAAACAGCCGTCCAGCGCGCCTGTAAGCTACTTCTGAACGTCGGGTTTTTAAACAGAAGCGGATACCACATATAGGGCTTGTCGTTGACATAATCAGGATTTCCCCATGGCCACTGTTTTTCGGCCAGCGCCGAAGCTCCATACAGCCACTCGTCCGTGTTACGGCAGTCGTAAGTTCCGCCGTAGGCACGCACCTGATCCGGAATGATAAACGTCTGCCAGTCGAAGTCCCACACCGGGCCCGCTGTCAGTTTATCCTCGCCGTCGATGTACATATATACGCTCTTAGGATGCTTGTATTCATCGTTGAACGTAAGTTCCTGCACAAAGAAATAGTCAATGACGGAGTTGATGTCCAGCTGCTTGTAGGCTTCAGAGTAGTTGCCGTTTTCCAGATTCTGCTCAATTGTCTCAATCTTATCTTTTATGGCATTAAACAGCGTTCCGTTTTCCGGCACTTCATCCTTAAACATGACAGGCAGTCCGCGGTCTGTACGGAAACAGTTGACCTCATCCATCGCGTCGTCGAACTCAAGCAGATAACCGCAGTCGGCAACAGAAGGATTGGGGTTGCCACCGTCCACAACGTCCTCATAGCAGTCCTTGATGTTCACGCGGTCGGCATCAATCTTCACTTTCTCACACAGGAAATAGTTTCCCACATGACGTCCGTTGATAACCAGTTCCACATTCACACCATTAGGACTCCATCCCAGGCCGTCTGTATGTGCACCGGCCGTGCGATGAGCTATGTCGAGAGCAACTGCATTGCGCAGCGAAGTGCGGTCCATCCAGTTGGCAAGCAGCTCCCAGCGCTTGTCGGTAGGCAGTCCTTGTATACCTACTTTCTTGTCGAATTTAAGCGCAAAGGGAAGTTTCGGGAAGTTCTGCGTGGAGTTGCCGCGAAGGCGCGAACCGCATAAAGCAGTTTCCACATCTACCGTTCCATCTGCATTGTATAGCGTAAAATGGTCGTTTCCGCCCCAGTCTTCCTCCTTGCCGCGCACATTTATGCCGGCCTCATCCCAATAGACGTTGCCGCCTTCCTGCTCAAGCACTGCCACCGGCAGCCCGGTGTTTGTAACCTCAACAACATAGGCGCGGTCTTCCTCGCCGTTAGACACGACATATGTCACCGGCTTGCTGAAGTCCTGCTCGTCGGCTCCGCTCGTCTGTGCTTTTCCGTCCACTGTTACGGTCATGCCTTCAGGTATGGTGAACGTGGGCTTCAGCTTGAAGTCAAACAGATAAGGTATGCAGCCGGTAACGCTGTCAGTACCTACCGTCATCACCTCTGCCGTATTAGCCACAGGCTGTGTCTTTCCGTTCTCATACACCAGTTTGGTGCCAAGAATTTTGCCTTCGTTGGCACTTACATCGAATGAGAAACTCTTGAACACAGGACGCTTGGTTACAACCATATCAGAATAGTTGGCAAGCGTCAGCGGGAACGTGTAGCATGTGTTAGCAGCGAAGTCTGCAAGCGAACGGCGGGTGAACTCTGCCTTGTACTGATGTGTCAGAATGGTGATTTTTATATCGTCGTTCTGATGTATGTCAGGGGCACAGGTCATATATCCCGTCAGCTCCTGTCCGCTCGTAAGCGCCGGAGCATCGCTCCATTTCATGGTCAGCTGGTTCACCCCGTCGGCAGCACCTGTCCATGTCACAGCCTTCGAAGCTGCGTCGAACGTAAACTCGCCGCCGAGCCTGCGCCCGTCGGGCAAAGTCAGGATGATGCTTTCAAGATTATCGCCTTCGAGAAGAGTACCCGTGGCGTTGATGCTGAACCTGATAAGGGAAAACAGATGCTCGAACGAGAACTCATATTGTCCGCCATCAGCTGATGAGAACGTTGGCTTGCCTACTTTATAGTCGGCCTCTAACGTTCCGTCGGCCATGTTGTATGCCTGAACAAGCTTCAGGTTTCCTTTAATAGCCGATACATCCGACGAAGAGTTGCCTTCGTCATAGGGATAGTAGGCGTAAGAGGGAGATTCGCCCTGCTTCAGATTGCCTGCGAAGACGGCTTCAGGCGCGGCACTCGTATTTGAAGATACGAACAAGGCGTTTGCCGTTCCGGCGCTTCCATACACACCGATACGGTCGCCCGGCGACCACAATATGCCCACCGAACCGTCTGTCGTAACTCCGTCAACACAAGTACGCGTAGGTGTTGAGCCGCTCATGCGTGCAAGAATCTTCACGTTGCCGGCAGCGTCGCCGCCGAGCAAAGACTCGTCCTGGCATGAAGCAAAGCAGGCTAACGCAATTACTAATGCCGCGTATTTTCGTATAGGATAACTCATTTATCTTATATGATACATTCTTCAACAATGAACTTTCGCTGAAAAACTCAGCGAAAGTTTCATTGTCAATAGTGATTACTTATCCCAACCAACGGCATTTCCGCCATTTGAATAAGTGGCATTGTATTTTGATGAAGGCGTCGTGCTTGAGCCTTTCTTACGCAACGCAAACTTAAAGTTGTTGTCGATAATTGTCTGAATCAGCCAGTCGCTCTTGTAATCAACACCTGATCCTTCCTGCTTGTCAGCAAAGTTCATGAAGATAAGACCAAGTCCGGCATTTTCTTCACGGTTTTGCAACTCATCAACTCCCATCTGGTTCATATCAATAGCCAAAGCCTGAATACCAGTACCTCTGCCATTTATATCTACATTGTCAGAATAGTATCCTCCGAGGTCATTCATAAACCATGTCTTATGAGATGTGTCATTATGATACAAATCAACACTCTTACGGAACAAATTCTGAATACCATCTTTCTTCTCCTGAGTTGTAGCTTCCTGACCATCTCCAACACTCGTTACCTCCTGATAATACCATCTCAAATCAGCAGTTGAATTTGTGTACCACATAGGAGTTCCCCAATCCATAGGCATACCGCCATTTTTCTCCTGATAGCCATCAGGACCAGTAGCAGACTCCCAATAAGTAAACATAATTGGAGCAGATCCCGTATATCCAGAAATCATGTCTTCCGAATTATAATTAGCTTTTAAAATAATCTTACCTTTGACATCATCAATTGTTGTATTTGGAGTAATTTCACCAGTATAAATACGATTGTTTGGGTCTGCCGCAATCTCATTGACTTTATCACGTAATCCTTGAATCCATGTTTGCTCTGCAGAAAGCGCAGGTCTATCCCATTCCATACCACCCCAAGTCAAATGACCTTTACCAAGATCTTGGTCTCCTGTAGTATAAGTCAACATCAAGAAAGCAAATTCATTTTCTTTTCCAGCTTTTTGACACTGGTCTAGATATGAAGCAATCTTTTTAACAGCATTAGACAAACTCATGACCTGATGAGACTGATCTTCTGCAACAACATTTATATCATATGTAAATTCATTATTTGCCAAATTAATAGGATGAGAATTTGTTCCATCAACAGCAGTCTGGAATATAAACGCACGAACACCATCCTCAAACTGCTTATCAATATCACTATTTTGATAAACCCTATCTGCACCATTATCACTTGTCAAAACAGAGAACTTACTTCCAGGTATAGAAAGCTCTGACACATAGATATCTGGGTCAAGTGAACTCATCCAATAGTTTGTGCCTCCGATTGTCAATGGAGGAAGAATAACACGGTTGATTTTATGCGGAGTAACATCCGCTGTCTGCAAAGTCTTCCTGCAAGGAGCACCATTCAACAAAGACACAGTAACACGAAGAGTACGCTGCTTTACAGTATTCTCCAAGTCTTGTGGAATGATATAAGCCTTTACGTTAAGAAGCTCATCTGGACCAAGCTGAATGAACTGGCCGTTTTTCTTATCATAGCAAGGAATAGATATACGTCCGCGCTCCTCATTAAAGTCACCAACCGGCTCACAAGTGGCTACTGCACCTTCTCCGGTACTTGCATTTCGGATATTACATGTAAAATCACCCGTAAGAATAGGCGTTGTACCGTCAATCGCGTCCACATTAATATTGGTAATTGTAGCAGTACCAGACGATGGACCCTGTACAGTGATATCAAGCACTGTCACCAAATTATGGAATTGCAAGTCAATGAATTGACCTTCCTTTACATCCGAAGGTGTTACGGCATTATAAGCATACATATAGGCATAGTCCATATTCGGAAGTCCGAAATAAGTTTTCTTGCCATCAATAGCACCATTGGCTCCTTTCTCAACAATTCTCCATTCCTGCACTTGCTGCGTAACAGGAATATTGGCTGTAATCTTTCCCGTCTGATCCTCTTCAGCAGAACCTTTTACCGCACTTGCCGGATAGAAAGCATAAAATCTGTGCTCTGTATCAAGATCTCCCCATTGCAGACCGGCTTCACTTGTGTTTACTTTTGCAACAGTTGCAGCTGTTGCATGGTCTGTTTCGTCGGGCGTTATCTTGTAATGTACAAGATGACTTGCTGGCTGCGATGCCTGATCACAGAATATAGCAATCTCATCGGTGCCATTAGCCTCCCAATATACGGGGACTCCGGTAGTAGTACGATCTCCATAAACAGTTCGGGTTCCAGGCTTTGACTCAATCACATCTGCATCACCAGATAATTTAGACCCGAACATAATCTCCTCACCCGACTTAACGGGATTTTTAACGGTATTGTCCAGATTTTCATCTGCACAACCGCTAAGCATAGCCGTAAGTGCTATGCCTGCTATTAAAAATATGTTCTTCTTCATAATTTAAATTTTTAATTATTAATCCCAAGTACTTCCTGAATAATCACCTTCCCATGGGCTATCCGGGTTAGCAAATCCGTGTTCCTCAATGGTAACGCCCTTAGCGTTTTCGGTTCCATCTTCAAACACAGAAGCCGACATAAACCCGTTTTCCAGGTTTACCTGAGTCTTCCGGGTTGACGGAGACTCATACTTTTCTTTCTGTTCTTTTTTCATTGCAATAAAATTTTTAATAATTAAACTATAGTTTTAAGATCTCATTTTTTCTTTTTTCCATGCTTGCCGTAACCATAACCGTAGCCATAACCGCGACGGTCAGGATCTACGCCGTTGAGCACCAAGGCCATGTTCTTGAGCTTCTTGTCCTCATAGAGAGCCTCGATGTCAGGAAGCTGTCTGCGGTCGAGTTTGCCGGCACGCACAACAAAGATTGTCAGGTCGGCTATACGGTTGACGATGCTTGCGTCGGCAATGATGCCCATAGGCACGTTGTCGGCAATGATTATGTCATAACGCTTACGCAGCTCTGCCATCATCTGGTCGAGACGCTCGTCCATAAGCAGCTCGGCAGGGTTTGGAGCAATTTCGCCTGAAGGAATAAGGTCGAAAGAGTCTTGATGGCGTATGATGTCGTCCAACGCCACTGTCGGGTCAGCCAGATAATTGGTAACGCCATTACGATGGTCGCCAAAATGGCAGCTCAGCGTGGCCTTACGTATATCGAGGTCGACCATCACCACCTTTTTCTTTGCAAAGACAAAACTCATGGCAAGGTTACAAGAAATGAACGTCTTGCCGGCACCTTCGTTAAACGAGGTAAAGGTGATGACCTGAGTAGGGTGGTCTTTCTTCGACATGAACGACATGTTGGTACGCAAAATGCGGAAAGCTTCTGACACGACACTGTCGTCATCGGGCTTTATCAGCTGATAGCCGTGCTGACTGCGGTCTGTCTCCTTGTCCATCGGTATTTCACCGAGGAAAGGCACGCTAATAACCTTTTCAACATCCTTACGTCCGTGAACGCGTGTGTCCATAAAGAGCACGAGCAGGCAGCCTACGCCGGGAAGAGCTATACCGACGAGCAGTCCAAGCAGGATGATGCGGTTGCGCTGCGGAGCTATAGGCGCGCCGCTGCCGTCGGCGCTGTCGATGACGCGCGCATTGTTGTCGGCCATAGCCTGAGAGAGAGCGTTCTCCTCGCGCTTGTTCAGCAAGAACAGATACAGGGCTTCCTTGATTTTCTGCTGACGCTCGATAGAAAGAATCTGACGTTCCTTACGCGGAATAGACGTTACGCGGTTCTGTGCCCTCATCTCGCGGTTTTGGGCATCGTTGCGTTTCACGTTCAAGCTTACAATCATATTGTCAACGGCACGTATGATGTTCTGCTTCATCGCACGCAACGAGTTGTTCAGCTCCTGCACCACCGGGTTGTTCTCGCTGCTGTCGTCTATAAGCCTGTCGCGCTTAAGTTTAGTGTTATTATATAAGCTTATCTGATTTTCGATATTCATGTCTCCAATACCGGTGTTAGCCGGGATAAGGTCGGTTTCCTTGGTAGGATTGGTCAGATAGTCCTTGATAAAGTGAGCAAGACGCAACTGCGTTTCAAGTTCCAGAGCATCGGCATTGTATTTCTGCGACTCGTTCATATACATATTTGCCGAAGACGAGATGTCAACAACCTGGTTGCGCTGCTTGTACGACTCGAGGCTTGACTCAACGTTGCCGAGTTCGTTCTCGATGATGATCAGACGCTCACTGATAACGTTGGCGGTGTTTACAGCCACCTGGTTTTTGTCCTTGATTGCCTCTTCATTGTAAACCGTGATAAGCATGTTCAGCACATCCTCTGCACGTGTGGCCGAATTGTCCTTCAGCGAGAGTGTGAGTATAGACGATTCTTCATCTTCCTGCTGAATGCCGAACACAGACCTGTAATAGTTTACGACAGAGTTGAGCGGACGCTTGTGCACATGGATTGGCTGGTCTATCCACGAAGCATTATAATAGTTGGTGCGGGTTGCCACTACGCGAACGCCCTTTGCCAGCGTCACAGTGTCGTTCATGTGAAGGGTGTAGCTCGGCTTGGCGTCAAATCCGGATATATCAGACAGCACGACGGTGTTTCTGTCCTTTGGCGTCATCACAAGACTGATGCTATGCTCCGGCATGACATCAAGGAAACGCACAAGCATAGGCGACTGCGTGTAGAGCTCGTTGGTACGGAGCCCGTCGTCAATCTGATAGCTGACATCAGCATGCACACGCTTTACCACCTCCTGCATCAGCCGCTTGGAGCGGAACTGAAGAATCTCATTGGCCACGTTGGTCTTGTTGATGATATTATCAAAGCGGTCCAATCCTGACGTTGCTGTCTTGTTTGAAGGGTCTTTGATAATAATTGTAGCCGAACGGAAATATACAAAAGGCGCACGGGCATACTTATACCATGCAATCCCGACGCATACAACAATGGAAACCAAGAACCATTTCCATTTTGAGGCTAAGTAAACGAACAGGTCAACCAAATTGACGCTCTGCTCGTTCTTGGGAGAATTATTAGTTTGCATAAAACTTAATTAGATGATGTTTTTTTACTTAATAGCCCATAAGATTGAACAAACTGCCGTAATTGCAGAAAGTATGGTTGTACCGATCTGCCAGCCGCGGTCTTCAGTGTCCTTCTTGCGGTACTTAGGCTCTACATATACGATATCATTCTGCTGAAGATAAAAACAGGGTGACTCAAAGATGTCCTTGCTTGTAAGGTCGTGCATGAACATCTGCCTGTCGCCGTTGACTTCTCTGATGACAGCCACGCGATTGGTCTGCGCCTTGGCGGTAAGGTCGCCGGCATTAGCTATGGCCTCAATAAGCGTAACACGGTCGCCGTTGGCTGTGAATGTGCCGTTGTGTCCTACGGCACCCAATACCGTGTACTTGAAATTGAGAAACTCTATTGACACGATAGGATCACTGATGTAATTTCCGGCAATAATTTTGTCTCTTATCAGCTGCTTGGCTGCATTGACCGTCATGCCGGATACATGTATCTTGCCAAGGATGGGGAAATCAATGTTGCCGTCGACATCCACACGATAGCCCATCTGCTTGGCTCCGCCTGAAGCTGCGGCAGAAACATTACCGTCTGTTCCCACCTGAACAGCTCCGCCGTTGATGTTGAAAGGAATTGCCAACTCAGGATTTTTACTGCTGACTGTTATACTAAGCCTGTCATCATCATGGATAACGGCTTCATACTTTGTCTCAATGGGATATTTTGTACCCATCTGCATGTCTTGCAGGTAAACGAAACTTTTTCGTGACGCACAAGACGTAAGAATCAATACGGCAAGCAAACTTGCCCATAAAAAGTTTTTGCTCATTTTTTTATTTGATTTATCTGTTTTTATTGTTTTCTTGTAAGTTCTCTATTACACATTAGTGCTGCATCTTTGTCAGGAAGACAGTCAAGAGTACCAACCGTTACGTTTCCGGCCAATACGGTCAACGTGTCATACAGGCTGTTGCGTAGGTGCTCGTCTCTGGCAATAAAAGAGCAGCCGGGATAAAGCGCGACAAAGGCATCGGCTCCCTCCTGCAGCTGAAACGAATTTTCTGATGCCTGATTCAAGCGTACCATGCCGCCCACGGGGAAAGAAACATTTTTATAGCACGCCGTCTTGCCGCTCCACGGAGAGCCGTAGGCATACGCCTTACCGTTCAGAATCCTTATAGTAGGATTGTCGTCGTTCAACAGTTCCGTGCCAGGTATGTTCTCAATCCAAAGAGCCGAATGTGTGCTCTTGCCTGTTCCGCTTTTTCCCAAGAACAAATATGCCTGTCCGTTACAGGAAACAGCCGAGGCATGTATCGAAACGGCATCGTGGCGCAATATAGCCTGAGCGTATGCCACACGGATAAGAGACGAGAGAGCGTTTCCGGCATTAACGTCATCCCACTGTATGTGTGCCTCTACTGATGAAAAATCAGACTTGGCAAACATTCTGTGCAAATGACCGTTATTGATGATTTCTATATAATAGCCGTCTGACAAGGCGTATAAAACAAGGTGCCCCATGTCATTGTCGGTCTCGTCTATCAGCTCCTTTGTCTCTGAACAAGGCAGCTGGCTCAATGGCACGGCAAAGAACCGGAACAAAGGCTCTTCAGCACCAATACTTGTCTCATAAAAAGGAAGGAATGACGGGAGCAGCTCTTCAATATCACGCGCCCCTGGCAAGGAGACGGAAAAAGGAAAGTCTGCCACCCGGAAATAATAAGTAGCTGTCATTTAAATTGTCCCTTCAACAGTTGAACGAAATACCAAAAAGTTTCCTTTGGTGCATAGTATGAAGCAAAATGCATATTACGCATGAATGAACGTATTGTATTTAATTTGCGTCTGTAAGCAACAGATTCGGAACCAAGCATACTGTCATACTGGCCAAAATTACCTCCACGCCATACGATCTCAGCAAGAGGAGCTGCCGACGGTGCTGTGTCTTTATAAGGTAGACAGTCTTTAGGAAGGCCAAGATAATCTATAAGGAAAGTATGCAACAACGGACACCATCTGTGGAGTCCTATTTTCTTGCATACTGCCTTCATCTCTTCTGAATCTATTTCTCCATGCAGCTTATAGCATGAGCGAGCCATGTCGCACATCTGCCGGAGCCCGATACCGCGGCTTACAGAATGCTTCAAGATATGCAGGCTTTGCAACAATATATCCAAAAATGGAGACGGCGTTGTTACTATGACCGACGGATATGTTGACAATGCAGTATGCCGGTATCCTTTTTGACCTTCTAACTTGCCAACAAAACCTTGCAGAAAAGGATTATATAAATCAAACAAGCGGCTATGATGCTCTATGTCAACACCTTGCCATCTGTATGATATGCCCTCATCTGCCTGTTTCACAAACGTTATATTGTTTTTTCGCAAGAAGTCCAAGGCATCGTCCCATGCCTTCTTATTATTAAAATACAGGTCGATATCACCACATACCCTCAACAGCGGACTCTCGTAATAATTGGCCACGCCTTGTCCTTTTTGCAATATAGGATTAAGGCCTTTCTCATGAAATATGTTATAAAGCTGGCCAAGTACGCCATTCATTTTCCTATTTCGGCGCTCAACGGCATCAGTCTCTGCCATCCATCTCACAAGAAGAGACTGCGGCGGAATTTGACTGTCCGGCAAATGCGAAACTCCCTGAAATGCAAGTCCAGTTACAGTGTGCTGCATGGCAAGGCGAAACACATCGTTCCAATCTTCTTCTGTAAGATTTAACCTTGTATTGTGTTCCTCCCGGTCACCCCACAGCCCCAGTCTAACAAGCAAGAGCAGCACGTTTCGCAGCTTTTCTTGTCGGGCGCCGTCATGTTTTATCTCCATTCAAATATAAAATTCAAAGCAACAGGCCAAAAGACTTCCACTCGGCCATCTGCCGTTCTATGTCATTAATTGCCACTTCTTTGTCTATCTCAAAATTCTCGCATAAATAATCAGCCAACATATCCGGAGTGGTGCCGCCTTTCTCCACTTGCTGCCACAAAAGCGCAGCCGTATGGTTCAAGCTGTAGACATCGCTCATGTTTGCATTTTCTTCATTAGCCTCAACAATCATATACTGATTGCCAACTTTCCTAAGTTTAACCCCTGCTTTAGGGTTCAATACCATTTTATTCATTACATTAATATATTTAGAATTTCTTTCCAGATATTATCGATGACACTGTAAGTATGATTATCTTTAAATCCAGCCATAATGAACGTTCACGCAGATACTTAAGATCCATTCTGAGACGCTCAAGCATCTTTTCCATCGTATCTGTATATCCGTTGTATAATGTAGCCGGAGAGAAAAGTCCCGGCCTTAGCTGATAGAGCAGTTCGTAGTCAGGGTTGATAGCCCTTATCTGGTCGACAAAGTATTTACGCTCCGGACGCGGCCCCACAAAACTCATGTCTCCTTTTAGGACATTCCACAACTGGGGGAGTTCGTCTAAATGATGTACACGCAAGAAGTTGCCGACCTTCGTAAGTCTCATGTCGTTTTTCTGGCATAAGGCAGGCTTTCCGTCTGCCTCAGACATGACGTTCATTGAGCGAAACTTATACAACGTGAACGGCAAACCTCCATATCCGACACGCTCCTGTTTAAAAATAGCCGGACCGCCATCTTCACGTTTTATAAAGAAATATATTATCAAAAAAGCAGGCGATGTAACTATCAAGCCTCCAAGACTGCATATTACATCAAAAATACGTTTTAACATACATGCCCCAAGTGACATTTTCTTGTGCTGACAATTATTTTTATCATTCATGGTTATTAGTTTTTCAGTTATTGTTTAGTTTCTTTCATTAATCCGTCGTAAAGTTCTTTGCATTTAGCTATCATTTTCTCTTTAGTAAATAGCTTTTGGTATCTGTTTAAGGCTCCTTCTGAGTATCTGTCATAAGCGGCACCATTCTCGGCTATGGCCTCAATAGCCTTTGCCAAGGCATAGGCATCACCGGGAACGACATTGATGCCAGACTCTTCGTGTGCATTTACCCAAGACACTCCCGAATGAGGAATTTTTGTAGCAACAACAGGCTTTCCACATGACATCGCCTCAATCTGAACTATGCCGAAAGCTTCTGTCTTCTGCACGCTGCTCAAGCAAAACACATCGCAGGCTCCATAATATGAAGGCAGTTCCTCGTCGCTTACGTGTCCTAGCAGCTTGACTTTTCCACGCAAATGCATTGAGTTTATCTCTTCCTGCAACTTCTCGCGTAAAGCACCCGTACCGCCGATAAGTATCATGTAATTGTCTTTAAGATATTTTGTTGCCGCAATAAGGAATTCGTAACCCTTATAGGTTACCAGACGTCCTAAAGAAAAAATAATCTTCTTTCCTTTATATCTGTCTTTTATCTTCCTTACACCGGCAGCATCCGGACACATAGGGTCAACGCCTATGGGCAGACACACTGTCTTGTGCTGCACTTTCCGTAAGAACGGAGATTCAGACAAATATACCGGTGACGTGCCGACAATCTTATCAGCCCTTCTTATCAGCCATTTTTGTAACGGAGAATATAATCTCAGCAATATCCTTTGTTTCTGAATATCGCTGTGCCAATGCAGCACGACCTTACCTTTATATCCAGACAACAGCAAAGCCAGGCAGGCCATCGGGTCTGGATGGTGCACATGTATAATATCATATTGGTCTTGTACTTTCTTTAACGCAAAAATCATTGCAGGAGAAATCATCGTGGCAGCAACCTTCGCCAACGTATGGCAACAGATGACTTTTGCATGCTCATTCACAGAAATAGTTCTACTTTCACCACTTGTGGCGGCACACATCATATCACAATACACATTCTGCTCCGACAATCCAGACATCAGGTCGTATGCGACTTTTTCAACACCACCACATATCGGGTAAAACTTACCCAACTGTAATACTCTAAAATTATTGTTAATCATATAAGTTTCTCTTTCGACATTTGCCGAAAAGCAGAATCAGCATCTGCTTAATTTAAGTTCAGTTAATTTGATTGGTAACAAACATACATCAAAGTAAATCACGATGACGACTAATCACTTCCGGATAATTACGCCGGATATAGCCTCCAAGACTATTATATGTCAAGCCCAGCCGTCTGGAAATAGATTTCAGACTCTCCGGCGTTGTTTCATACAGCTTCATCGCGACGAAATATTTTTCCTCACTCCTTCGGGATATTTTCTTTCCTGATGCAGAACACGTCATACCCTGTCTGGCTGCCAGCTCCGGCTCATGCTTATTCAAATATTCTCTGAAGACATCCGGCCGGAAGCCAAATTCAACGGCAACCTTAGCTATCGGACGAGGATTTTGCCTGAGGCTCTCTATTGCGCCTTCATATTTCACAGCCACGGTCTTTAAACGTCTTTTCGCCTTACGCAAATCGATATTTTCATCTACATCGCCTGCAACGCCCAAACGTTCAAGAACCAAGTTCTTATGCCATTTATGCAAATAAGACCGGAAGCCTTCTGACGAAACGCCGGCATGCTTCGCAATGTCTTTCATGGTCATCGTCGTGTTTTTATATAAGTCTAAAGCCTCAGCATATTTCTTTTCCGTTGCAGGAGCAGGCTTATACATTCTTCCGTTGCCTGTCAGTTTGCCAAAAGTCTTGGTTGCCTCTGCCACTTTACGCCGCTGCCGTTTCTGCTTGAGGATGTCGCTATGATAAAATCTCATATGCTGACTGAAGCCGCTGAGCGAAACCTTGCACGCCTCGGCAATCTCCGACATTGTCATGTCTGTCTCTTTATACATTCTCACGGCCTCTGCGTATTGCTTGATACATTTCTTACGGGCGCCATGAGCCGTATTGTCATTTATTCCAAGCTGCTTGCGTACTTTTTCGCGCCACACTAATGTGTCATGATAATGTATACGCATAAAATTGGCCATAGCTGTTGCATCCAGACCATATTTGCGTGCAATTTGAGAAATGTTCAGATCAATAAATGTCAATGAATCACATGCAGCTACAGCATCCTTATACTTCATGTGGGCATTAATGTTCTGCTTTCCCGTCTCTATTATTTTCACATTCTGCAAACTGCTGTTATTCACAGATATTCCGTGGTGTCTAAAGACCAGTTCACGCCAGTAACGCCGCAGATAACTGCCTAATCCACCTACAGAAACATTACAGATTTCTGCTATTTCTTTCAAAGGTTTGTCCGTTTCGGCATATAGCTTCACTGCCTCCTCATATTTCTTATGTAAAGCCTGCCGGCGTTGGACAACCGACTTTTCTCTCTTTGTCAATGACACCAGGTCTTCTTGACAGTTTTTCAGTGTATTCATAGTAAATTATTTTTCACCGGTCACTCAAGAAAAGAGTTCAGTCGTTTCATCAGTTTACGCAAAATAAACTTCTGTCCGTTTTATCCAAGGTGCAGCAAGACATGCAATACAGACACCAAAAGGAAATAAAACGGAAAAAATAAATATCTGAATAATCTGAAAAAACGGTATACTTAAACTCTTTAAACCGATCTGGTTTTTAAGTATTCATCAATTCCTCGTATAAACAAAAATAATCGGCATAGCGTTCTTCCTTCTTGAAATTCTGAAGGGCATATTGCCTGCATGATTTTTGATAAAAGTCTTTTCCACGCTGACAGATGGTACGCACAGCCTCAAGCAGTCCTTTCACATCCCCCTGTTCAACTATAAGTCCCGTAGAGTCTGTTATGGCCTCAACGCTGCCTCCAGTACGATAAGTCACCACGGGCGTGCCGCATGATATAGCCTCTAAGTTCACCGTAGGATAATTATCCTGCCACGTGGGATTGACAAAGGCATCGGCAACCGAATACAACTGAGCAAGCTGATGAATATTTTCGGTCCTGCTTATTCCGATTATGTTCCGTGGAAGTTTCTTCTTTTCCTCTTCTTTCATTCCTACGAGCACAATAACCTCATCATCATTCAGCAGTTTGCTCAATTGCATAAAATCATCCAGCCCCTTCTCTCTGCTCCATATACTTGCCACACCTAAGAATATGCGTTTTCCTTTCAGTCCATATTTCTCAATAACCTCTTTGTCGGGACAGACATTAAAGATATCGGTATTTATGCCGTTATGAATCACACGGAAACGATATTCACTCAAAAACGACTTTGACATCTCTGTCCTTATCCAGTCGGAAACAGGCACTATGACAAACTTGTCCCTGGGCATTGATGTGAAAGCTGCCTTTTTATCCTCAAAGTTTCGCTTACTTCTGTCAAATACAAGACTTGCAGGAAAATCCTTCCGTTGTGGACAATTTCCGCATCCAGTCTGCCACTTGTCGCATCCGGCATAAGAGTAATAATAACAATGCCCTGTGTAAAGCCAACAGTCGTGAACGGTCCACACAACAGGCTTGCCGCACTGCGACAGGTAATCGAACAAGACACGATAATTCAGGAAGTAGCCATGAATGTTGTGTATATGTATTATGTCTGGATTTATCTGGTCTATCTGTCTGACAAACTCATGAGTTGCGTGCGTTGAAGCCAGACCATGCCTGTCAAACAAACGCGTCTGAACGCCATGCCATAGAGTGCTGCATATACCGCCAACAGGAATAATCTCCGATTTGCAGGGTTTTATTCCGTCGCGTCCCTTGCCGTAAGCGATATAACTCTCCCACCCGTTCTGCAGGGCCAGTTCGCCTATTTCCTGCATTATGCGTCCCGTTGAGGTAGAGACACGTAACACAGGATTTATCTGAAGTAGCTTTTTCATCTCTCAGTCAAAGAAGTAAACATGCTTATCCATTTATTCATTACCGTTTCTTCTGAATAAGTGGAAACAACATTTAGAGCGTTTTTCGATAGTCTCTTTCTATAATCCTGGTCAACCATAACCTTCATCATGGCATCTGCCAGTGCCTGAATGTCTCCGTTTCTGACCAGCAAACCGTTTTCACCATCCTTGATGATGTCCTTTGGACCACACTTATAATCAAATGAGACTACAGGAAGCCCACAGGCCATAGCCTCTATCATCACCATCGGAAAGCCCTCATAGTTGGAGCTCATCACAAGCATCGAGCTCCGCACATATTCATCGCCAATCTGTTTTGTCGGACGGTTTATCCTAATTGTGTCCTGCAGATTTCTTTCGTCTATCATCTGCTGCAGCATCTCCTGCCATTCTCCCTGACCGAAGATGTCGAGATGCCAGTCAGCAAAATAAAAGTTGTGCCGAACTATCTCCCACGCACGTATCAGTCTGTCAAAGCCTTTCTGATAGTCAAGTCGGCCTACGGCAATTATCCGCTTCGCTGTTACATCCGAATAGCGGTCGCTCACATGCATTGCCGCGTTAGGTATCACCTCTATGTTCGGCAGACAACCCCAATAACCGCGGTCTTCGTTCGTCAGTACAACAAACTTGTCAAACCTTCTTACAATACGTTCATCCTGCCGTGTGCGCCATTTGTCTATCCATCCCAACAGTCCCTTTCGTCCGTATTGCAGACGGAAGAACTTGCAGTAATGCAGCTCAAGCACCTTCTTGCTGCCGTCCTTTATGTCGGGGATAAACGACGATTCCGACGGATATAGCGACACCACGATGTCTGCCTTCTCCCTTTTCAGCAGCTCCGCCAGCTTACGTTTATGTTCCTTTCTTTTGCGCAGATATCCTACTATCTTTCTCCATGCTCCCCTGTCGTTGTCATCCGAATAATTTATGTCCAGATCTGTCATCCTAACATTATCAGGAAACGGATAGAACGGCGGCCGCTGATGCTGGTCTGTAGTAACAATGGAAACATCCCATCCGCAAACCTGTGAGAGATACGTTACCTTGTTCAGCAGCACACGCTCCATTCCGCCGGGGTTGTATGTTGAATGGGTGCAATATATGATTTTCATTGGAGTTCTCCTTTTTGAAACTGAGACTCATATAAATCCTGATCAGCTTTACTTACACAGAAAAGTATCGCGAAAATCGGAAGTAAATCAGATGTTGCTTTAAACCAAATTATCAGATTAATAAATAAAAGCAGTGTAACCAAATGCTTTAAATTATTAAAACGGTTACGGAAAATTCTCCAAAAGCAAACAAATAAGGCAACCATACTAGCCATTCCAAATATTCCAAAAAAGAATATAAAACGCAAATAGCCTATATCCGTTCCCATATAAAAGCCATGATATGCCTTCCCTGTATAATAAGGGTCATTTTCTGTCGGATTTGCTCCATATCCATCTCCAATAAACCACGTCTTCATATTATCAGGAAAGACCAACATATGCTTCAATAATATATCATTTGAATTTGTCTCCCACCTACCAGTTTCTATCCAGGCAAAAAAGCCTTCAAATCCAAAACGAATTTGTTGATAAAACACTGGATTTGTAAAATATAAAACAACAATTAAAGGTATTGTTACACATAAAGCCATTAATAGATATTTATGAAATCCATTTCTTGACTCATTACCTTTTAATATATCATAAATCCAATAAAGAATAGCCAAAGCACCACCAACCATTGTCGTTCGTCCAATCATATCGCCGATAACAAGGATTATAAAAAATGAGATTATATAAAACCACATTTTTATTTTAGATTGTGCTTTTGTCAGAAGAAAAGCCACAATTGTCAACAATGCAGCAAAACGTCCTCCTGCAACATCTAATGCACATCCCAATCCATGCATACGACCGCCGGCATCTCCCATAAAAGCATCAGAACCTGCCATTAATCCATCAATAAAAACTTTTAATGACGGAATGTATTCCATACTTAATGCAAGAATACACTGAAGGCAACAAACTCCAATCAAATAATCAGCTAATAATTGAACACTTAACTTTTTGTGAACGAACCTAATCATACTTGTAACAGTAAAGCCTGCTGCCATCCAGACAAATACTGATACGAAATAAAAATTAAAAGAAAAATCACTTGTATTATTATAGACATTCGATAATAAACTAAACAGTGAAATTGGAATCGTAAACAAACAAATGATAATAAAATCTTTGCTGACAAGAGCTTTCCTTTGAGACGCTAAATGAAAAGCGATACATGGCAATGCCAATCCTGCCAGAATCATCTTTACATTTATACCCGATGGTAACACCGATGGTTCAAAAGGGAAAAGATAGAAATCTGCAGCTATCAGAGTTAATAATATTCCTATTATTTTAATCATCTTAATTATATATTATTCCGTAAACAATTCTATTCAAAAGCCATCTATATATACTCACAATAAAATTCAAATTTTTCCAAGCACACCATTGTATAAGACGGCTACGCATAGATATATTATGATTTTGTAATATGAAGCGATTGGCTTCAGGATACCATTCTTGCCATAATTTTCTTTTCTTGCGATCATTGGAAAATAAAAAAGGAAATTTTGCTTCTAATTTCAAAAACGATATTTCTTGCTCTAACGTATTTCCAAATAAAGTTTCTAATTTATCTGTTATTGTTGCTACATTATGCTGAAGTTCCTGAAGATGTCGCTTTGAGTAGATTTGACTAAATGCATTTGTATTCAATTTTACATAGTGATAAAAAGCATTAGGCAGAT
This sequence comes from Xylanibacter sp., assembly GCF_057607445.1. Lineage (NCBI taxonomy): Bacteria > Pseudomonadati > Bacteroidota > Bacteroidia > Bacteroidales > Prevotellaceae > Xylanibacter > Xylanibacter sp. The sequence continues at coordinate 213,879 of NZ_DBLZAX010000001.1, read as the reverse complement.
AAGATATTCTTTCGGCATAAGCAAACAATAGCATTATCGTCATGTCTTCCCCCATACCATACCCAGCAGGAAACTCTATTTTATTTTCTACATAAATAGATCTTCGTACCAGTTTGTTCCACACATTATACTTCATCACACCACTCAACATCGCCTTCAAGGCTTCTAAAGGCGTGTCATAAGCAGGTTGCTTCATATAACGTTCTGAATTCTCAAAAGTTAAATACCAATCACACCATACAATATCCGCATCACATTTTATAGCGTTGCCATAAAGCTGTTCAAGCATATCAGGTTCCACAAAGTCATCACTATCGCAATGGAAAATATATTCTCCCGTTGCTACAGCCAGACCTGTATTGCGAGCTGCCGGCAAGCCTTTATTCTCAGCATGAGTCAGTATCCTCACATTGTCACGGCGTTTAGGATAATCAGCAATAACTTTTTGCAATATCTGTATACTGTTATCAGGTGAAGCATCATCAACAAAGATATATTCTACATTATCCATTGTCTGCTCCATAAGTGACCGCACACAACGCTCGATAAACTTCCCGACATTATAGACAGGTATTATCACAGAAACACTATACTCCATTCTAATTTAATTTTATACAGACAGCCAGTCTTTACACAAGATTCTTTCAGATGTAAATTCAGAACAGCTGTCAGGATTAAACCACACCTTAGGTCCTATAACTATTTTTCCATTATGCTCATTCAGAAATGCGCTCCACCAACTGTATGTGCTGTTTGATATAACATTATGTTTACATACGCTCATCAGCTGCATATCAAAATGACTTCCCCAACCGCTAGCAGGATTTCCTTCTACCAATGTGTAAGGAAAATCCTTAAAATGTTCTTTCACCCATTCAGGATTATCCGTAAAGACATATAACTTAGGGTTATTCACCTTTTCTGAAATCAGTCGGATTGCCTTCTGATAATATTCTATCGGACATGTGTTCTGATACCAAATACGCTGTGCATAGTCCTTTCCTTTACGGACGTGTATGGCAACAGACTCACACGATTGCATTTCTTTTTGCAAATTTATGTTTCTCTCATCTGTAAAAGGCTGAAATGCAAAACAACGTTTCACATCATCTTCCACAGCCTCAACCATATTGGCATTTTGAAATACACCTATTATATATTGTAGCTTTTTATTCTCATCTGGCAAATTTGCGTCAAATGCAGTAGGCATATTAACGACACTTGAAAGAATCGGTAAATATTTCCTACGAACTTTTGAGAACAAATCAGACCCGCCCCCTGACTTTAATACATCTAAAAATGATGCCTGCTCGATTTTTGCTTTTGGAAAAATATCATTCCATGAAACCTTTTCATGAGCCAATTTCGCTGAATTATAAAAATCAACTTTTACATTGTAACCTTTATGCTTCAGAAAAAGGTAATAGCTATACTGAAACATCCGATTTGCTAGGCCACACGCCATATTAATAATAACATTCATACAGATTCAATTAAATACCCAAGGTATAAATTTTACTAATATCTTAGATATAATATATCCCAGCATAATGGAAATAAATATTTGAAATAATGCCCCTATGACTAATTCACATCCACTTAAATTTTCTCCCACTATTTTAAGATATATTTTTTCCGTGCAAAACAACAATGGCATTTGAATACAAAAAATAATTAAGGAATTTTTTCCTATCTCAACTAAAAGACTTTTACACCAAAATTTTTCCAACCATATAGCAATTTTTATCAAAGCCAAACTACCTGTAAATCCAGCAATTATAGTTAGCCATACTGATTTGCCAAAATTTCCTATAGACAAATTTGTATATCCATTTATACACAGGCATAAAGAATACAATAGGACTGCACCACATACCATTTTATTTGACAACCAATTGACTTCATATCCTTTATTCCTAATAATATACCCACAATAAATAAAAATTGACATCAAAAAAGATGTATCTATACTCCATGGAAGGAGTATAGGGAGTTTACCTAAAAGAATTGTGATAACAATATATACGAATAATAAAATTAGTCGATATTTATTTCGCTTTATTCTTAATAATAGGCTAAACCATATAAAAGCAAGAAACATTGAAGTCAAAAACCACAAGGGTGAGTTGCCTATATTCATAAATATTTGATTATCCGAATAATCAAGTCTGTATAATGCATATCTTGAATATAAGATACCAAATAAATGATTAAATGTAATATTCTTTAAACCAGACAAAAACATTAAAAGCAATATAGCTATATTAAAATATATATATGGTTTCAACAATTTTCTTGCTTTTTTCTTTAAATTTACTTTAAACGTTACATATCCAGAAGCAACATAAAATAAAGGAATAAAACAGCTACTTGCTACATACATCAAATCACTACACATAGAATGACTACATACGACCAAAATAATACCAATACCCTTAACAATATCGATATAATCAAATCTCTCTCTTCCCATAGACAAAATAGCGAATCAGTATTTTCATTCTTTTCCACAAAGATAGCTGATCCAATTCGTTTAACCTTTTATAAAAGAATTCGAAATAGAACTTCTGGTTAAATAATGGAGACTTACGATAATATTCCCACCATATATCAAAATTCACACTATACTTTTTCCATGGCTTGTGCCCATTAAAATGTATATTTCCATGATTCACCGCAAAATCTATGGTATCATTAGAAAATTGGTCACTTATCAATTCAGGTTTTCTTATTGCAAAATAATAAGAATAATCAGTCATGTTGTATTCCAATGATAGATAATGAATTCGCCCACTACATACAATATTTAGTATATCTTGGTCTTGAAATTTTAATTTTTTATTACTCCATTTTTTTAATTCAGAAACTATATTCTCATCTTTAAGTACCTTGGAATTTAATATTATAAAACCAGCTTGTATATATTTCCCCAAGCTTAACTCTTTCATAGAGTTAATATACCTTTTCCCATCTTCAGTAAGATTCATGCCTAATTCAAGAGTTGCTGCAATATAATTATCTCCAAGATCGGAATTATACAAAGATGATAAATCCATTCTAAATATAATATCTACATCTGCATAAATGATTTTATCATATTCAGGTATCAATTCTGGAATCAACAATCGATAGTATGTAGCAGATGTAATACCCCGAATCTCAAATGCAGAATCAAATGTATTGTCAACCTGACGATATTGGATACGACAATTTTTATAATATTTAGGCAGTTTATCCAGTTCTTCTTTTTTTAATGACACATGGGCAGAATGTAGTATGAAGATATCATAAAAGGTATCTTTCTTGGCGTTCATCATTAAGGAAGATATACAGACACATGCCGGCAAAATCAGATTATTGTCAAAAGCAAAAGCAATGGGTACAGTATTCATATTATATCATTTTCTTTATTAAAGGTATATTTCGATATTCTTCACTTCGGATAAAGTCAATTGCATCTTTTATTGCCTTACATTTAAGTGAAAAAATAGTAAATTTGAATTTTAGCAATGAAATTAACAATGTAAAACCTAATGTATATCCAACGCAAATCGTGCTCCAAACCCTGCTAAAATAATTCTTGTCCGGTTCATAGATGAAACGATGCCAAAATATTGTTTTAAAACGAAAATCAGAATAAATTAACCTTTTTTCTTTTTCCTCATTCATCATTGCTGTTCCAGCATCAAGATGTTTGATTCCACTTCCAAACCATGTCAATTGTTTTAAGCCAAACAAATACATCTTATAAAACATTACCTGATCATCACCTTGCGCATATTTCAAACGATCCATCCACAATTCTTCTTCAAAATGAATTTTGAGGAAATCTGTCTTTTTACAGAAAAAACAAGGACCGGCATTTGTCTGCGACCAATATATCCCAGGCTTCGGATAGTTATTATATGAGTAGCCAGAATTACGCATCACTTTATATCCCCACTTTCCATCATCCTTTCTTGGTAACATTCTACCAGATAACATCATCATACATTTGCCATAAAATGAACGCTGTGCATTAGGAAATACATCTGGCGCAATAATATCAGCATTACAATCGGTTAAATACCGATGCAGCTGTTCTACTGCAGTTTCAGGCAAATATACATCATCATCCAAAAATAGAATAAATTCTGTATCTACTTCATTATAAGGTAATGCACGCTGTGCTATCATACCTTTTTTTACATAAATATATTTTTCTACCCCTATAGTTTCTTTCGGAATAGCATAACCTTCAGCAATATAAATTAATATGTTTTGGGGTTGAATGGTTTGTTTTTGCAATGAATTTAATAAATCCAAGTATTTCTGTCCAGCTCTACCTAATGTCCTTATTACGGCCGTATAAATAAATTTTCCTTTCATCGTTAGATTATTAGAATATTAGAAAGTTGTATTTTGCTAGAAATAGAAATATAATTTCTATATATTATTAAAATATTCAATAATAGTCATCACAATTACTATAGACAAAATAATACAGCAAATAAAATAAAGATCAATCTATGAAGCTACTAAAATATTTCATTTATTACAGGAATAAAATCATCCTCCATAACAGTATTAGTAATGCCTAATCATTATTTACATTATGAATATTATCTAAGTCTGTCAACCAAGTTGAATAGAAGTTACCGAGTTTTCCCGTTGAATTTTCTAATAAAATAACTGTCTTATTTAAAAGTATAGATAAAATCATAGCATGTAGTCTAGTCGTATATATTATTGAATAACGGCCAATAAAGTTTATTCCTATCTGAACATAAGATTTACGATAGAATTTATCTCTTTTAAAATCTTCTACTTGTTTTTTATATCGATATCCAAACATTCTAAAAAAGAACTTCACAGGATAAAAAATTCGGTCAACTAATTTATACCTAAACATATTATTTTCTATAGTAGGCCAATCATGTATTTCTGCCGATTTAGGTATTTCATTATATTTATTTTCTTTATAAAATTCTTTATCCAATCTTCTTAAAAATAATATTTTTCCTTCTGATTCAGGTATTCTATATTTATTAAAATCAATAAAAAAAGCCATATCAGGCACAAGTAATATTTTATTTTTAAAATTCTCCTTCAAAAAATTATAAGAATACTTATCTCTTGCACAAATTATAACATTTTTATGTAAGGAATAAAAAGCTGCATCTTTTTGTATTAATTCATTATTATCATAATATACACTTTGAGGAAGAACTATTATTCTATTTTCTGGATAAGTTTCAATTATTTTTTTTCTAAAAACAGTATGTTCACGATATAAATCACCAAAATTTCCTCCCCCTTGTAATATTATAATAGTATCTGTCGACAACTTACGTTTTACATAAAAATGCATGTCTGTACTATATAAACATCTATAAGGTAATGTTTTTAAAAAACATTTTGTTCCTTCCCATATTAGAGTATCACCTAAATTATTATAATATGGCAAATCGAAATAGACATAATCATTATTGATATAGGATATTAATTCCCGCTTGATTATCTTCTTTAATTGTTGTTTTTTCTCTATTATATTCATATTTTTTCTATTTCTAACACTAAATAATTATATTAATTTCATAATCGACACATCAGAATTTAACTAAATTCTCTGTTATTACTCAAATTAGTTATATAGATTTATACAACAAATAGAGTCATATAATTACAAATCAAAAAATTACTTTATGTTTTAAATACCTTATGAATAACATTAATTGAGAAATAAAAGATATATGATGTACCAAACACCACATCATAATTTTCAGTTTTATATTAAGAAAAGGGCATGATAAAATATATTTATGAGATTCAGGATATAAATTAAGAAAATCTTTATACGTAGATTTATTTAGCACCCATTCTTGTTTACTTCTTAAAATTCTCCAACATATTTGTTTTTCATAATATTGGTATTCACCCATTTTTTTCATATAGCGAAGAACATCTAAATACATTATTTGTTCATCATGCATTATTTTCTTGTTATTATGTAATATAGAACTTAAATTTAATCGATTATAATTATATAAAACCTTTTTAAGATGTACAACCTTATTCGCATGAAGTAATAATTTGACAGATAAATTAAAATCCTCACAAAAATTAGCTGCAACAGCTAATGAACGTATATTATACTTCAAATAAATATCACGTTTAACCAACAAGTTCCATAATACAGTCCAAGTATTTGCTATGTACTTTTGCAACGACAGAATCTTATTTTTTCCCCAGTCAATAGAATAAGAATCGACAGTAGAATCTTGATATATCATACGGAAATCACATGTAACTATATCTGCATTTTCCGCTTCAGCTAATTCGTACATGCTACTTATCATATCTTTTTCCATCCAATCATCACTATCACAATGAATAATGTACTTACCACTAGCAACTGACAAACCAGAATTTCGTGCAAAGGTTAATCCTTTATTTTTATCATGATTTATGATTTTACATTTATCTCTTTTATCAGGGTATTCATTAATTATTTGTAAAAGTATATCCATACTATCATCGGGAGTGCAATCATTTACAAATATATATTCAATATCGTCAAACGTCTGCTCAAATAAAGAACGTGTACATTTTTCTATATATTTAGCGACATTGTATATGGGAACAATTATAGAAACCAATGGCATAATAAAAACATTTTATTTTATCAAATATAAATTTCGAAGGATTTTTCCTATTGCCCAACGTATACGAAATACATAAATACTCCATAAAGACGGGATGTATAAAATAAAAGGATATTTAATTTCTTTTGTCTGTTTTGACCATCTATAAACTTTTTTTCTTATTTTTTCTATATGTACGGCTTTTCTTACTTCTTTTTTCCTTTTTATAAAAGCATCACTCGCAACTGTTTTTAGTGTCCAATAATACATCATAACAGCTGTCTTGATATAATAATGTTTCAATTTTTCATTTTCTATTACAATCGAACAGTTATAAAAGACATCACACAAAGAAAAAGAATCTAAAATATTTACCAATCTAGGAGTCGTGATAATTGAATTTTGTCGATGACAATAAGCATAAAAATGAATTGGTAAATAGCCACATAATAGTTTGCGAGTAAATAACCTTGCTGCAAAATCAATATCTTCTTGAAATTTTCGATTTTCATCAAAGCGTAAATCCCCTAAAGATGTCTTTTTAATAAAAAAAAGCCATGAAAAATATTGCCCCGCAATAACAAATTCCATCATTTCATAAGAAGTAAAAATCACATCTTTAAATTTCATTTTATTATCGTCCACATTAGGTGTATACACTTTATTCCTTGCCATATTAATACTAATATATTCGGCTCGAACTATATCCAAATCAAAATTCTTAGCTTTATCAATAAATAAAGACAATATATTAATATCAAGCCAATAATCGTCAGAATCTAAAAAAATAATATACTCGCCCCTTGCTTTCTCAACTCCATAGTTACGTGCTGAAGACAAACCTCCATTTAATTTATGAAAAGCTTTTATTCTACCATCCATTTTGACCAATTCATCACATAGTTTACCTGACGAATCTGTGCTTCCATCATCTATTAATAATATTTCAAAACAATTATAGCTTTGACTTAATACACTATCCACACATTTTCTTAAATATGTTTCTACGTTATAAACTGGAATAATTACAGAAATCAAAGTCATATTATTTATTTTTTTGAAGGTCAAACTACATACAAACAAAAATAATTTTTTAATAAATTATTTTCGTTTTAACTTAGATACAAACATCTGCTCCAAATAAATAAGTTTATCCCTAATAAACTGTTTTTCTATATTCCTACAACCAACAAAATAAATTGACATTAAAGAGCAAAATGTTGTTAATATACATATTACAAAAAAACGAGTAATATTATTTTCCATTTGTATATATATGATGAAAGGTATTATTAAGGACATACAAGTAACAAGCAATATATTACCACAAACCTTATACAAATATTCTTTCATTGAGAAACCAGTTATTTTACGAATAAATAATAATCTTAGAAATAAGCACAATATTGAAACAAATAATGCCACTACCAATGTATATTCAGGTGGGAAGCCATATCTTAGAAAAACATACGACAATGGAAAATTCATCAATAACATCCCTCCAACAGCCAACTGATAATTGCGAACCTTTCCCGTTGCTTGTTTAACCTTAATCAAGGTATTAGATAATATGTCACACATAGTCACGATTAAAATAAGCCTCACGAAATTAACCGTGTGATTCGGATAATGTCCTAACCACATAGTCAATACAAAATCAACTTCAAATAACATTGGCAAGGCAAACAACAATAATATATAATAAGAGAATCTTGAACCTCTATCTACCAATGAAAACATATAATCATAGTTACCAGCCGCATACGATTTCGTAATTTGCGGATTAAGAGCTGTCATGAAATTATTAGAAAATGAAACCAAAACATTATTAACTGTATTGGCTATTCCACGAGCTGCATTAATAACAGGTCCCATAAATATATTCAATAAAATATTCACACCCTGATCTTTTAACAATCCTGCTGTACTACCAATGAAATTCCAGCCTGCAAAAGAGCTCATCTCTTTCCAATAGCTGACATCAAAGCTCAATTTTAATTTACATTCATCAAAATTACGAGTGCAATAACTCCAATAAATTGCCTGCATGATGCAAACCACTCCCACTAAAAGCAATGCATATACAATCAGACGATCGAAAGTTAACCCGGAATAAGCTATAAACAACACAATCAGCAGACGCAGGATGATGTCAAGTATACCTATATAGGCAAACGCACTCATACGTTCGTGAGATACGATTGATGCACTGAACGGAACACTCAAAAGGTTTATCACAAATGTAAGCACTGACGCATGAAACACCCAATTGGCAGCATACAACCTGTTATCGGGAATTGTCATGTGAGTATTCAGGAACCAAAGGCCTATTGTTTCTGCAAGGATTATTATTATGCCTGACAAAACAAGCTGAATACTTAATGATGTGGAAAAAACTTTTTTGAGACCTTCCATGTCTCCTTTTCCCAACTCAAAAGTCAGGAATCTGCTGACAGATGAAGACAAAGAACTGGAAACCATCGAAAACATCGCAACCACACCGCCTACGACATTATAGATACCATAGTCTTCAACGCCCAAGGCCTGCAAAACCACACGCGAAGTGTATAATGATATCAACATGCCAAAAAGCATGCGGACATATAGCATCAATGTATTCTTTGCAATCCGTTTTGTATTTTCCTGTTGCGTGGTCATTTAATTTATTTACATCAATAATTTAGCACAAACCGACCGTTGGTCTGCATATCGTTTTATCTCTTTTGTGTATTTCTGCTTTCAGCCGTCTTTTTGTTTACTATTGAGTTCCGTATGTTTCTTCTTGACATAGCACGCTATGTTGCGAAAGAGCGAACGAAAGTCTGTTCAATATAAAGCGAAGATACCGGCTGAACCATAACGCCCGGCTCGGGTTTTGTATTTATATATTTTCGTTTTATGGGATTTACGAAAGTAGTTTCATCATAACAATTTCTGCCTGTTGGCGCCAGCAGAAACAACAAAATGGCATAAGATAAAGATTCGTTATTTCTTATAATATCTGTATATATTCAGGCTGCACTTCAATAGATGCAGTCAAGAGGTTAGACAATTCAATAAAGATGCGCTTCACTTTTGAGCCTTGCATCTTCTGGAGTTTTCCTACATAGTCGTTCAGAGGACCGCCGATGATGCGCACAGTTTTGCCTATCATACTAGGAAGGATATCCTTTGGAGCATAAAACTGCGGATTGTCAGCAGCTTCAACAGCATGTATAAAACGCTCCATATCCGTGTCCCTTACCGTCATGGGAGTTCTAAATCCGTCGCGCAAGTAGCGGTATTGCAGTGTACTGGTTCTCTCGACGATAGGATCAAGAACTTTTCTGGTGACATGCACGAACAGCAAGTCTTGCATAAAAGGAACTTTCTGGGGGATGCGTTTTTTCTCTTTGGTCACAATTTTCCACTTCATAGGAGTGAATATCTCGATTTTCATCTCGCTCAACATCTTATACGCAGGAAGCTTGGCATTGTTTCGCTTCAGGTCGCGCATAACGAACCATTGGGGCGCGTCACTCCTAGAAAAAGCTATAATCTGCTCTTCTTTAGTCATAGTCAGCAATGTGTTGGTTACTAATATTAATACCTTAAAGGCATACCTTCTAGTCCTGCGAGTTAACGTAAATTGCAGTATAACAAGCAGTTACGAGTTTTTGTATCTAGACTTCTCTCATTCTCGTCAAGCATTATTAAAACGCTTTTTTAAATGACTTTATCAGTGTAAAGCTTATTTATCACCTAGTTATTTTTGCTTATCTCCTAATAAGAGATGGTCTTTTTCGTGAAACGAATCAAGTCTTTTTTGGATTACATCATTCAAAAAAACGAATGACTTTAAGAATAGTATTTGCGTCTGTTACTTTACTGAAAAGCGTAAAATATGGTGAGGTTTATAAATCGAAGAATTAACTTTATTTTCGGACAATGATGCTTATTAGGCGATGCTGCTTTTGCCTTCAGCACAAACAGCACGGACATACACCAATGTCCCTCCACAATGTTTAATAAGTTTTAGAGACCGTTTAATATTTTCCTGTTTGCCTCATCCACCTCATAAGATTTAATCGAATCTAAATATATCTGGGTGGTAGTTTCCGACTCGTGCCCCAGCCCTTCGCTTATCACAGCCAGGGGGATGTCCTTGCCGCGTGCTATGGTTGCCCAGCTGTGACGGCTGTAATATAAAGACAATGGCACTGACAAATTGGCCAAGCCGGCAATCTCCTTCAGATGTCTGTTTATTCTCATCATCTGATTAAGGTATTGCTGCCGCTCTTTTCCGTCTTCACGCATTATTATCGGCAGCAGATATTTTGTCTTGTTAGGCTCATACTTATCAAGGATATCCTGCATCTGGCGTGTCCACTCTATTATGAGCAGCTGTCCCGTCTTCTTACGACGGTAAGTAAGGTAACCGTTGCGCAGGTCTTTCTTCTTCAGATATGCCATGTCTACAAAAGACATGCCTCTGGTGCAGAAGCTGAAGATGAACATGTCGCGGGCATAGTCCCAAATGGGTTTTCTCGACAGATCGAGGTCCTTTATTCTCTTAATCTCAACAAAGGATATGCTCCGCTTTATGGTCTTGTCCATGCCGCAATAGACATGCCTGAACGGGTGGCAGTCTTTAGTCAGGCCTTTCTCTACCGCCATCTTATAGTTGGTGCGCAGAATTCTCATGTAGAACGATGTCGTGTTGCGCGACAAGCCGCGGTATCTCATCTGCGCCTCATAAAGTTCAAGCAGCTCTGAATCAATCATGTTAAAAGGCAGGTCGACACCTTTCCTGAAGTGCATGAAGCTGTTTAACGTCGACTTATAGGTCTCGCTTGAACGTATCTTGCCCAGCTTCTGTTTAAGCATAATCTGAGTACGGATAAAGTTAAACACGCTTTGCCTTACATCGTCACAAAGCAAAAACCGGCTGATGACATCGTCAACGCACAACTGACTGCCGTCAACGACAATGTCCCGGATAATGCTGTTTATCCGCCGCAGTTCCCATTCCACATTAAAGCGGATAAGACTTAGCTGCTCATAGCGCGGCGATGACTTCATGGGGAGAATGATGCAACCGTTGTGCTCGTCCCATTCGCTGCTGAAAATCTTGTACTTGCTGGTTATTCTGCGGACTAAACGTCCGTGAATAAGCTGAAACACCAATGAACCTTCTTTGTCAATGTTTACAGAAGGTCTGAATTTAAGTTTAACAGATATCATATTTATATTTTTAATTCAATATAAATATCATATTTTTTCTTTTTTCCTATATTGTTTTCATACACCTATGCATCTTGTTTTATTTCTTTTAACTCTTATTCCGCCCTTTACGCAAACTAATGCTGATGCATCACCACACACCGGCAATCTTGCTGCCGCACTTAGGGCAGACGCCGCTGAAGTTGCCAAGGTCCACGTCGTAGCCTGTGCGGCGTATGAGGACAGAGCCGCAACGGGGGCAAAGGGTGTCTTCGGCTCCGGGAAGCGAGACATTGCCGAGATAGACATGGCGCATGCCCTGACTTATGGCCACACGGCGTGCCTCAACGAGTAGCGGCAGGGGCGTCGGCACAAAGCTAGCACCGGCATCCTTAACGCCCATGGGCGTAACGGCAAGCACCGACATGGGGCCCTGCATCTTATACTGCGGGAAGAAACGGCTGAAATGGAGCGGACAGTCGGCAAAGCCGTTGTCGACAAGCCAGCGGCACATGCGGGCTATCATGTCCATGTCGTCGTTTACGCCGGGTATCAAGAGGTTGGTTATCTCTATCCACACGCCGGCATCGAGCATACTTTTGAGCGTATGCAGGACAGGGGCAAGCCGCACACCGCTGACAGAGCGGTAGATGTCGTCGGAGAACGACTTGAGGTCTACGTTGGCGGCGTCGATATACGGCAGCAGACCTGCCAGCGGACGGGCGTTGACATAGCCTGCCGTAACCAGTATGTTCTTCAGTCCGCGCTCACGGCACGCCACGGCGCAGTCGCGCGTGTACTCCAGCCATGTCAGCGGCTCGGTGTAAGTATATGCCACCATACGGCATCCGTTCGTTTCAGCCAGCCGCGCCACGTCGGCAGCACCAAGCTGTCTGTAAGGCACGTCGGCCGCCGACGCCTGCGATATGTCCCAGTTCTGGCAGTTAAGGCACGAAAGGTTGCAGCCCGCCGCAGCCAGAGACAGACAGCTGTCGCCGGGATGAAAATGCAGCAACGGCTTCTTCTCCACCGGGTCTATCTGCAATGCGCACACACGACCGTAGTTTTCTGCCACGAGACGCCCGCCGCGGCATACCCTGCTGCGGCACTTTCCGCGCTCGCCCTCTGCCAGACGGCAACCGTGAGGGCACAGGCGGCACACCACCCTGCCGCCTTCAGCGGCTTCATAAAATTCTGCTTCGTGCTCCATATCCTTAATATTTATTCGCCGTCGGCCTCGCCGAACACTTCGGCCTCATAAACATACAGCTCGGCATCGCGCCATCCGTCCCAGCCAAGTCCGGCCTTGTCGCGCGAGCAGTGGCCGAAGAACTCTTCCTTAGTCCAGTCAGTCTCATCTGCCACCTGCGGCAGGAACGTGCCCGAGCTGGCACCCTTGACAATATACAGCCCGTGGCGGCCGAGCTGAAACTCGTCTATCGACGATATGCGGCGCAGCGGCGAAAGCACTGATATCTCTATCTTAATGTCATTAAGCTCATCCTTGCGCACGGGATAAAAGCGCGGATCTTCAAAAGCTGCCGACTTAGCCATCTCTTCAACCGTGGCATACAGCGGCCTGTAACCTACAAGATTGCCTATGCATCCGCGCAGACGGCCGCCTGACGTCAGCGTTACGAAGGCTCCGCAGCGTGCCTTCAGCGTTTCGCTAAGTTTGGTTGTGTCGCACGGCTGTCCGCCGTTTCCGTTAAGCGTATTCTCTATTGTCCGGCGCGCAATGCCGAGCAGGGTGCGCATCTCGTCTGCCGTAAGACCGAACGCCGCATCCTTTTCTGCTCCGCCGCCTTCGGCTTTTCCGCCCGTAACGGCAAAGGCATGATAGCCCACCACGCCGTCGTGGTCGCCGTAGGGTGAGTCGCCCGAGTTGCAATATCCCAGATGCTCCATGGTCAGGCCTCCGCCATCACTCATCATCATGAGCAGCACGGCTATGGGCGACTGTCCGCATGCGCTTGTGTAGAGGTTGGAAATGTGGCGCGAGGCGTTGTCGTTAATCGCGCCTACAAACTCTGTAAGCGAGGCCTTCTCTATGGCTCGCCCCGTGATGCCGTCCACCTCAACGGCGTCGTCATAACGTGGATAATGAGAGAAGTCGCTGCTTATGACAAACAGATTGTCGGCGGTGAAGTATGGCTGCAGGGCCTTGGCCACGCGCTGCAGTTTGTCAAGATCCTGCGTACCTATTATTATGGGCACTATGGGCGGCATCTTGTCCAGATGGCGCTGCAGGAAAGGCAACTGCACCTCAAGGCAGTGCTCGCCGTCGTGTGCCTTGGGCAGACAGCAGAACACGCTGTCAGCACGCAACAGGTCATTGCACACGTCGAGGTCTATCTCCACGTTGCCAAGCGGCGTGGCGTAAGCACCGAACAGGTTGTCGACCGAAGCACCGTCGAAGGCTGCCTTATGGCTCGGTCCCAACAGGAACACCCGCTTATATTCTCTTGCCGGATTAATGCGCATATATGCCTTTGCCGCCATAGCTCCCGAAAAAACATAGCCTGCATGGGGCACGATGACGGCGCGCACGTCGTCGGCATGACTTACTCCGGCTGACTTCAGAAAACCGTCGACATCATTGGCAAGCGTGTCTGCCGAGGCTGAATAAAACTGCCCGGCAACGGCCGGCTTACGTATATCGTCTGCACTGCGTGAGCATGACTGAGAAATGTGTGTTGCCATAATAATCAGTATAATTAACAGTTTTGCTTTCAAGGGTGTTGTGAATAAATTATTCTTATATCGCAAAAATAAGAAAAATAACTGAGAAAGGAAAGGGAATTTTTTTATTATTTAGGAGTTAAGACAAATGCTTTTATTATTAGGAGTTAAAGGAGTTAGAGTAGTTATCGCCAACAAGTTGGCTAGGAGTTAAAGTCAAATGTTTTGTTGCTATAAACCAGTTCAGCATTTGGATTTTTCACTTTTCACTCTTAGTTTTTCACTTTAATGTGCCGGCTGATTTGCAATTGTCGTGCAAGCGAGAGCAGAAGCAAATCTCATTTGGTTATGCCGAGCGCAGCCGACAATCAATAAAATTAATCTGCCGGAATTGAATATCAGAATCTGTGATCCGAAATTAATACAATTTATTTATAAAAAGGAAGTTAAGCGGATTGAAAATCCTTATATTTTATGTTGCCGGATAACATATCCGGCAGAACATTTGCTTTGCGGATTCTAAACAACAGAGCCTAATATTACATGCTACTAGAAAAATAATTGAGAAAAGAAAGGGAATTTTTATTATTTAGGAGTTAAGACAAATGCTTTTATTATTAGGAGTTAAAGGAGTTAAAGTCAAATGCTATGTTGGATAATTACAGCTATAAGAAATTGTTTCGCAACAAGGCTAATGTGCCGGCTGATTTGCAATCTGCCGGAATTAAGTATAAGGATCTGTGATCCGAAATGCATATTACATAGGAAGATAAGCGGATTGAAATAATTAATGTTCGATATAAATCAAACAAAACATTACTCTTTTGAATAAAAATTTTAACGGAAAAATCAGGACAAAAGATTTTTGGGAAATAGAAAATAAATATATAACGGATATTAATATGTGCATACTTATAGCGACATTCCATTAACATACATTTACGTTTATGCCGTTATTTTGCCATAAAAAGTATGATTTTGTTGGCCAAATCAATGGATTTTGACTAACAAAAGGGGCTGTTTCAGAACGTAAACGGGCCACTTTTGCACCGTAAACGGCAGAGTAATATTTTTTAACTGTTGCCATTTTCTTCTTAAAACGACATAATCAGCTGTAAATCAACAGCTTAACTAAAACATGAAAATTATGACATTTTTAAGATGAAAAGACTGAATCGTGAGGAAAAATGGCATTCTGAGAGCGTCAAACGGTCGGAAACAATCCGTTTATTTTACATTTTAACATAACGGAATAAGTACATAACAAAGCTCAAAACTTAAAGCTGATGCTCGCATAAGGCAGACAGTTGCCGTGCCATGTGGCAGAATAAAAGCTGAGGACATCCTCGTCGGACGGACGGCCCACCACATTATACAGACCGCAGCGCAGGGCAAGGAGCTTGCGGCCGAAGGCTTTCTCGAACGAATAGCCCACGTCGACACGATAAACCAGCGGCTCGCGCATGGTGCGGAACTGCTCCTCGGGCGGTGTGTTGAAATCATCGCCAAACTCAAGCACCTTGCCGGAGCGCATCATGCCGCCGACGGAAACGAGCGAATGGGCATTGAGCTTATACGACAAGGCTGCAGCCAACTGATGGGGAACGTCATAGAGCGACGGCATGCGGCCGCGGTCGGGCATGTCGTCAAACCACTCGCGGCTGCGCGAAAAGGCATACGAGAACTGAAGCATCCAGCGCCTCCAGCTCTTGTTGAGATAAAGGCGGAGGCCATAGCTGTCGCCGCTGCCCACCATGACATACTGATCCCAGCCGCCATCGTCAACAAAAACATCGGGGCGCATGGCCACTACGTTGCGGCGTGTCTTATAGAAAGCCGACAGTTCAAACAGACCGCCGGTAAGGAAATGCTTCCACCCCACCTCATAATGCTCAGACGAACGCGGCTTGTAGCCGTCTATGCTGGGCATGCGGAAGTCGGTAGGCAGGTCCCAGTTGTAAAGCCGCAGGCAATGATAAAACTGCTCCATCTTTGAGAAATGCAGATAGAGCAGGTCGCTGTCTGTAGGGAAATATCTGACAGACAGACGTGGCTGTATGCTGTAATAGTCTTTGCTGCCGTGAGGAAAATAGCCTACGCCGTGGACACCCACCTGAACCGAGAGCCGCTGCGACACACGTATGTGATTGTCATAGAACACTGACGCCTGACTGATAAGCTCGCGCCGGGTGCGGACGTCGCTGCCGAAAGCCGCAATGCGGTAGGTGTCGTAAGAATACTTGGCGCCCCAGCGCGCACTGTAAACGTTGTCGAGGGTGTAGCTGAACTCTGTAGAGGCGTTAAACGAGCGTATGCCGCTTCTGACGTAGCCCGTAGAGTCGACTCCGAGCATGTCTATGCGCGCGCGGTTGGTGTGTCCGGAGTAAAAGAGCGACGTGGTGTTGCCCAGCTTTCCCGCCTGCGTGTTGAACGAAAGCTGGCAGATGTCGTTGCTCCATCTGAGCACTGTGCCGGTCTCGCCGTCGTACAGCGGCATGTGATAGTCGTCGCGCGCGCCGTAGGCCATGGCGCTGAGCGATGTCTGCGGCGATATTGAATAAGACAGCTTGGCATTGTAGTCGTAAGCTGAATGGTTAAGGCGGTCGTCTTCCGACCGCATGTTGTCGAAGAAGTCGAGCCAGCTTCTCCGTGCGCCCACCATATATGAAAGTTTGTCCTTCACGATCGGTCCTTCAAGTGTTACCGATGCGGCGGGCATGTCGAGCGAGAGGGTGTTGACAAATTCGTTTTTGTTGCCGTCTTTAAGATTAACCTCAGTAACCGACGAGAGCCTCCCTTCAAAGCGAGTGGAAAAGAAGCCCTTATGGAACACCACATTCTTTACGGCGTCGCCGTTGAATATGGGCAGCAGCGAGTTGAGATGTCCCGGATGGAACACGGGCACGCCGTCGAGCAGAAACAGGTTTTCGTCGTTGCTGCCGCCGTCCACCTGCAGGTTGCTACCTGCCATCGACGATATAACTCCGGGCAGAATCCATATCTGCGAAAAGAGGTCGTTGCGGCTGAACGAGAGCATGCTTGAGGGCGTTGTCTCGCCCAGTTCGCCGTCGCGCCTGGATGTCTCTACGGTTATCTCTTCTATCTCAAACGGCAAAGGCTCAAGATGCGTAACAATATGACAATTGCCGCTCACACTTATGCGGCGGCTCGAAGGGGCATATCCCATATAAGAAACATTGAGCACATAAGTGCCCGGCGGAACGTAAAGGCGGTAAACGCCGTTGGCGTCGGTAATGGCAGCCGTGCGCCTGCCCCCGCCGTTGTCGATACTTACGACGGCACCGTAAAGGCGCTCGCCGCTCTCCTCCTCGAGCACCGTTCCGCCAAGGCATACGTTCTCTATCTTCTCTGCCTGAATCAGCAGCTTGCGCGGAGGCACAAAGGCCGTGCGCACCTTATATCCGTCGAGCACCTTAGAGAGCAGAGTCCCCACGGTGTAGACGCCCGGACGGTCGATGCGCCTGACCTTATCGACGTCGATCTGTGCGGGGTTATATGAAATGACAATACCGAGGCCGGTCTCTATCCTTGACAGCCACTGCTGCACGGTGGCAGAAGAGGCTTCAACGCGCAAAGTCTCTTCGGTAAGCGCACGCGCATTGTCCGTTGCCTGCGCGTGCGCCAGAGTTATCCGAAACAGAATAGGGACTAATACCCACAGTATTCTTCGTATGTTCATTTATATAGCATGTAATGTTTACCGGCCACCACCGTCTTATACTTGCATCCGCAGACAAATGCCAGTTCCTTCACTATCTCGTCGCCGTCGGCACCGTCGATGCGGGTTGTTATGAAGTTGTCGTCAAGGCCAGCACCGAGGTCAATGCGTATGCCGGTGTTGCTCTCTATCTCGCTCACCACCTTTGGCAGAGGCTCGTTGCTGAACACCATCGACACGTCGGCATCGTCGCTGCCGAAACGCGTGGCGGGCGAGCCTATCACTCCGGTGCGCAGCTCTCCGTCTATGAGTTCGGCCTTCTCGTTTGCCTCTATGACAACGCTTGCGCGATCTGTGGCAACCTTCACCTTTCCGGTCTTGACATACACTCCGGCGTGGCCGCCATGAGTGGCGTCTACAAGAAACGAGGTGCCCATCACCGTAACGTTCATCATGCCGGTCTCTACCTTAAAGCTTGCGCCGTGCAGCTTCTTGACCTTGAAGAAGGCCTTGCCGCTCAGGCGGGCTGTGCGCACCCTGTCGACACCCTTGTCGCTGTAGGCCAGCGTGGCTTCAGGATAGAGCAGCACCTCCGAACTGTCGGGCAGGATGATGTGCTGCTCCACGGTTCCGTTGTTGGCATACTGCATAACGTCCG
This sequence comes from Xylanibacter sp., assembly GCF_057607445.1. Classification (NCBI taxonomy): domain Bacteria; kingdom Pseudomonadati; phylum Bacteroidota; class Bacteroidia; order Bacteroidales; family Prevotellaceae; genus Xylanibacter; species Xylanibacter sp. Next base: position 195,035 of record NZ_DBLZAX010000001.1, on the reverse strand, counting down.
AGCCGCGGCTGCCCGAAAGATACGGCAGCGCAAGGACAACCATGAGCAGCAGCGCAGCCGCCACCGACACAATAAGCATAGCCCTGCGGTGCAGACCGTGCCATAAACGGCTGCCGCTGAGCCGCGGCTCAACCTTGCGCCATGCAGCACCGGCATCGAATGTGGCCGGGTCGGGCGTGGCAACAGGCGCACCCATAAGCTTCTTCAGCTTTTCATACTCTCCTTCATTAGCCTTTATCCAGCTGTCGAGCACGCTCTGCTGCCGCGGCGTAAGCCCTTCATGGGCAAAATGCCTCGCAAGCAACCCGTTGATATCTTCATTGCTGTTCATCTTTATTCCCGATTTAAAATAATTGATAAAATGATTGTTACAAGAACCGTCACTACAAAACTGTTGGCGGCGGCATACTGACGCAGCAGCTTCAGAGCCTTTGTCATCTGGTTTTCAACAGTCTTTTCCGACAGGTTAAGGCTCGAGGCTATCTCGCGGTACTTCATTCCGTGCAGCTTGGCCATCATGAAGATGTCCCTGCACCGCGTGGGCAGCGTAGCCAAGGCCGCCTCGAGCCTCTCCTCCATAGTAGGCTCATCGCTGCAATGGCCTTCGTCGGCAGCCATTGTCTCGGCGCTTACCTGCCGGCCGTCAATCGGCACAATGTCGCATGTACGCTTACGCAAGAACGAAATGCAGCGGTTTCGCACGGCTGTGGTTATGTATGCGGCAAACTCATTTTCAGGCATGTCGTCGAGATTCTTGTCCCACACGCTTACGAACAGCTCCTGAACAATGTCTTCAGAGTCGGCCCTGTCGGAAACATATCCGTAGGCTATGCAGCATAGCCTCGGATAATGTTTCAGAAATCTCGATTTAAAAAGCTCTTTTCTACTGACTTTCATCATTGCGTACGCATATAATTACAAATAACTAAAATCTGAAGCTCAAGCCGGCTGTAACGAAGCCTTTGTGACCGAGTCCGGCCTCAACGAACGCACCTATCGTCTCGTTGCCAACACGCAGCGCTATAGGATTAACCTGATATGCAAACGACGTGTTAAGGTCGGCTTTGGCGGCAGCAGCCTTTCCGGCTTCTGTCAGTCCGGTCTCGGTGTGGCGCTTCAGGCTCACTCCGGCCGACGCATTTCCGTAAAGCTCAACAAGTCTGCTTTTAAGATAAACAAACTCTGCCGTGGGCAGTATCATGAAGTTGAGCTCGCGTTCTTTTATCGAAGGCATCTTGTCGCCCGAGAGCGTCAGCTTGCTTGTTGTGTGGGCGAAGCCGAGGTCGGCACCTACGCGGAAGCGTCCGACGGCATAGCGGTAGCCGAGTCCGTAAACTATCGAGGCTTTCTCGTCTGTGCGCTTGCTGCCGGTAACGGCATCTGCAAGTCCGAGTCCAAGCACATCGACTGCGCTCTGTGTCAGTCCGTCACTCACCGAAACACGTATCTCATGTCTGTTGTCCTGGGCGTTAGCCATGTTGACACCTGCGAAAATGCACAAAGATAATACAAATACTTTAAATTTCATAATGCTCGATTTTTTATTGTTAATATTATTTACTTTTGTCTCTCTTTGCCCCTATAACGCAGCCTCAGCAAAATACCCCTATCCTGTTTCCGCATTTTTTTCAGAAAAATGTTTGCAGACCGTGGAAAGCCTTGTATAAAAGGGAAAAACAGAGGGAAAAGCCGTTACAGAAAAACAAGAAAAAGGCGTGCCCCGAGGAAAAATCCTGCGGAGCACGGCCGTCTGTCATAACAAGAACATGCAATCAGCCACAAGTCTTGTACCAATAAAAAACAGTATAGTGATAATCCGACTGTCACAGCCGGGAGGAAAAGATTCTGAATATTGCTTATCGCGCAGCATCTTCTGCGCACGGACAGCCGCGCAGCCGTCACGATGCAATCTGCCTTTCAGACATGCGGTTGCCGGCAAGCATATCGCCGTATCTTATCACCGACCAGTTGCCGTTTTCGTCTTCGGCAAGTGCCGACATCGTTTCAACCCAGTCGCCAGAGTTGAGATAGTGGATGTCGCCATAATATGTGTCGGCCGGATGGTGTATGTGTCCGCAAATAACTCCGTCGCAGCGGCGTGCCCTCGCGAGCCTTACTAGCTCCTGCTCAAAGTCGGATATGTAAGACACAGCCGACTTCACCTTCTGCTTGATGGCCTGCGACAGCGAATAGTAAGGCTTGCCGTGGGCGGTGCGGTAGTTGTTGTATATCTTGTTAAGCCACAACAGAAACGTATAGCCCACGTCGCCGAGCATGGCAAGCCACTTCATGTTGGTGGTGACGGTGTCGAAGATGTCGCCGTGGGTAACATAATAGCGACGACCGTGGCTCTCATGTATAAAGTCCTTGACGAAGCGTATATTGTAGAACGTGAACGGCACCATGCTGTCGATAAAGTCGTCGTGGTTGCCCCTGACGTATATTATTTCGGTGCCCTGTTTCTCCATCATCTTCATTATCACCTTGAAGAAGTCAGTGTGTTTGGGCTGCCATTTGCGCGTACCGCCCTTGCGCAGTGCCCAGCCGTCTATTATGTCGCCGTCAAGAATGAGGCGGCGGCAGTTGACCGACTTCAGAAAATCAGTAACTTCTGTTGTCTTTGAGTGTGTCGTGCCAAGATGTATGTCGGACAGCACTATCGTTGAATAAAATTTACGCAGACGCATAATGTCATAAAGTATATTTCCGAGCGAATACCGGCTGCCGCAGACGGCAACAGCCGCTTCGTTACGTTCTAAATGTTTCTGCCGCAAAGTTGCAAAATAGATGTGTCAATGATATGTTGAACAAATTACATTTAGGTAAAATTGTGTTGGCACATATTGCGACGGACGTTAAAGCGAACGGCAATAAGCTCGATATAAAGCAAAATACAGACTGTATCCTGATGCCTGATTTTGGATAAAACGGCAATACGGCATATGCTTTATTATGGTTTGTGTAAAACAAAAACAGGCATCCAACTGACGGTGAAGCAGGATGCCTGTTGCGTGATGATTCTGTAAATATTATCTATATGACCGCATCAGCTGCGCGTGCCGTCAGCATAACTGAAGCATGGGCGACTTGGCAAAGATGCTATTTCAGGAATCTCGATGTGTCAACTTTCTTGTGTTCTTTTTCTTTATAATTGCCGAAAGCATAGCTGAACGACACGCCGAAATAGCGATAGCTCGACATGTCCATGTCGAGACGCTGCTCCTTGAAGTTGATGTAGGGATTAATCTGCGCCGTCTCGAATATATCAGCACAGTAGAGTTTCAGCGTTGCACGCTTGTTCTTCAGGAACTTTATCTGCAGGGCTGCGTCCACGTTGCCCGATGCCGGCAGGTCATAGTCGGCCTGAAGTGCCTTGGTTCGCACCATGCCGTTTACAGAAAGCGTTATTTCTGGCTGCGACGAAATGTGGAAGTCGTTGCGCAACGTGAACATTCCGTACACGATGTCGCGGTCGAACGGAATGTCGTAGAAGTCGGAGTCTTTCTGTCTGAGCCATACACCTAAGGCTGTAAGGTTGGCACTATACCATTTGCCAAGTTTCAGCGGAACAGCCGCCATGAGTCCTGCCTGCTGCTGGAAGTCGAAGTTCATAACTTTGAATGTTTCCCTCAGTTCGTCAGGTTGCTGATAAAGAGTCTGCATGAACAGGTCGTCAGTGTGCGTAAACCATCCTCTGAACACATATTTGTTTTTCTGCACATAAGTGAGCTGTGCCGAATATTCGCGCATGGGCTTAAGGTCCGGGTTGCCCACAATCACGCCATATCCGCCGTTGTTGTAGCTCGTGAAGTTCTGCACTGCCCAATATTCGGGATAAGTGCTGTAGCTGCTGAAGCCGAACTGAAGGATGTGTCCCTGCGACGGAATCCATGTTGCGTTGACGGTAGGCAGCCAGTTCCATTCGTTCCATGAAGGATTGTTATAATATTCGGCAGCCAGCGACGCGTCTATTATCAGCTTATTGTTGAAGTTTTTGTTGAATCCGGCGTATATGTTCACGATGTTCTCGCGCTTGCTTGCGCTAATGTTGTCAGGCAGGTCCTGAGGCCTGTTTACCGTACTAAGGTAATTCTGATAACTGTTGTCCGAACTTGTTGAATAAGTCGCGCCGTAGTTCAGTCCCCATCCGTTCTTCAGCGTATGGTCTTGCTTTACATACACCTTCCAGATGTTCAGCTTCTGCCGGCTGTCAGACACATAGTCGAGCGAGCCGTCAGTCAATACGCTGCTTTGTGTCTGCGTCTGCGGAGCCTTATAGAACGTATATTCAGCGCCGATGTTAGTGCCGAACGGCATCTTGTAGTCGGCGGCAATGTCATGAGTCCACGGATCAGAGTCGATGCCGTATTTTGAATTTATTGATCCCGTAGTCTCCTGTTTTGTATGTCCAGGGGCGTAAGAGCCGTAGTAAGTAACGTTTAGATTATGGTTTTCGGCAAAGTTATATCCCATCGACAGGCGCATCTGGTGGTTGTGTCCTCGTGTACGGCTGCGTTGAAATGTCGAGATGTCATACACGTTGCCGTCGTTAAGACTATGGTGCGAGTCGGTTTCAGTTGTCTTGTACGAATTTCCGTGGTCGTGCGAGTACATGAAGTCGATGCTCATCTTCTTGCCGGCGTACACCAGACTGGCACGTTCCTGAAACGCAGCGTCGTGACTTTGGTCGTAAACGCCGAACACCTCACCCGTCAGTTTCTGTTCCTGCGCCGTCTCATGCAGGAAGTTTATGTTTATGCACGCACCTCTTACGTTATACTTAGCCGGTGCGTTATACATTATCTCCACATCTGCAAGTCTGTCTTTGGGCACGCTCTTCAGCACCTGCGTGAGCTGTTCCTGAGTAAGGTTTGTCACCTGTCCGTCTAATATCACCGTGGCGCCCTGTCCGCCAAGCGTCAGTTGTCCGTTCATTTCCACCACGCCCGGCAGTTCCTTCAGCGCATCGTATGCGTTGTCTACAGGCTTCTTTTCGGTTATTCGTTTTATGTCATACACCAGTGCGCTGCCTTTTACCTTCACCATGGGGCGTTCGCCGCTCACCATCACTTCCGGCAGATTGTGTATGATGCTGTCCATCCGCAGCGAATCGCCGGGTGTTGCAGTCTGTGCCGCACATGTAAGTGCAGAAAGGCTGAATATGCCGCACAATACTTTTATTTTCATATCTGTTTGCTGTTATTGTTATTTTCCAAAAATACTCATAAGAATGTTTTTAATTGGTGAACCGAAGTCTATTCCCAACTTAACTTTCGATTTAGTGTTCAGGTATGGTCTGACAATCGGCAACGTCTCCCATGATCTGTCATAAGCGTTGTAGCGGCTTTGCACGCCAACGTCCATATTTACCGGTCCTGATGTTTCCACCCTCAGATATCCTCCGTAACAGTTATAAGGAAGATACGGCATGGCTGCATGACCTATGTACGGATTTCTTGTATAAAACTCGCCGAAGGCGCAAAGCGACAGCCGTCTGCTGATCTGATAGTTTATTATTCCGCCCATACCCCATACGGTTTGCAGTCCGTGATAGTAAGAGAATTTGTTTGCCTTGCTGTACAGCCGGATATAAAGATTGGGTAAACTAAGGTCTACGGCCATTGTACCGCTGCTGATGTTTGCAAGTCCTATATAGTGTTGCTGTTCTCCACTCACGTCGATGTTTATGTTCTTCCATGCCCAAAGAGGCATATACCCATAAATATCATAGTTTCCGTGAAGCTCGTTATTTTCATTCGTGTTTAGCATCTGTATGGCTGGTATGTCGGCCTTGCCGCGTATGACAGAGCTGTCAATGCTTAGGGCATGATTAGCCTTCGGCATCTCTGTAATGCTTCTGCTAAGGCTCTCGTGCAGTGTGTTTTCCGTCTTTATGCTTATTCTTTTCGTATCCGTGTCATTTTGTGCCAAAAGAACAGCCGTACCGTTTACACACAGGAGCCATAAAAATATTATGGTACGCAACGTATTCATCCGACTTCTTGTCTTTTTGTGTTTATCTGTACTGAAGATTTATGCAAAGATAATATTTTTATGCTTTGCCGCTAAACAATTTAACTTTTCTCAGTCTACAAAAGTCTACAAATTTATATCTTATTGATTATCAAATTATTATATGCTAGGATTCATTCTATTATGCCCATAATAAATTCATCAAATTCTTTTGGTGAGCCGTCGTGTCCGAGCATCTTTTGCAGCATTCGCCGTCTCATGGCAGAAATGTTCTGTTTTGAACAATGCATAAGATTGCTCATTTCAAGAGTCTTAAAGTTAAGTCTCACTAGCATGCACAGGTCGTATTCGTCAGGTCTTAATGTATGTCGACTGTTTACAGTAGAATAAAATTGTGGAATTTCTCTGTTAAACATTGATCGCAACTCATGCCATTCGTTTTTATCTGGTGAAAGATTTGGGGTGTCTGCAATTTGTTTGAATTTTTTTGCTATCTCAGAATTGTGCAGTCTTTCTTCCACAGTGGCAGTGTCAACTTTTTTCTGTCTTAAGGTCAGTTCACTGATAGTCTTTTTATATTCTTCAGCTATTGTGTTTCGCTCTTCCTGTGTTTGTGCGAGCATGGCCTGTAGTGACATTTGTGCCTGCAATAATGTTTCGTTGTCTCTTTCTAACTGTTGTTTTTGTTTTAAGGCTAATTCACGCTTTCTTCTGATAATCAGAAATGATGAAAACACAACGATTATCAATATTATAGCGATTACTAATGCTGTATTGGTAGCCCTTTGGGCTTTTATCTCTTTCTTATTTATTTCGTTTTGAAGTTTATTATGATCATATTGTGCTTGTATGGTTGAACAACTTGACCTCATGAGATGGGTGCATAGGCTGTCGTCAAGTTCATAGCTGAGTAATGCATATTTTGCGGTAGAGTCTGATTTACCTAACTTTTTATAATATAGTGATAAGCCATGAGCAATAGCAATCTTTGTGTTTAGTGTCTGCTTATCTGCATGTTGTAATTTCTTTAAATATATTATTGCAGAATCAGTTCTATTAATACCAAGGAAATATATACTTTTATAGTAATAATAAATCTCTCTACCGTTCTCTATATTTCCCTTTTCATCGAAATATCCTGATTCACATTCGTAGCGTTTTATGCATCTTAATGCATTCTTAAAATCTTTATTTTTTGAGTAAGTCAGGACGAGAGCTCCTAAAGCCATTGCTGCATAGTTTTTATAGCCGTACATGAAATATAATTTTGATACAGTTTCGCATATCTCAATTTGTTTATTGGATTCTTCAAGTAAGTTGTAAGCTTCTGCGCTTGAATGATATGCTATCAATGCTGTTAATGTATCTTTTACTTTCATAGCATATTTATAACACATTCTTGATGACGTTAGGATATTTTGCGACATCCATTCTTTGCTAAATAGTTCAGAACTTTGTCCGTAAATACGACTTAACGTTGCATAGTCGCAGTCTTCATCTGTGGTATCGGCCATTTCGGCAGCGTCTTCGTAGCATTGTAATGCTAGCGGAATGCTGTCTAAGTCGCGATATACACATCCCAGCAGATAATGTGCAAGCATGCGTTCGTTGTCAGAACCATGTTTGTCGTAATATCTTACAACTTTTTTCATTGTGCTGTCGGACGTGAACGGCACGTATGCCTTGTTCATTGCCTTTGCTTCAATCATTAAGTAACGATAGCGCACAGGGGCAGGCGAGTTATCTATCAGCGGTTTTATGCTTTTTAGCATAATCAGTGCAGAGTCAGGGTTCTTGTCGGCAATGCTGTCGGCCTGTACAAGCATGGCTGTTTGTCGGTTGTTGTCGGTACACGAAAACAAGAGAAGGAATAAGGTTGCAATGATGTAAAACAAACTCTTCATGTTACAAAAGTAAGAATTTAAAAGGATAAATTATTAAACAAAAAAGTAATACGTAAAGTAAAAAATACCAATGTATTTTTGCTTGTGCCTTTTTTATTATGTAATGTGTTGTTTGCTAAACATCTCTGTCTCTTATTCCATTGTGCAAATATAACAAGTTTCGACTTTGTTGCGAAACTTTTATAATATTGTTTGTCTACAAAAGTCTACAAAATTATATGTGGCTGATTGTCAGATATTTGTATCGGCACAATCAGCATGCAGTCACGATGATTTGTGCTAAAAGACGAATAATTCTATGTCCGTAATTTAAATGGTGTCGGCCGAAATGTTGCATTAAATAAAATAAGGCGGCCGTAATAAACGGACCGCCTTAATAGAATTTCCTGGAGCAATTCCTTAAGGAAGGCTGATAGCCTCTGAAGGACAAACATCTGCGCAAGTGCCACACTCTGTGCACATGTCAGGATTGATAGAATATTTTTCGCCTTCAGAAATAGCTCCTGCCGGACATTCGTCGATACATGTACCGCAAGCGATACAATCGTCACCAATTACGTAAGCCATGATAATCTTGTTTTTATTTAATTAATAATGTTTTTGTACCTATTTTCGTACATTGCAAAGGTAGTGCTTTTATTTTAAATACCTAATTTTAGGTATCTGTTTTTAATTTATTTAACGATTGCAGTCTGTCTATTCAAAATAGAACGACAATACTATCATCTTGCTGCGTGCCTCCTTTACCGACTTGGCATACATGATCATGTTCTGGTCTTTCAACTTGTCGGGATGGCTGGTGTCGAGACTGTTGATAAGTCCATAGCAGAACTTCAGTTCGGGGCGCAGCTTGAAATAAGGCAGATAGAAGTCGCAGCCCAGACCAAATTCGAGGAACACGTCGTAACGCTTCAGCTTTATGTAGTCGTTGTCCTTGCCCGAAAGGTTTATCATGGGGTTTATTCCGGCCATGAGATACGGACGCGTGTTGTTGAGTCTGGGGGCGCTGAACAGCAGATTGAGCGCCGATGATATATACACCGTCTTAAGATCCTGTCTCTGCGTGACATATTCACCGTTCTCAAGCTTGTCAGTGAGGTTTGTCAGGGTGATGTGTCTGTTGCCGAAATACATGGCGGGAGCTATGCGGAACGCGAAATTATTGCTCAGGCGGAACTCGCCAAGCACGCCCACGGTGAATCCCGGGTCCCATCTGTCCTGGTCGCAGGTGATGACTTTTTCGGCCGTTGTCCCGTCGGCGCCTGTAATAATCTGCGGACCGACGTTCATAAACTCGATGTCCTGAAGGTGCATGCCTACCACCACTCCGAAGTGAAACGGCCTCAGGTCGGTGTAAGGTCTGTTTTGAACGGTCTTGCCCTGTGCCATGGCGCATAGTGCAGCTGTCAGGACGGTTATTATGGTGAACAGTCTTTTCATTTGATAATATAACGATTTATTGACGCCGATATTACATCCGGCTGTGTGAAAAAGGCATAAAAATGACATCCCGGCACATGTCATAAGCCATGACGTAAGTGCACCGGCGGGGGTTATCTCTTCTCGAGGCTGAGCGTTATCTTGCCCACAAATATGCCGTGCTTGCCGTTCTGGTCGTTAGGAACGTCCTTGCCGTCGAGGTTGCGCACATGGTTGAGCATCTTAAAATAAGAGTGAGAGTGGCCGCCCAGCACGAGGTCGATGTTTCGTGTCTTTGCCATCATCTCCATGTCGTTGAGTCCGGCCTCGTCCCATCCGAGGTGAGACAGACATATCACCACGTCGCACTTCTCCTCGTTCTTCAGCTTGTCGGCCACTGCGTTTGCCGTCTTTATCGGGTCGCTGTATCTGACTCCGGCGCATGTGCTTGCCATGACCAGACCGTCGAGCTTTGGCGAAAGTCCGAAGATGCCTATCCTCACTCCTTTGCGCTTTATTATGACGTAGGGCTTAACAAGGCCTTCTACCACGGTGCCCGTAAAGTCGTAGTTGGCGCAGACGATGGGGAACTTTGCCTTTCTGAATATTCTTGCCATGTTTTCGAGACCGAAGTCGAACTCGTGGTTGCCTATCGTTGCCGCATCGTATCCCATGATGTTCATCAGCTCTGTCTCAACGTCGCCTTTGAACATGGTGTAATATGGCGAGCCCTGCGAGAAGTCGCCGCTGTCGAGCAGCAGCAGGTCCTTGTCCTCTTTGCGCATCTGGTCAATCATGGCTGCACGGCGCAAGAAGCCGCCACGGCCGGCGAGCATGGTGTCGGCAAGGTTGGGGTTGAGCGGAAGCACGCAGCTATGAGTGTCGTTGGTGTGCAGAATGAGCAGCTGTCTGCCCTTTGCAGCCGCCGTAAGGGTTACGGCCACGGCTATTGTCAGTATTGTAAGTATGCGTTTCATTTGTCTGCTATTATTATTCGTCCTTCAATCTTTGAGTCGATATCCTCGCCCTGAGCCATCTTAGCCTTCATGTATTTCACTATTACCTGGCGCACGTTGTCATCGGCACCAGAGGGCGATTTCATCCCGGTGGCGCTTTTAAAGGCCTCAAGCTTGTCGTTGCCCTGCGCAACATAGTCTATCGTAGCCACCCTATAGTCGGCCTCGGGGTCGATGTCCTTTCCGTTAAGCTTGGCCGACAGCAGCCTGCCGTCTTTGCTGATAACCAAATTGACGCCGTGGCTCACGGCCTCGCCGCCCACTGATGCTATCTGGCCGAACAGCTCAATCACCTTGCTGCCCTTTAGCGTTACGAAGCATATCTTGTTTTCAAACGGCGCCACGTCGAGCACATCGCCGTATGTTATGTCGCCCTTGGCAAATGCCGAGCGCATGCCGCCGATGTTGTAGACGGCAAAGTCGGGCTTCTCGCCGTAGCTGCCGCCGCACCATACGAGTATGTCGGCAAGCAGGTTGGAGAGCTTGCTCTCGGGCCTTTCGGCATTCAGATATGAGGCAGCCCTGCCCACCACGGGGCTCATTATGCTGTCCACCTTCTGCTTGTAAGGAGCGATGAAGCTCCATGCCCTGTCGTCGGGCCTGCTGTCGTAAGTGCTGTCAATGAGTATTCTCGAACGGCTCACGCCAGTGAGCTGATAGTGTGATGAGCATGATGCAAGAAGCATCGCAAGTGATGCCAATTCGCATAAAATCAACTTCTTATACATAAGGATAATCTTAGAAAAGTGATGCAAAGTTAGTTAAAAACGCTATTAAGTCAAAGAAAAAGATAAAAAAAACCTCGCATATTTGGAAGAGAAACGAAAAAGTAGTAACTTTGCACCGCTTTCCGCGTAATCGCTGACAGGAAGAAGAGTAGCCTAGTTATGTTACGCCGGAACGATAAACAAATTTAATTATCAAATAATAATGGATTTAATTAAAGTTGCTGAAGAAGCATTTGCAACCGGCAAGAAGTTCCCTGAGTTCAAGTCAGGTGACACTATCACTGTCGCTTACAAAATCGTTGAGGGTTCAAAAGAGCGTATCCAGCTCTATCGTGGTGTAGTAATCCGCATTTCTGGTCATGGTGACAAGAAGCGTTTCACAGTGCGCAAGATGTCAGGTACAGTAGGTGTAGAGCGTATCTTCCCTATCGAGTCTCCGAACATCGACAGCATTGAGGTTAACAAGCACGGTAAGGTAAGACGCGCTAAACTTTATTACCTCCGTAAACTTACAGGTAAGAAAGCTCGTATCGCCGAGAAGAAGGTTATCACAGAGAAGAAAAACTAATTCTGAAATCTTATCTTTAAGAAATAAAGAAGCAGACTTGTCCTTGCGTCAGGTCTGCTTCTTTGTTATTTGTAACAATACATAATATTGAGCTTTTGTAAAACATGGCTAATTACATCGCGAAAGGTATGCTTTTGCACGCTGAAAGATGGCCTTTCGCAGCATGAAAGGGCATGTATCGCAAGAACATAAAAGCAGGCTTACAGCAGGCATAAGCCTAAGCAGAGTAAACCTTAACCAGGAAAATGTATGTTTGAAGTCAACCGAAATAAGGAAAACAGGGTGACAATAAGCATAAAAAGTTTTTCTTATAAACTCATCACTCGTCACATTCGGGCATAAGCACATGACAGACAACACATTACGGTGTGACGAGTTGAAACGGCAACTCGTCACACCGTAACTATCTGATTTACAAAACATTATAATGCGATGTGACGAGTGACGAGTTTTTTAACAAAATCTTTTTCCGTACATTGGCTCAATCAACAGCAAAGCCCTGACGGCAAGGCAAGCCACAAACGGACTGAGCCGAACTTCATTTCTCAGTTATCAATTTCTTTTCAGCCTTATCGTTCCGTCAGAACTAATGGTTATCTTGCTGTCCTTTATGTCGCTCTGTGTGAGCCGCTTTATCTGCTGGGCCACGGCGTTTGCCGTGTCCTTGCGCGGACCGAGGCCGCGACGCTGTATGAACGAGTGGATCTTGCCTTCAATGAAGTCGCCCCTGCGGTTCACCTTTGCCTCTATCACCGGCGCATAGCCCGATATTCCTGTTATGCTTATTCCGTAAGGCGTGCAGAAGTTGCCCAGGCTGTAGGCTATAAACTTGCCCTTATACACCTCGACACATCTTACCACATGCGGGCCGTGGCCATAAACTATGTCGGCGCCGTTGTCTACGCAGAAGTGGGCAAAGTCGCGCAGCGAGCCGCGGTCTTCCTCAAGATACTCTTCCTTGCCGTATGGCAGATGGCTGTACTGCTTGCCTTCGGCTCCGCCGTGGAACGACACTATCACCACGTCGGCATTGGCCCGCAGGCTGTCAAGTATGCCCTTCACCGTCCACAGTTCCTTGTGCTTCAGCGTGTAAGAGTTGTGGCCGAACGCACACATGCCGTATCTTATGCCGTTGCGCTCTATTATGGCGGCGTCTGTCCTGCCCCTCAGTCCGGCATATTTTATGCCTATATCCCTTAAGGCGCGCTCCGTTGACCTGACTCCCTCTATGCCGAAGTCGAAGGCATGGTTGTTGGCCATGCTCAGAAAGTCGAACCCGGCCTCCTTCAGGCGTGGCGCAAAGCTCAGCGGCGTGCGGAACGAATAGTTGTAAACCGACTTCTCCTTCTTGTTCTCGGCACTGTCGCACAGCGTTCCCTCAAGGTTTCCCACGGCGATGTCGGCCCTGTGCAGGATGTGCCTTACGTCTCTGAACAGCATCCTGCCCTCGTCTGCCGGCAGCGCAGGCTTGGGGTAAGTGGTGCCCATCATGATGTCGCCGGCCATGGCTATCGTGAACGTGTCCTGAATATGGCTCAGTATGCTGTCCTCAGCTTTCTGCTCTGCGCTGTCAATATCGACAACGGGCACCGGCAGCTTTTTGCCGGTACCCGTTGTAGTGCAGGCCACAGCCGACCCGCATATAAGCAAAGATATAATAAAAATATGTGGTTTCATGTTACATTACGCGGCGTGCTCCTACGTATCTGCGTGAATAATATCTTTCGTTAGAGTTGCTTACCTTTACGCCCTTGGTGCTTGCATGTATGAAGTTGAAGCTTCCGCTTATCGGATCAACGTCGACCACGATGCCTACATGGCCTATTGAGCGGCCCGAACGCGGACTGGTGAAGAACACCAGGTCGCCTATCTGCAGCTTGTCCTTGTCAACAGGGTCGCCCTGATTAAACTGCGCGCGCGACGAGCGGTTGAGGTCTATGCCCATGTTCTTGAACACATAGCTTGTGAATCCTGAGCAGTCGAAGGCGTTAGGACCGGCCTGACCTGAGCGGTAGCGTGCGCCCATGTGCGAGAAGGCCTCGTCGAGCACGTCGTTTATAGGCTCAAACTCGAAGTCCTCGTCATAATTCTCGTTGTTATAAAGAAAATCGTAGTTATCTATTTCTTCGCATTGCTGTTCCTTATTGTCGCCGTCCTTCTCGTTGTCGGCCATCACAGGCGTTCCTGCGGTCAACAGCATCATGGCAACGGCAAATATTTTCAGGTTCTTCATGTTCGATGTTTTCTGTAATAGTATAATGAAGGGGTTTTCTTGATTTTACGATTGCGAAGTTAACGAAAAAATGCCGGAAATCAAAGTTTGTTTACATCTTTTGGGATAAGCAAAAAGCATGCCACGGCAAAGCTCCGCAAGCCGTTAAGTGTTGTTATAGTGTAATTTAGACCAAAATAACTGCAAAAAAGGTTCAACCATTTTTCTTTACATTCTTTAAGAAATAAGTCTTTCATTATTTAACTACTTTGGCGCATTTTCTGTTCTTTTTGTCGCCTCGGCGCATATCTGCCATGCCTGGCAGACAGATGCTATATGCCTGATTTATTGATATATCCGCACGCCTGACTGCCGCCGGGCACATGTGCCGTATGTTCTTTTATTCACATCCGGCAAGGCTAGAAACGGCAAAAAGCCGGCCACCGGCAGGGGTTTAATCAACATTTATTTTGTATTGCGCCCAATTTGCACTATCTTTGCAGTCGAAGAAGAAATTTTATCGAGCATGAAAGAATTAGCATTAAAGTACGGATGCAATCCGAATCAGAAACCTTCGCGCATATACATGGAAGAAGGTGAACTGCCTATTGAGGTGCTGAATGGCCGTCCGGGCTACATCAACTTCCTCGATGCACTTAACAGTTGGCAACTTGTAAAGGAGCTTAAAGCCGCAACAGGACTGCCTGCAGCAGCCAGCTTCAAGCATGTTTCGCCCGCAGGAGCCGCAGTGGGTCTGCCGCTCAGCGACACTTTGAAGAAGATTTATTTTGTAGACGACGTAAAGATTGAGCTTTCGCCCCTGGCATGTGCCTATGCACGCGCACGCGGCGCCGACCGCATGAGCAGCTACGGCGACTTTGTGGCTCTGAGCGACGTATGCGACGAGGCTACCGCAACGCTGATCAAGCGTGAGGTGAGCGACGGCGTGATTGCGCCGGGCTACACACCCGAAGCCCTCGAGATACTGAAAGACAAGCGCAAGGGCACATACAACGTAATAAAGATTGATCCCGAATATGTTCCGGCTCCGGTTGAGCACAAGCAGGTGTTCGGCATAACATTCGAGCAGGGACGCAACGAGATTAAGCTCGACGACCCGTCACTCTTTGAGAATATACCCACACAGAACAAGACATTCACCGAAGAGGCTAAGCGCGACCTTATAATAAGTCTTATCACGCTGAAATATACTCAGAGCAACTCTGTATGCTACGTGAAGGACGGACAGGCCATAGGCATCGGCGCCGGACAGCAGAGCCGCATACACTGCACACGCCTGGCAGGCAACAAGGCCGACATATGGTGGCTGCGCCAGCATCCGAAAGTGATGAACCTGCCTTTCGTTGACGGCATACGCCGCGCTGACCGCGACAACACCATCGACGTGTATATCAGCGACGAGCACGACGACGTGCTGGCTGAAGGAACATGGCAGAGGCTCTTCAAGGAGAAACCCGAAGTGCTGACCATGGAGGAGAAGAAAGAATGGATAGCCAAGAACACCAAGGTGGCTCTGGGCAGCGACGCATTCTTCCCGTTCGGCGACAACATTGAGCGTGCACACAAGAGCGGCGTTGAGTATATAGCTCAGGCCGGAGGCTCTGTACGCGACGACAATGTCATCGAGACCTGCGACAAATACGGAATAGCAATGGCCTTCACCGGCGTTCGTCTGTTCCATCATTGATAAACTGTTTTTTTCAGCGCCGGGAGTCATCATTCTCAAGGGCGGCACAAGGCTTGCCCCGTATCAAGAGTCTGTCTCCCGGCTCTTTTCTCATTAAGCATAATTAGTTTTTACATTTTATGAGCGATATCGACGACATAATTGCCGGTGGCGGAATAGTGTTCCGAAAGGCAAAGACAGACAACGGCAATGACGGCAAGGTGAAGACCAAGGCCAAGAAGAAGAAATATATCACCGGCGCTCATGGCAGCGGCTCGGCACGACAGAAAGCCAAATACCGCGAAGCACGCGCCAACCGCAAACACAAATAACGGCTGCCTGGGCGCGGCCGGTTTGTGTTTGCCGTTTATGTTTATGTGGCATAAGACCGGCATTGCTTATGCTGGTTGTTCCTATGCGCCATTTTTCTTGTTTTTTGAGTTATGTTCTTTTCTGTAACGTGGTTTATCCACTGTTGTGTCCCTATTGTGCATAACTTAAATAACTGACTGTTTTACAGACAATTACAACTGCTTGACATATATCTTGCAAAGGTTTTTTAACTCAACTTAACCCTGCATCAGGGAAGGTAATTGTCAGTAAAATTTTGCAGATAACTTTGTTTTTCTTAATTTTGCAGTGTCAAAGCGCATGTCCTTGATACATATTCTCTATTTGGGCTGCGTGCGCTCTTGTCTATTTGAATGCTGCAAGTTTTATGAAAGACAGGGATAATTTTACGTTTCTAACTTCTGCACCTGTTCATCATGTAGTGCTAGTAATGGCTGTTCCGACCATTATCAGTATGCTCGTTACCAGTATCTACAACATCGTAACCACATTCTACGTTGGCCGCATCAGCACACAGGCCACTGCCGCCGTGGGCATAGCCTTCTCGGTTATGGCCATCATACAGGCCATAGGCTTCACCTTCGGGCAGGGCTCGGGCAACTACATATCGCGCGAACTTGGCGCGCAGCGACACGACAACGCATGCCGCATGGCCTCCACGGGCTTCTTTCTTGCCGTTGGGACAGGATTTGTCATTGCCCTTATCGGACTGATATTTCTGCGTCCGCTCGCGCTGCTCCTAGGCTCAACGCCGACAATATTGCCCTATGCCGAAACCTATCTGTCGTTTGTACTTATGGCTGCACCGTTCATGTGCGGCGCCTTATGCCTGAACAACCAGATGCGCTTTCAGGGCAACGCAGCTTATTCAATGTTCGGCATACTTACGGGAGCATGCATCAATGTCGTGCTGGCCCCTATCCTTATATTTGTGTTCGACATGGGCATAACCGGTGCCGGCATATCCACGTTTACTGGTGAGTCGTGCAGCATGCTTGTGCTGCTGTGGATGAGCCGCATGAAGCGCAACATACATATCAGCCACCGCAACTTTACGCCAAACGTGGCTATGCTGAAAGAGATATTTGCCGGAGGCACCCCATCGTTAACACGTCAGGGAATGGCCAGCATCAGCGTTGCACTGCTCAACGTGGCTGCCGGAGCTTACGGTGATGCCGCCATAGCGGCCATGTCTATCGTCAACCGCATAGCCTTCGTGATATTTGCCGCCATGATTGGCCTCGGACAGGGATTTCAGCCTATGTGCGGCTTCTGTTATGGCGCAAAATTATACGCACGTGTGCGCGAAGGCTATTGGTTCATAGTGCGTGTAGGCTTTCTGTTTATGGCCGTATGCGCTGTGCTCGGTTTCTTCTTCAGCGAGGAATGCATCGACGTGTTCCGCCGCGACCCCGACGTTGTTTCTATCGGCACTATTGCCTTGCGCTGGCAGCTGGCCACGCTTCCGTTGGGTGCCATCGTCATGTACACCAACATGATGATGCAGACCATCCGCAAGCCATGGCAGGCCAATGTGCTCGCATCTGCCCGCAGCGGCCTGTTCTTCATTCCGCTGATAATCATCCTGCCCCATTTCTTCGGTCTTCTTGGCGTAGAGATGTGCCAGGCATGGGCCGACGTATTGTCTTTCGGCCTTGCAGTGCCGATAGCCATGAGCGGATTTAAGGCTTTACGTGATGACTGAGAAATGCGGTAAGGCGCAAATATATAAATAACCTAGAGCCATCCCCACGGCAAAGCCGGCCATAATAATCCATTGCCCTACAAGGCGAAATCAGCCTGTTTCATATGGCATCATGACCAACGAATGCCAAAAGGCTCTGAAAACCGTAACTTATCTGCCTTAATATGTTTTATACTGAAAGTCTGCACAGCATTTAACAGCAATCTATCAAGGCAATCACACCCATTTACTTTCAAACTGTTAGTGGCCGAGTTACGACCAAAAACTCGGCCACTTTTTATGTGAAAGTGGCTTGTTTTCTACACGCAAACCATAGGTTTATTTTATGTCTGACGCAGGCTTGCCGTGCAAGCCGGGATGAAACAAGACGATAAACGAAAAACTTTGTACGGCTTCTACCGGTATATCAAGAAAAATCAGACGGCAAGACGATAACAGAAAACATATAGACGAATAAAAGCAGGCATCAGCCTTCAGCATAGAGAACACATACACCCCAAACAATCACGAAGGGCTTAATGCAAGGAAAATATACGATTATTTTATTTGCATAATTCTATTTAAATAATTATTTTTGCATAAAAACAAGATATGGCAAGAATAAGAAACCCGTTTGTAGTTACAGGCAAGATTGCACCAGAATATTTTTGCGACCGCGTAGAAGAATCGGCACGGCTGATAAAATCGGTTACCAACGGCAATAATCTCGTGATTATTTCACCACGCCGTATGGGAAAGACCGGACTGATACAGTTTTGTTACGACAAGCCTGAAATACGTGAGGAATATTATACATTCTTCATCGACATACTTCACACATCTAGCTTGCGGGAGTTTACCTATCTGCTCGGCAGACAGATCTATGAAACACTGCTGCCAAGAGGCCGTAAAATGATAAAGCTGTTTATTCAGACGATAAAGTCGATAAGCGGTAAATTTGGATTTGACCCGGCAAACAACTTGCCTACGTTCAACATCGAACTGGGCGACATCGAACAGCCCGAATATACGCTCGACGAGATTTTCAGCTATCTGAGCCATGCTGACAAGCCCTGCATTGTGGCCATAGACGAGTTTCAACAGATAGCAAAATATCCGGAGCATAACATAGAGGCATTGCTCAGGACACACATACAGAAACTCGATAACAGCAACTTCATATTTGCGGGAAGTGAGCGCCACATGATGCAGGAAATGTTCATGTCGGCTGCCCGGCCGTTTTATCACAGCGCCGACGTGCTTGAACTGAATGCTATTGATGCAGAAAAGTATGTCCCATTTGTTGTCGGACATTTTGAAGCAACCAACAGGCACATCGACGCATCTGATGTAAAAAGAGTTTACGATTTGTTTAACGGGCACACCTTTTACATCCAAAAAACGTTTAACGAATCGTTTGCAGACACCCGTGAGGGTGAAGTTTGCACACTTGACACAATACGCACGGCCATTAATAACATCATAGCGTCAAACGACACTATCTTCAGGGAGATATTGTCGAATATCCCTGAAAAGCAGAAAGAACTGCTCTATGCCATTGCGAAAGACGGAAAGGCAGAACAGATAACATCGGCAGAATTCATAAAGCGCCACAGACTGACGTCAGCCAGCTCAGTGCAGTCGGCTACAAAAAAATTGCTTGAAAAGGATATTATAACAGAGAGAAACAAAGTTTATTCTTTAAATGACAAACTTTTTGCCATGTGGATAAATAAATTATATGGCAACACGACAATGCTGTAATAAAGCTGGTTATGGACGGAAAGGCATGAAACAAAGCCGTTCATTATTGTCAAACTTGCCTATAACGCATCCAACTAGACATGATGTTCACTATAGTCCTGCTGAATAAAAAAATAGGGTTGCTTAAAATGATTAAGCAACCCATATATCTAAACTATCAGCTTCAAATACAAACAACTGATTCTGGCTTATTTGTCTTCCTTCTTCCAGAGTTTTGACATATCTTCCAGCGTCTTGCCTTTTGTCTCAGGCACAAGTCGCCATACGAACAGAGCAGCGAGAACGCAGATTGTTCCGTAAAGGCCATAAGTAAACCAGTGGCCGAAGTTGGCGTCGCTCTCAAGCTGCATGTTGAACATGGGCACAAACGAAGCGCTGACAATCCAGTTGAAAATCCACTGGAATGCAACGGCTATGGCTACGGCTGCGCCGCGGATGGTGTTGGGGAATATCTCAGCAATGAGCACCCAGCAAATAGGTCCCCACGACATCATGAACGATGCGCTGTAGATCATGATGCTGACCATTGTTACGACGGCCATGTCCATGTTGCCGAATGTGAGGGCAACACCGAAAGCGCCAATGGCCATGCCTATTGAACCGGTGATAAGCAGCGGCTTGCGGCCCCACTTCTCAACAGTGAACACGGCAACAAGCGTAAACAGGATGTTCACAACGCCCATGATGACGGTCTGCACCATAGGATTCTCCATACCCATGTCGCCGAATATTCGCGGTGCGTAATAGAGCACGGCGTTGATGCCGACAGCCTGCTGGAACACGCTGAGCATGATGCCGACAAAGATAACCAGCACACCATAGGTGAACACCTTTTCGGTCTTTTCTGTAATAGTATTCTTTATCTCATTGAGAATTTTCTGTCCTTCAGCCACACCATTGATTTTCTGCAGTACAGACAGAGCCTTGCTGTCGCGTCCTGCCATAACGAGATAGCGCGGAGTCTCGGGTACGAAGCATATCAATATGGCAAAAAGTCCTGCCGGCACAGCCTCGCTTCCGAACATATAACGCCAGCCTGTAGAGATTGTCCAGGGATCGCTTCCCGGAGCAACGGCGTTGAAACCTTGTCCGATAGACTCAATTACGGGGTTGGTATGGTCGCCAAGGATGCAGAAGTTGACCATATATACCACCAGCTGGCCGAAAATAATGGCAAACTGGTTCCATGAAACGAGCGTTCCGCGGATGTTAGACGGAGCAAC
Organism: Xylanibacter sp.; assembly: GCF_057607445.1. Classification (NCBI taxonomy): domain Bacteria; kingdom Pseudomonadati; phylum Bacteroidota; class Bacteroidia; order Bacteroidales; family Prevotellaceae; genus Xylanibacter; species Xylanibacter sp. The sequence continues at coordinate 174,506 of NZ_DBLZAX010000001.1, read as the reverse complement.
CTCGGCTATATACATAGGGCAGATGGCTGAAGCCAGACCAACGCCCACGCCGCCGATGACACGATAGATGTTGAATGTAACGAGAAGTGAGTATGTCGGTACGCCATGCTCATAAATCAGAAACTCGGGCTCCATTGAGCCTAACGCAGAAATGAAAAACATTATTCCGGCAAAGATGAGCGACTTTTTTCGTCCCCAGTTTGATGCCAGATAGCCTGATATTCCACTTCCGATGATACAGCCAATAAGAGCGCTGGCACATGTAAAGCCATGTATGGCATCTGTATATCTGAAGTCAGTTGCTCCTAAGAAAAATGCCTGAAGTCCTTTTTCGGCTCCTGAAATTACAGCCGTGTCATATCCGAAGAGGAGTCCTCCCAATACAGCCACAAGCACAATTGAAAATAGGTAGGCCTTGCTACCGCCTTTGTCTTGATTCATTGTTTGATTAGATTTTAATTATAGTTAAAGATAAATATTATTCCGTTTTATTACGTTTATAAAACCCTAATCCCTATATTTTATTGTGTGTTTCGATGCATTTTTGTATTTGACACAACATCTTGCCGATTATCGGCAGACGATGTATTGCAAGGAGAAGGGCGTACCACTTGTGTTTATTCTGCCTGTAAAGGTAATAAATTTAGCGCTACCGGTTGTCATAATTATTCATTATTAATTTATTTTTTTCGTTTATTACGGCGGTTTTCTGTATTTTTGCACCAAATTGCATATTTTGTAGACATGAAGTTCAGCGAAGTTATCGGACAGGACGACGCCAAAGAGCGTCTTCGGCAGATGGTTGCAGAAAACCGTGTGCCCCATGCCATTATGCTGTGCGGCCCGCAAGGCTGCGGCAAGATGGCTCTGGCCCTTGCCTTTGCTTCATATCTGTTGTGCGAGAACAATTCGGGCGACGACTGCTGCGGATCTTGCCGACAGTGCGTCATGACAGATAAGCTGGCTCATCCAGACCTTCATTTCTCCTACCCCGTCATACGCCCATCGGGCACCGGCTCTGAACACAAGATGTCGAGTGAGGACTTTACGGGCGAGTGGCGCCATCTGCTGTCTCAGGGGCCATACTTCACAATGGACCAATGGCTTGCGGCCATGGGTGCGGCCAACCAACAGGCTCAGATGGGTGTGGGCGAGAGCGATGTGGTGATGCGTGCGCTTAGTCTGAAGTCGAGTCAGGGCGGATATAAGGTGTGCATAATATGGCTGCCTGAACGCATGAACGCCGAATGCGCCAACAAGATGCTGAAAATTATAGAGGAACCTCCACACAAGACAGTGTTCATAATGGTGTGCGAAGAGCCCGAAAAGCTGCTGGACACCATAAGGAGTCGCGCTCAGCGCATAGACATTAAGCGCATTGAGACAGAAAGCATCGAGACTGCTCTCATTGACCGCAGGGGCATAGATGCAGACGCAGCACGCCGCATAGCACGAGCCGCAAACGGAAGCTGGCTTAACGCCCTTGAGGCTCTCAACTCAGACAGTGAGAAAAAGCTATTTCTCGACATGTTTGTCAGCCTGATGAGACTTGCCTATACGCGCAACATCAAGGAGCTGCGCAAATGGAGCGATACGGCTGCGGCATACGGGCGTGAACGCCAGCGCAGGATGCTCACATATTTTGTACACCTGATTCGCGAAAACTTTGTCTACAACTTCCGCATAGGCGAACTCAACTATATGACGCAGGACGAGGAAAACTTTGCGCGAAACTTTGCGCGCTTTGTCAATGAAGCCAATGTAATTGAGCTCTCAGAACTAATGAGCCGCGCCATAAGAGACATCGGACAAAACGCAAATCCGAAAATAGTGTTCTTCGATATGGCAACGCACATCATAGTTTCACTTATCAGAAAACCGTAGGCTTTATGCCGAAATAACATATATATATTTTAATTGCAACAGCAGATGGATTATAAAAACAAGAAATTCTTTATATACAACGGGTGCGACCGTGGTCTGTGCCTGAGAGGATGTGGCCGGCAGGACCGCCAGCTGAACACCTACGACTGGCTGGCAGACGTACCGGGCAACGCCCAAAGTACTGACCTTGTTGAGGTGCAGTTTAAGAACACCCGCAAAGGATATTATCACAACGTCAACAACCTTGACCTCAGAAAGGGTGACATCGTTGCCGTAGAGGCAAACCCGGGGCACGACATCGGCGTAGTTACGCTTACCGGCAAACTGGTAGAGCTGCAGATTAAGAAGGCCAATCTGAAATCGGCCGACGACATCAAGCGCATATACCGCATAGCAAAGCCCGTGGACATGGAAAAATACCGCGAGGCAAAAAGCCGCGAGCACGCTACGATGATACAGAGCCGACAGATAGCCAAGAACCTTAATCTGCAGATGAAGATTGGCGACGTTGAATATCAGGGCGACGGCAACAAGGCTATATTCTATTATATAGCAGACGAGCGAGTAGACTTCCGCCAGCTTATCAAGGTGCTGGCAGAGACATTCCACGTGCGCATAGAGATGAAACAGATCGGAGCGCGTCAGGAGGCAGGACGTATTGGCGGCACAGGTCCGTGCGGCCGTGAACTGTGCTGCGCCACCTGGATGAAAAACTTTGTGTCGGTAAGCACTGGTGCAGCCCGTTATCAGGAAATATCACTCAACCCGCAAAAGTTGGCAGGTATGTGTGCAAAACTGAAATGCTGTCTTAACTACGAGGTTGACAACTATATCGAGGCGAGCCGCAGGCTGCCAAGCCGCGAAGTTGTGCTTGAGACACAAGACGGCGAATATTATCTGTTCAAGTCTGACATCCTTGCCGGACTTGTAACATATTCATCAGACAAGAAGGTGCCGGCCAACCTCGAGACAATAACAGCCAAGAGAGCGCTCGACATAATAGACATGAACAGAAGGGGCGAAAAGCCCATGTCGCTGCAGAGCGACGGCAACATAAAGGAACAGAGCAGTCATCCTGCTGACCTGCTGGCCAACGAGAGTCTTACGCGTTTTGACAAGAGCAAGAAGAAGCGCCGTTCAAAGAACCGCCCGGCACGCCAGGCTTCAGCAAAAGGACGCGGCAAGGCTCAGGCCGAGAAAGGACAGCAGAAGCCTCATGGAGCCGAAAAGCAAGAGAAGGCAGACAAGCAATGACGAGATTAAGATTACATATATTTACAGCCATGGCCTGCGTGGCCATGGCTTTGTGCTCATGTAACAGCGATGTTGTGTACGACAAATACAACCATACTCAGCTGACTGGATGGGAAAAGAACGATACTCTGGCCTTCGACGTACCTCCAATGAAGGAGTCTGGCCGTTACCGTCTTGAACTTGGACTTCGCACCAGCACCTCGTTCCCCTTCACCGGCCTGAGCCTTGTTGTCGACCGCACCGTAGAACCGGGACACATGCTATATACAGACACCGTGAACTGCCGGCTGGCTGATGACAAAGGTAACGTGCTCGGACGTGGTGTAAGCTGCTTTCAGTATAGTTTCATTGTTTCTGACATAGACTTGCGCAAAGGCGATTCGCTTCATATATGCGTCCGCCATATCATGAAGCGCGAGATTATGCCCGGCATTTCGGACATAGGACTGAAGATATCAAAGCGCTGAACATAGGGCACCTAAATACCTAAAAGGAGTTTAAGCCCGAACGCTTCACTCTGCAAACTAAGAGTTTATCTAGGCATCCATAGTTTGATTTTTCAGTTTTTAAGAAGTTTCATACAGCTTTTATCCCACATAGCGGGCATACAATCTGCTTCGCCTTGACATGGCTTGCGTCTGAAATAAGCAAAGGGAAATAAAATCAATATAAAACTGGCAATCCGGCCGAAACATAAAGACAATTTGGAGTAAAAGTCAAGATTGGCTTTAGAATACACATTAAGGTATAAACATAACGAAATCCACCATTTCCCGAAAGATGGGAAAATGGTGGATTTTCTTTTCTGCATCTGCCAAATAGCTGCCATATATAGAATTCCATACAATACAAAATAAAAGCCTCTGGTGCATTAAAATGCGCCAGAGGCTATATTTATGTAAACTATGTATTGTTGTTACTACTTTATTAGATACCCAATGCCTGCTTTGCAGTAGTGTTATTAGGATCTATCTCGAGGATAAGTTTCCAATACTTATCTGAATTAGCCTTGTCCTCTTTTATGTAATAATAATATCCGAGATATGAGTAAGGCTCAATAAGAAGCTTCGGATTATCAGGATTCTCCTTCTTAGCCAACTCGATATACTGCTCATAATAAGGTTTAGCCAAGCCCTGAGTTGTTTCCGGGTCAAGCTGTGAGTTGATACGTGCTCTCATTATTGTTGCATAAAGCAGGTTGGTAGGATATTTCTCTCCGAGCATGCCATAAACCTCATCAGCCTTCTTCAAAGCAGCAATCTTCTCTTCGTTAAGAGTTGCAATACTTGCAGCCTGATCAGCATAAAGTTTAGCCAATCCGTCGATATCACCTACAGAAGGTTTCTCAACAGCTTTCAGATATTCATCATAAAGAGCAAGTCCCTTAACATAATCTTTCTTTGCAATATATGCATCAGAAAGCTGCTTCTTAACATCATTGAGTGAAGAGTTAAGTTCAAGTGCCTTCTCAAACTGAGCAATAGCCTGGTCGAAAGCGCTGTCACCCATCAGTGCATATCCGTAATACTGATAGTCACGAGCAGAGAACTTAGCGCTGTCTGACTTGTTGAAAAGTGCATCAGCATACTTCAAGGCATTAGGATAATCCTTGAGGTCTGTGTAGTTATAGAAGCAGAGACGATTCATGGCTGCGTCACGCGGATTCTTCTGAACACCATACTGAGAAATCTCAAGGCTCTTCTTTGAGTCAGAAGAAAGATATGTGGCAGTTGCATACTCTGTCAGATAGTTCTCATTGAATTTGCCCAGATCAACCTTTGAGAAATATTCAATGGCCTTGTCAAAGCGGTTAGCTGTATAGAAGAAGTGTCCTGCTTCAGCATCTACAGGATAATCAGGCTGAACTGTACGAAGTTTCTCAAGCATCTGGACAGAAAGCTCCGGGCTGCGCTTACGGTAAATATTTGCATACTTGATGTAGCCCTGAGGATTCTTCGGATCCATAAGAGTAGCCTGCTGATACCATGTTGCAGCAGCACCGCCATCATTGTTTACAACCTCGATATCACCCATAAGGAGATAACCGGCAGCGTTGTTCTTGTCACGGTCGATAGCCATCTCTGCATATTTCTTGGCATTAAGAGTGTCCTTAATGTCGAGATATGCGCGGCCAACACCTGCAATAGCAACTGCATTCTTCTTGTTTTCCTTGATAAAGTCCTTAACCTGGTCCTTTGCAGCATCAGGATTAGACTTGCTGTTAACAATAACTTTAGTAATGGCGTCAATCTGAGACTGTACGTCCTGCGCCATCATTGGAGCCGAAAACAATGTGAGAGCGGCTCCAGCCAATAAATATTTAATCGCATTCATAATCGCTATAATTAAATTGTAAATAGTTTAAGTTTTCTCACTCAGAACCGTTTGCATAAACAAGGCAGCCTTTATTAATATTGACTGCCTCAGGATGCAAAGGTTTAATCATCGCCTACATTTACTGACCTTATTGTAATATCACCGCGTACAGGCAACAAGCCTGACTTGAATATTATCAGCTGTCCCTTAGGCTGCTCTATAAAATGGGCAAAGCCCCATGGAAGACCATTGATAGGGTCATTAAGCAATGCATATATCGTTCTTACCAACGGATAACGTCCGTCGAGTAAGTATGCCTGGTATGGTTTCCAGCTATTCATGGCTGTAGCCGAGTCAAACCTGCTTACCGACATAACAGTTATATTCTTCTTGAATGTAGTGTTCGTTGTGTCGCGCTTGTCATTAAGCCAATTTGAACCGATGATACCAATGGCATTAGGAGTTTTCTCGACATAATCGATAACCTCCTTGCTCGTGTTTGTGGCAACAATGTTCGGACTGTTTATCAGCTTTCCGTCCAATATCGAGTCAACACAGAATGAAACCGTACTCGACTTGCTGTTGTCAAACACCACAAGTATCTCGCCGCGACTTGAACCGGGAACTATATCGCTCCATTTCTTTGCCTCTCCGCTGAGAACACGCTTTATGTTCTTGACAGAAATACAAGAATCTTTATTCTCTCTGTTTATGATAAGCGACAAGCCATCATAAGCCAAAGGTATAGCCACGGGCAAATAATTGCGTGACTTTAGATTCTCCAACTCATTTTTTGTGAAATTTCTTGATGCAATAACCAGCTGCAGACTGTCATTCATCAGCATCTTTATAGCATCATACTCATTTGTATAAATCGGAGTAAGCTTGGCATCCCGATATATACTTTCGAAGACCTGAACTTCTTCGTCGATTATAGGACTAAAACTTTCGTCAGAAGCGAACGAAATCGCTCCTGACGAATAAGTATCTGTTCTGCCGCTTTTGGGTTTGTCGGCACAAGCGGCCAACATGCCCGACAGCAGCATCAATCCTACCAAATTGTAGAATAGTTTTCTTCTCATATCACGTAATTACTGCAGTTTGAATGTTACTGGCAACGTATATCTTACGTTAACCGACGTACCGTTCTGCTTTCCAGGAGTCCAGTTAGGCATGCTGCTAACAACACGCACAGCCTCTCTGTCGAGAGACGGGTCAACAGACCTCAGGACTTTCACATTAGAAATAGAACCATTCTTACCTACTACGAACTGTACAATAACCTTACCCTGGATACCGTTCTCAGCAGCAACAACCGGATATTTGATGTTGTCTCTCAGCCAAGCCATCAAAGCGCCCTGTCCACCAGGGAATGAAGGCTGCTCTTCAACCACGTCAAACACCTTGTTCTCCTCCTCGTTCTTTGGAGGTTCAGGCTGGGCAATTTCTTCCTTAGCTTTGAGCACTTCGCCGTTAAATTCGTCATTACCAACTACGTTGAACGCACCGATAGTAGTTTTTGTCTTCTGAAGGTCTTCCTGAGTTTTCATTTCCTCCTCAGGCTTTACCTCAGAGTCCTTCTTGATAACAGGAGCAGTAAACTTGATAGAGCTCTTTACCTTCTCTACAACTTTGGGCTGCTCGATTTTAGGAGTTACCTTTTTCTTCTCAACTTTCGGCGTCTTGTCTATTTTAGACAATTTAGCCTCAGTGACAATCGCAACTTTTTGGTTCGCCTCAATAACATTCTTAATAGCTATAGCCGAGAAAATAGCAACTGCAGCAATAAGTACGATAATGATAGACCAAAGGTTACGTTTTGCGGTACCCTTACGGAGCTTGTATGCTCCATATGCCTGGTTCTTTCCCTCGAACACGAGGTCACACCATGCATTAGATATAAGATCTATTTTTGACATTGTCTTTTCATTTTAAATGTTACTCAACGATTACTTCACTCCTTTTTTAGTAAGAAGGCCTTTGTCTTCAGGAGTAATGTTATCGATGACATACTTACCTATACTGCAAATCTGCATCTCATCCAGAGCATCAACCAAATTCTTATAAGAAGCATTGTCAGTTGCCTTGATAATGATTGTCAGGGTAGGAATCTTCTGCCCGTCAACTTCACCATTCTTCAGCTTCTCCAATTCTCTATTATATACAGAATCTGGGTATTTTCCAGGATTGCTCAACTTTTTGCTGTCGAGCTCGGCCTTAGCCTTCATAATCGTAGACACCGGTATGGTACCGTCTTCAGTGACATGGTTGATAAGGACCTTACGGATACCTTCCTTGCCCCAAGTTGTTTCTTTAAGGCAATTAGGATCATTGTAATTAGGAATACCTGCTACGTAGTAAATTTTGTCATTACCTGCAACGTAGATTGTAATAGTCTGCGAAGCCTTGGTAGCAGTTCTGTCCTCTTTCTGCACGTTCTCATCGTTACTTGGCATCGTCAGCTGCATTGTCTGAGGCTTGCTCAATGACGTACACAGCATGAAGAATGTGATAAGAAGCATCATCATGTCCACCATAGGCGTAAAGTCTACGCGTAGGTCAATCTTCTTCTGTTTGCTTTCTTTCTGCTTTGCCATGACTTATTCCTCCACTTTTTTGTAAGAAGTGATAAGATAGTAACGATTCTGATTCATGTCCTGAAGTTCAGACATTACTTTCTTGATAACCTTATAGGGTGTCTTCTCATCAGCCTTGATAGCCAGTTTCATATCTGAGTTGTTGTCAGTAACTGTCTTAACCCACAACTGGAACTCGCTCATACCGCCGTCGATACTGTCTGTAGGAACGCCCTTATCTTTCTGATAGTCGTTCATGTGAGCAGCATCCTGACTCAGGAATGCGCCCATATCTTCCATAGACACACCGATATTGGTTGCGCTGCGAGAGTTTTTCATCTGAGTGCCGTTAAGGCTTACGCCAAACTGATCAGCCATAGTGCTGAGCGCGGCCTCCATATCGCCAGGTTTGTCCCAGCCCAAGAACACCTTGCCCCTACTGTCGATCAGTATGCTCAAGACGTTATTCTCCGGAACCTTTAGCTCCGATACCGAACCCGGCGTGAGAACCTTAACTGCCTCATTCTTAACGAATGTTGATGTCAACATGAAGAATGTAAGCAAGAGGACCATCACGTCGCTCATCGGAGTCATATCGATCCAGATCGCTTTTTTCTTAATTTTTACTTTACCCATAGTAATAAAATTTTAAAGGGTTAGTAAAATTAAGCTTCGTCTGCGTGATTGGCTTCGTATGTCTGAGCAATTGAATAACCAACCTCATCAAGGGCGTATGTCAGCTTGTCGATCTTGTTTGTGAATGTGTTATAAGAAATAACAGCAACCCAAGAAGTCAAAATACCGAATGCGGTGTTGATCAAAGCCTCAGAAATACCTGTAGACAATGCCAGAGAGTCACCACCACCACCGGCAGCCAAAGCCTGGAATGAACGAATCATACCGATAACGGTACCGAGAAGACCGGTAAGAGTACCGAGTGTAACGATAGTTGCGATGATAGGAAGGTTCATCTGCAGTGTAGGCATCTCGAGCTGAGTAGCCTCTTCGTGAGCCTGCTGGATCTTAGAAACCTTCTGAGCCTTCTTCATGCCTGCTGTAGCTTCCATTTCCTTGTAAGCGCGGATAGAAGCAGAAACAACGTTAGCAACAGAACCTCTCTGCTTGTCGCAGATGCGCTGTGCTTCAGCGAAGTCGCCTTTGCTTACAGCAGCCTTAACGTTAAGAACGAACTTAGCAAGTGAGCCTGTTCCGAATGCAGAACGAAGAGCGATCCAACGCTCGATGCTCAGAGCGATTACAGTAAGCAAAAGTGTCTGGATGATAGGCACGATAACACCACCTTTGTAAATTGTACCGAGCAAGTTTGTCGGGTGACCTGCGGGATCGTTACCTGCGAAGTTTGCCGGATTACCAAGCAGATACTTGAAAATGCAAAGCGCAATAACGAAACATACAACGATAACCCAGATCGCTGCTCTAATACCTTGGAAGCCCTGATTTTTCTTTGTAGGGCTTGCTGCTTTTTGTGTAGTTGCCATAATTTTGAATTTAAATTTTAGTTATTAATAATTTAAGTTATAAAGTTTCCGATTAATGAAATTACAGTTTTTCCCTATATTTGCAAACAAGATCCCAAATAAGACTGCACAAAGATAACAATTAATGATCAATAAGAAGATTTATTAATAAGTTTTAACAGCGTTTCCTCTGTATTTTACATTAAAATATATTTGTGCAATCGTTATCTCGGCTGTTATTTAAGCTTAGCCAGCGCCTCCTTTATACGCCTCATAGCCTCACAAATATTCTCGTCACTTGTGGCATAGCTCATTCTGAAACAAGCAGGATCGCCGAAAGCATCGCCTGCCACTGTAGCTACGTGAGCCACTTCAAGCAGATACATCGCAAGGTCTGTAGAAGTATTTATGACATGCCCTTCATAGCTCTTGCCGAAGAAATTACTGCACTTCGGGAACAGGTAGAAAGCTCCTTCGGGAACATTAACCTCAAGGCCCGGTATCTCCTTTGCAAGTTTTACTATAAGGTCACGACGGCGGTGGAACGCCTGTCTCATTGTCTCGACACACTCCTGCGAAGCAGTGTATGCCTCAACTGCAGCCTTCTGGCTAACTGAGCAAGGACCGCTGGTATACTGTCCCTGAAGCTTGTTGCAGCCTTTCACGATCCATTCGGGAGCAGCAATATATCCGATACGCCATCCGGTCATTGCATAAGCCTTTGACACACCATTTACGATAATTGTCCTCTCCTTCATTCCGGGAACAAGCGCTATACTGTTATGCTTGCCAATATAGTTGATATGCTCATAAATCTCGTCGGCAATGACATACAGGTCTTCATGTCTTTTTATGACCTCAGCCAGTCCTTCGAGTTCTTCCTTTGAATAGACGCTTCCAGTAGGATTACTCGGAGAGCACAATATCAGCATTTTAGTTTTAGGTGTAATAGCCGCCTCAAGCTGCTGCGGAGTCATCTTGAAGTTCTGTTCGAACCCTGCCTCTACAATTACAGGCTCTCCTCCTGCCAGTTTAACCATCTGCGGATAACTAACCCAATATGGTGCCGGTATGATAACTTCGTCACCTTCATTAACGAGTGCCATCACAGCGTTGCAAACGCTCTGCTTTGCGCCGTTAGACACTAATATTTCATTGACTGTATATGTTAAGCCGTTCTCATTCTTAAGCTTTGCAACAATAGCCTCTCTCAAATCCATGTATCCCGGGACAGGTGAATATCTTGAGAAGTTGTTGTCAACAGCCTTCTTGGCAGCGTCCTTAATGTGGTCTGGCGTGTTAAAGTCTGGTTCACCCACGCTCATATTAATAACGTCAATACCTTGTGCTTTCATCTCGCCACTTTTCTGTGACATGGCGAGAGTGGCTGAAGGTGCCAAGCGATTAAGACGGTCTGATAATTGTGCCATTGTCATATATTAAATTTATGCTCCTGCAAATTTAAGCAATTTATTCGTTCTATAAAAATAAATGATGTTATATTTTTATTCCAATTATTAAAATGATTTTTTTACAAATGTTTTTTTTACAATTACAAATGTAAAGTATGTCCCATGCGGTCTTTTTTTGTCTTCAAGTACTTATAATCGTACTCGTTAGGCGTTATTTCGATTGGAACATTTTCAACAATTTCAAGGCCGTAAGCCTCAAGGCCTACACGCTTTGTAGGATTGTTGGTGATAAGTCGCATCTTGTGCACGCCGAGCTTGCGCAGCATCTGCGCGCCGCAGCCGTAGTCGCGCTCATCGGGCTTGAATCCGAGATGTATGTTTGCATCAACTGTATCAAGGCCTTCTTCCTGCAGCTTATAGGCCTCAATCTTGTTCATAAGTCCTATGCCGCGTCCTTCCTGCTGCATATATATCAGCACGCCCTTGCCTTCTTTCTCTATCATCTGCATTGCCTTGTGCAGCTGCTGTCCGCAATCGCAGCGCATGCTTCCGAACACATCTCCGGTGGCGCATGAAGAATGAACACGCACGAGCACAGGCTCGTCTTCTTTCCACTCACCCTTTATCAGAGCCATGTGCTCGAGTCCGCTGCTGGTCTGACGGAACGGAACAAGCTTGAAATGTCCGTATTCAGTCGGCATATCCACCATAGTGCCTACGCTTATCAGCGACTCTCGCTGCAGTCTGTATGCAATGAGGTCCTTAATTGTTATGACTTTAAGATTATATTTTGCTGCGAACTCCACGAGTTGCGGAAGACGTGCCATCGTACCGTCGTCGTTCATTATCTCCATCAGCGCACCTGCCGGATAAAGGCCAGAGAGCTTGCAGAGGTCTATTGTTGCCTCCGTGTGTCCGCTTCTTCTGAGCACGCCGTTGTCCTGTGCATAAAGCGGATTTACGTGGCCAGGGCGTCCGAATGTCCTTGGCGTAGCCTCCGGATCGGCAAGAGCCTTGATTGTCTCGGCCCTGTCGTGAGCCGACACACCGGTAGAGCAGCCTTCGAGCTTATCCACTGTAACAGTGAAAGGAGTGCCCAACACTGATGTGTTTTCTACAACCTGACGCGGAAGGTCAAGCTCATCGCATCTGCTTATCGTTATCGGCGCACAGAGCACACCACGAGCATGCTTCAGCATGAAATTAACCTTCTCTGCTGTAATTTTTTCAGCGGCAATAATAAGATCGCCCTCATTTTCGCGGTCTTCATCGTCTACGACAATTACAAACTCGCCTCTCTTGAAGTCCTCAAGAGCTTCTTCGATTGTATTAATTTTTAAATTTTCCATAAACAGCGTTTACCTTATTATATATATCAGGCCTTTGACGTGCCTGAGCTATTTAACTCTTCTATACGTGCTATCACGGCATCATTGGTCTGTCTGATGACCTTCAGGTCGCGCATGAGCCGCAGGCGGAAGCGCCACATGCGCAAATAGAGGAACAGGCCCACCGGAACGATGATTGCCGCAACCACATTCATCCATTTGCGGTCGAACGGGCGCGTATGTGCCTTTACTGCCATGAAAGGATAGGCGTTAAGACATGAAAGTATCACCTTGTCCTTCGTGTTCGACAAATCCTCGATGACAGTCTCTATCTTCTCGTTGATTTCCTCGATTGTATGGTCAGGCCTGTACTTGAAGAACACCTTAATTATATTAGGCGCAAGCCAAAGATTGTGTTCGCGGGCATAGTCGCCAATCTCTCGGTTCACTTCGGTCAGAGTTGCCGAGTCGGCCGCATAGTCGGGATCGGTTATTATAACCTCCTTCTTGAACACGGCACGCTTTATCCTGAGTCCGAACATCTTCATGAAGAAGTTGCGGTAGAGATCGAGATTGAACACGACAGAGTCGTTGTTGGCCTTGTATGTGAAGAATATTGCGAGCGGCGTAAGCACAGCCGTAGCGATGCTCTTACCGAACCATATTGCCCACATACCGCCTCGTGACATGCGGTAGCCCGTATTCTCGAAAATGTAATACACGATGAACACCAGCACGGAGATAATCACCGGAACGCCAAGTCCGCCCTTACGGATGATGGCGCCCAGGGGCGCACCGATAAAGAAGAATATCAGGCACGAAAGCGACAATGTAAACTTGTTGATGGCCTCTATCTTGTGCTGTCGTATAAGCTTGTCGCCGTCTGCCGTTATCATGCCCTTAAAGTCGAGGTCGTTCATTTCGCGCTGCACCTTGCTGAGGGCCGCATCAACAGCCTCAAGCTTTCTGTCGGCAGAAAGTCTCGAGTAGACAGAGTCGAAGCTGTAAGTCTTTGTCCCGGCCATCTTGACGGCTCTCAGAGAGTCTTTCTTTGACACAGCCACGGGAGAATAATACGACATCTTGGCATCTTTGTAGAACACACGGCCGACGCTGTCGTACACGTGATTAAGCGAGTCGACGTCGCGGTTGATCTGTCCGATGCTCTTTCCGCGTGCGTTGTTCGAGAGCGCGCTTGCGTCGGCAACGTTAAAGTCGGCATCGAAATCGAGCACTATTCTCTTCTTGACAAAGGTCTCGCGGCGATAAGGCACGCTTACGCCTGCCGAAAACTCCTGCGACTTCATGTTCTCAAACCATTCGCCGCTGTGCAGCGTAAGCACAAGATGCTTTTTCTCTGCCGTAGACTGCAGCATGCCCGAGTCGGCCAGAATTATGGCGGCATCGTCATAGCTGTCGGTCATCTTATAAATCATCACACCGTAGAGCATGCCTGTCTTTATGTCCTTTTTCTGCACATACAGGTTACACTGCGGAATGCCGTCATAGAATATACCCTCGGGAATCTCCAGTTCGGGACTCTTCTGCTTCATGGAAAGGAGCAGCCTCGAGAACGACATGTTGGCACTCGGAGCCACTACGTCCTGAAAATAGAAAGAGCCCAAGGCTATGAATATGACGATGACCACAAGCGAGCGGAACGCCTGCATAAGCGATATGCCCGCAGCCTTGATGGCCGTAAGCTCGCTGCTCTCGCCCAAGTTACCGAAGGCGATAAGCGACGAAAGCAGGATGGCCAGCGGAAGCGCCTGCGGCACGAGCATAAGACTCATATACCAGAAGAACTGGGCCAGCACGTCCATGGTCAGACCCTTACCGATGAGCTGGTCGACATAGCGCCAAAGAAACTGCATCATCAGCACGAACTGACATATAAAGAACGTTCCGACAAAGAGGAGTCCGAACTGTTTTGCGATAAATTTATCTAATTTTTTGACTCTAAGAATCATTTTTATGCTAATTCTGACATTTATACAGCAGATTTACCAGCTTGCAAAATTAGCACAAAAATATCACAAACCACAACGTTTTGCGTTTTTTATTTAATAAAAGATGTATAAGGCACCGCCATCCTGCCACGCCGCAACGCAAAGCAGTCAACAGCACAAGGCACGGCACCGCGCCCTAAAAGCGCATGCAAACGGCATGCCAAAGCCACGGACACCGGCACGAAACAATATGCCGGCGAGAGCCGCGAAGCCGCGCAACGCGGGATGACGGACACGCAAAAAAACAAAGGCTACGAAGCCGCTAAAGCCCCGTAGCCCGTCTAAGCGCACTGAGATTTGCCTGCCAGATATCCACCACGGTATCCTTTTCGCCCTCGGGGGCAAAGTCGGTTATCATCAGGACAAAATCACCCGTTACGTCACTTTTGTTCATTTTCAGCTCCCAATACGTGTCCTTATACTCCTCGCCACACCATCTGAAGCGTATATAGTCGAACTTCTTCTTGTCTATCACAGCCGAAGTTCTTATCTCATGGTCGCTCCACACGTTACCCCATGTGAAGGTAAACAAATCGCCATTAAGCCTCACTTCATCCGAAAGCCATTTGGCCAATCCTTCAGGCGTGCTCAGCATCGACCATATAAATCCGGCCGACTTAGAACGCAGCTCATGTTCAATGTTTACTTTGTTTTTCTCCATAGTTTAAAGGCATTTCATTGGTTATTTGCCACAAATTTACGTCTTTCGCATAAGATTTTGATAAAAAGTTGAAATATTTTTTGGTGTTTAAAGAAATTGTATTACCTTTGCAACCGCAAAGAAAAATGATGGCGGGGTAGCTCAGCTGGTTAGAGCGTCGGATTCATAATCCGGAGGTCGTGGGTTCGGGTCCCACCCCCGCTACAACAAGAGCCGCAACAGACGTTGCGGCTCTTTTATTTTATATTCCCTTAAGCCGATTTAAGCCCCAACCCTCCCCACACGCACCAACAAAAAAAGGCGGCAACCGGTCAACGCATGAACGGACAAAGCCTGCACGTAAAAACAAGTTGCCGCTCACACAAAAGAAACCACGAAGCAGACAAAGCACAAAATAGACAACAAGACAAGACGACCACAACAGACAACCAAATCAAGCAGTAACAGATAAACCACTATCGACAAGCCACAGCAGCACACGACACATTGACAGAATAAGCCCCAAAACGCTTGCATTTTGATTTACAACAAGGCTCCAGAACTCAGCTTTTCAGAAACAGACACGCATACGGCTTAAAATAACGCAAAAATCGTGTGCAATCATAAAGCACTGTAATACCGGACGATACGAAGGGCACAGACAAAATGTGCAATAAAAATCACCGGAAAGCAGTACGAAAAGCCACGTTTCAAGCAGCAAAAGCCGGTCAATACGGACGCGAAAGCTTGCCTTTTACAGAGCGAAAGGCATCAAACGGAAATGTGAAACCTATGTTCTTGCATTGTTTCGTAAAGAAAATTCCGAACAAGCCGCAAAACAACGGCTGCACAAATTCTATTTCGAGCAGAAACGCGTACAAAATCATAATGACACATTGCACCATAAAACAGCCATAATGCTTACACCCCACGGCATAGAACGAGGCTTCAGACAGACAACAGCCGGAGCAGAATCAAGCATCAAAGCACACGGACGGAAGACTGCTAAATCACTTGGTATCAGGTCATAAGATGCACAGCAACGTGCCATAACATACACGCAAAACACGATACAGACATGACGCAACAGACCACAAGAAGGCAAGTCCGGCGCAGCCAAAGCCGGAAAGGCCCGGCAAAACCCGGCGAAACACATTTCAAACGCCAAAACACCATGCACTGCCCGCATTTATTGTCCTAAATCAAAACATTTATAATTTTTGGTTGAAATATATTGTAAAATCAACGTTTTTTAGTAACTTTGCACTCTAAAAAACAGATAATTTTTAAAGACATGGCTGAAACAAAAAGAATCAAGACCGCACTCGTGTCCGTGTTTCACAAAGACGGACTCGACGAGCTGCTGGCTAAGCTGAACGAAGAAGGAGTAAAGTTTTTATCTACAGGCGGCACACAGAAGTTTATCGAGTCGCTCGGATATGAATGCCAGGCCGTAGAGAGCGTAACGACATATCCCTCTATCCTGGGAGGACGCGTGAAGACTCTTCACCCCAAAGTATTCGGAGGCATCCTCGGCCGCCGCGACAACGAAGGCGACCAGGAGCAGATGAAGCAGTATGAAATACCTGAAATCGACCTGGTTATCGTAGACCTCTATCCTTTCGAGCAGACCGTTGCAAGCGGAGCTTCTGAGGCCGACATAATCGAAAAGATAGACATTGGCGGAATATCTCTGATACGCGCCGGAGCAAAGAACTTCAAAGACGTGGTGATCGTGCCCAGCAAGGCTGAATACGGCGTGCTGCTCGACATCCTCAACAAGAAGGGCGCACAGACCGACATCGAAGACCGCCGCATGCTGGCTACACGCGCCTTCGGCGTAAGCAGCCACTACGACACCGCCATTCACGAATGGTTTGAAAAATAAGACACAGACAAGACAATCCGCTCGACGTCTTTCGCCCTGCCGGGCGAAAGACGCAAGACTTCAAGAAGAGACAATAAAATTATATTTATAGCTATAAACTTTATCAAGTAATGGGATTTTTTTCTTTTATCCAGGAGATCGCAATGGATCTCGGCACGGCCAACACCATCATTATCAGTGATGACAAGATTGTTGTTGACGAGCCGTCTGTAGTAGCGCTCGACCGCCGCACAGACAAAATGATAGCCGTAGGCGAAAAGGCTAAGATGATGTATGAGAAGACTCATGACAACATCCGCACGATACGCCCGCTGCGCGACGGCGTCATAGCCGACTTCACTGCCTGTGAGCAGATGATGCGCGGACTTATCAAGATGGTACACACCGGAAGACGTTTCTTCTCGCCTTCACTCCGCATGGTGATAGGCGTGCCGTCTGGCTCTACCGAAGTTGAGCTGCGCGCCGTGCGCGACTCTGCCGAGCATGCCGACGGACGCGACGTCTACCTCATATTCGAGCCTATGGCTGCTGCCATCGGCATCGGCATCGACGTTGAAGCTCCCGAAGGTAACATGATTGTCGACATCGGCGGCGGAAGCACCGAGATTGCCGTAATTTCTCTCGGAGGCATCGTGTCGAACAACTCTATCCGCACTGCCGGCGACGACCTCACTGCCGAAATTCAGGAGTACATGAGCCGCCAGCACAATGTCAAGGTCAGCGAACGTATGGCCGAGCGCATCAAGATACACGTAGGATCGGCACTGACAGACCTTGGAGAAGAAGCTCCCGAAGACTATGTAGTACACGGACCTAACAAGATTACGGCCCTGCCTATGGAGGTGCCCGTATGCTATCAGGAGATAGCCCACTGTCTTGACCGCACCATCGCCAAGATAGAGAACGCCGTGCTCTCTGCTCTCGAGAAGACTCCGCCTGAGCTTTATGCCGACATCGTAAAGAACGGTATCTACCTCACCGGAGGAGGCGCACTGCTCAGAGGTCTCGACAAACGTCTCACCGACAAGATTAACATCCAGTTCCACGTGGCCGACGATCCTTTGCACAGCGTAGCAAAAGGAGCGGGTATTGCATTGAAGAACGTTGACCGCTTCTCGTTCTTGATGAGATAAGCCATGCGCAACCTACTGGAATTTCTTGCGAAATATAACCACTGGTTTCTCTTTGTCATACTTGAAGTTATCAGCCTGACGCTGCTGTTCAGATTCAACAGCTATCAGGGCAGCGTGTTCTTCTCGTCGGCCAATGCCGTAACCGGAAAGGTATACGAATGGGACGCTGCAGTGAAGACATTCTTCAACCTGACAAAGATAAACCAGCAACTCAATACGCGCAACCTTTATCTCGAGCAGACAGTAAGGAAGCTGTCTGAACAGATAAAGAGCAACACGGGCGACTCTACACGCCTTCAGCGCGCACAGATGGAGATACTGAAAGACTACAAGCTCATACCGGCAAAGGTTATAACCAACTCTATCGACAAGAGAGACAACTTTATAACCCTTGACAAAGGCTCGGCCGACGGCGTGCGCAAGGACATGGGCGTGGCCTGTGGAAACGGCGTCGTGGGCGTAGTTTACATGGTGTCAGAGCATTATTCTGTGGTCATACCGGTGCTCAACTCCAAGTCGAACATCAGCGTCACCATCAAGAAGCGCGGCTATTACGGATATCTGCACTGGACAGGCGGTGCGGCAGAGCTGGCCTATGTTGACGACATCCCGCGCCACGCACACTTCCGTCTCGGCGACCTTGTTGAGACGAGCGGCTACTCTTCGATATTCCCTCCGGGCATTATCGTAGGACAGATACTGCACGTATACAACTCGCACGACGGACTCTCTTACAGAATACAGGTGCGTCTTACAACTGATTTCGGCAACATCCGCGACGTATGCATCATTGACAATTCGGCAATGGAGGAGCGCATCAACCTGCTCCGCTCGGCTGAAGACTCATTAAAAATAAAGCAGAACTAAGGATAACGACAACAGAATGAACATAGAAATAATAAAACAGTTTCTCACATTCATCATCCTATGTCTGGCACAGGCTCTGGTGCTCAACCACATCAACTTGTTCGGTTGCGCCACGCCGCTGCTGTATGTATATTTCATACTGCTGTTCAGACACGACTATCCCCGATGGGGCACACTGCTTTGGAGCTTCTTCACAGGCCTCTGCATCGACATTTTCTCCAACACTCCGGGCGTGGCGGCAACGTCGACCACACTGCTCGGCCTGATGCAGCCATACGTCCTCAATCTGTTCATACAGCGTGACTCGCCTGAAGACCTCAAGCCTACGATAAGATCGTTGGGCATGGCAAAATTTATCTACTACACGATAATATGCGTTTTCGCTTACAATATCATATTCTTCACCATTGAGTCGTTCAACTTCTTCAACTGGCTGCAATGGCTCAAAAACATCGGTGGAAGCACCGTGCTCACCGTAATCCTGATAATTGTAATCGAAAACGTCAGAAAAAGATAATGTTCTAAAAGCAGGAAAGGCCGGATTATGGACAAGGAATACGGACTTGAATACAGACGTTATGTCATTGCGGGAGTGGCTATATTCATAGTCACCGTCTACATCATACGCCTTTTCACGCTGCAGATAATGAGCGACGACTACAAGAAAAACGCCGACAGCAACGCTTTCCTCAAGAAAGTTGAGTTTCCGGCGCGTGGCGTCATATCCGACAGAAACGGCAAACTGCTCGTATACAACCAGAATGCCTACGACATAATGGTGGTGATGAACGAGGAGAAAGGAAGACTCGACACCACCGAATTCTGCAATTCTCTTGGCATAACAAAAGAGTTTTTCATCAAGAGAATGGAGGAGATAAAAGACCGCAACAAGAATCCCGGCTACTCACGCTTCACGCAGCAGCTCTTCATGAGCCAGCTGTCAGAAAAAGAGTTCAGCGTATTCCAGGAAAAGATTTACCGTTTTCCGGGCTTCTACGTACAGCGCCGAAGCGTAAGACAATACACCATGCCGTATGCCGCACACGTACTTGGCGACGTGGCTGAAGTGTCGGCAGCCGACATAGAGGAAGATTCCTACTATCAGCCCGGCGACTACATAGGCAAGATGGGCGTGGAGAAGTCATACGAAAAGCAGCTGCGCGGCGAGAAGGGCGTGCAGATAATGCTGCGCGACGCCCACGGCCGGATACAGGGCAGCTACATGAACGGAAAGTTCGACCGCAGGCCTGTGCCGGGCAAAGACCTCACTCTGAGCCTCGACATAAAACTGCAGGCACTGGGCGAGAGGCTCCTTGAGGGAAAGATAGGCAGCATCGTGGCCATCGAGCCGTCCACCGGCGAGGTGCTGTGCATGGTATCATCGCCTACATACGACCCGAGGACAGTAACTGGACGCAAGCGCGGAAAGATGCACGCCATGCTCTCACGCAACCCGTGGAAGCCGCTGCTCAATCGCTCTATCATGGGTATGTATCCTCCGGGCTCAACATTCAAGACCACACAAGGCCTCACCTTCCTTACCGAAGGCATAATCGGCCCGGGCACATCGTTCCCCTGCCATCACGGATTCTACTGCCGCGGACTCCACGTTGGATGCCACGGCCACGCCTCACCCATAAGCCTTGTACCAGCAATAGGAACATCCTGCAACGGCTACTTCTGCTGGGGACTCTACTATATGCTCGGCAACAGGAAGAAATACAAGAACGTACAGGAAGGCATGAACACATGGCGCGACTACATGGTGAGCATGGGATTCGGCTACAAACTGGGCATCGACCTGTCCGGAGAGAAGCGAGGCCTGATACCAAACGCACAATATTACGACAAGGCATACAGGGGTTCATGGAATGCCCTGACCGTAATCAGCATCGCCATAGGACAGGGCGAGGTGCTGCTTACGCCGCTGCAGATAGCCAACCTCGGGGCAACGATAGCCAACCGCGGATACTTCTACACACCGCACGTGGTGAAGAAGGTGAAAGGCGAACAGCTCGAAGCCAAGTTCAGAGAGAAACATTACACAAAAGCCAGCCGCAGGGCATACGAATATATCGTGGCAGGCATGAGGCGTGCAGTAACCGGAGGAACATGCCGCGCCGCCGACAGGGCCGACTATGAGGTGTGCGGAAAGACCGGTACGGCACAGAACCACGGACAAGACCACTCTATCTTCATGGGCTTCGCGCCGATGAACAATCCTAAGATAGCCATCGCCGTGTATGTAGAAAACGGCGGATTTGGCGCCGACTATGGTGTGCCTATCGGTGCACTTATGATGGAACAGTATATCAAAGGCAAGCTCTCGCCCGAATCAGAGAAGAGGGCGACCGACTTCCAGCGCAGACGTATAAGTTATGGGGCAGCAAACAGATAAACAACCAAGCGTACTTCGTTCGCTCGACTGGTGGACGATAGGCATATATTTGGCTCTGCTGGCATTCGGCTGGCTGAGCGTGTGCGGTGCAAGCTATACCTACGGCGACACCGACATATTCAGTCTGAGCACACGCTCGGGCATGCAGATAGTGTGGATAGGCACGTCTATCTGCCTCGGCTTCGTGCTGCTGATGCTCGACGACCGCTTCTACGACACGTTCGCCTATATCATATACGCCATACTGCTGTTGCTGCTGTTTGCAACGATATTCAACCCCCACGAGATAAAAGGCTCGCGCTCATGGCTCGTGCTTGGCCCGCTGCGACTGCAGCCTGCCGAGTTTGCCAAGTTTGCCACAGCCCTTGCCGTGTCGAAACTTATGAGCACATACGGCTTCAACATGCACAGATGGAAAGACATGGCGGCCGCCTTCGCGGTGGTATTGCTGCCGATGCTCTTCATCGTGGCACAGAAAGAAACAGGCTCGGCACTGGTCTACATATCCTTCTTCCTCATGTTCTACCGCGAGGGAATGACCGGCAGCGTACTGTTCACGGGCGTTGCAATGGTTATCTATTTCGTTGTGGGCATACGTTACGAGGAAGCTCTGATGTTCGACACTACGACATCAATAGGCAAGTTTGCCGTATTGCTGCTCGTACAGATATTCACGTCGGGCATGGTCTACGTCTACTGCAAGGACAAGCAGCAGGCCCTGACCATACTTGTCTACTCTGTAGGCATAACTCTCCTTGCGCTTCTTTTCGCCGTGTTCGTCATCCCGTTCGACATCGTATGGGTGCAGCTGGCTGTCAGCGCAGGTCTTGTGGGATATCTGGTCTACCTTTGGATGAACAGGCGCATAAAGCACTATCTTTACATCCTGCTGTTCACAATCGGCTCAATAGCCTTCTTCTATTCGGCCGACTATGTGCTCAACAATATCATGGAGCCCCACCAGAGGGTGCGTATCAACGTTCTGCTCGGCCTCGACGAAGACCTTGCCGGAGCGGGATACAACGTCCACCAGAGCGAGATAGCCATAGGCTCGGGCGGACTTAAAGGCAAAGGATTTCTGAACGGCACACAGACCAAACTGAAATTCGTGCCCGAACAGGACACCGACTTCATCTTCTGCACCGTGGGAGAAGAAGAAGGCTTCCTCGGTTCGGCAGGCGTGCTGCTGCTGTTCCTTGCGCTCATACTGCGCCTTATAAAGATGGCCGAACGGCAGCCGTTCAAGTTTGGCCGTGTCTACGGCTACTGCGTGCTGAGCATATTCCTCTTCCACGTGTTCATCAACGTGGGCATGGTGCTCGGTCTTACGCCTGTCATAGGTATCCCCCTGCCCTTCTTCAGCTATGGAGGTTCGTCATTATGGGGCTTCACCATACTGCTGTTCATTTTCCTTAGAATTGACGCGGGACGCAACCTGATAAGGACATAACGCAGAAAACCGCTATAACCACGGCAACAAGCCGTCGAGGCTATATGCGCATAAATATATTATAAAAGCAACAAATGCGGCACTACGCACAACAGGTACGTGATGCCGCATTTATATTTTCTCTGGAACAAGAATCAGGCTAGACTTGAACTAAAAAATTTTTCTTAAAAACTCATCACTCATCACATAAGTGCTTAACATATTGGACCTCAATATCTTAGAGTATGACGAGTTGAAGCCTCAACTCATCACACCATATCTCACTGACTGTCAAAACGTTAATGGCGCTTGTGATGAGTGATAAGTTTCTAAGAAAAATATTTTTCAATTAAACCGACACTGGCCACAGCCTATGCCAAAGCATAGCTTTCGCAACGCAAAAGGACGTATTCCGGCATGCAAAAGCATACGTTTCACAATGCGGTTTAGTGCCTTTTACAAACAATAGCAGCATATATACAAATGAAAGTAATGCCTGCATGACGGCATATCCCGCAAGATATCAACAATTATAAATGTCAGGAAACGGGATGAGAAGTAGGGCTGGAAACAATAAAAGTGAAAATTCACTGTGGAATTTTCACTTTTATAAATATCTATGCACTTATATTTCTTAATGTGCCGAATATCAGAATTAGTCGAGCTGAGCCAGCTTGTTGTCTGAACCGAGCACGTTTGTGATCTTGTGCTTGTACATTTCCTCCATGAGGTCGCGTGCAGGTCCGCAGTATTTACGCGGGTCGAACTCAGCAGGTTTCTCAGCCAAAGTCTTACGAACAGCAGCTGTGAAAGCCAGACGAGAGTCAGAGTCGATGTTAATCTTGCAAACGGCGCTCTTAGAAGCCTTGCGAAGCTGCTCTTCAGGAATACCAACAGCGTCGGGCAGTTTGCCGCCGTACTGGTTGATGATGTCAACATACTCCTGAGGAACTGAAGAAGAACCGTGGAGCACGATTGGGAATCCGGGAAGCTGCTGCATGATAGCATCAAGAATATCGAATGCCAATGGAGGAGGAACCAGGCGGCCAGTCTTCGGGTCGCGTGTGCACTGCTCCGGCTTAAACTTGTAAGCTCCGTGGCTTGTACCGATAGAGATAGCGAGAGAGTCAACGCCAGTCTTGCTTGTGAAGTCGATAACTTCCTCAGGCTTTGTATAGTGAGAAACCTCAGAAGCAACCTCGTCCTCAACGCCGGCGAGCACACCGAGCTCACCCTCTACAGTAACGTCATACTGATGAGCATACTCAACAACCTTTTTAGTAAGAGCAACATTCTCGTCATAAGGCAGGGCAGAACCGTCTATCATAACAGAAGAGAAGCCCATGTCTACACAGCTCTTGCAAAGCTCGAAGCTGTCACCGTGGTCAAGGTGAAGTGCTATCTCAGGATGAGCGCAGCCAAGTTCCTTAGCATACTCTACAGCACCCTGAGCCATATACTCGAGCAGTGTCTGGTTGGCATAGTTGCGCGCACCTTTAGAAACCTGCAGGATTACCGGAGACTTCAGTTCTGAAGAAGCCTTGATGATAGCCTGAAGCTGCTCCATGTTATTGAAGTTGAATGCCGGAATGGCGTAACCGCCGTTAATGGCTCTTTTAAACATCTCGCGGGTGTTTACCAAGCCTAGTGTCTTATAACTTACCATAATACCTTTTTTTATGTTTTATAAATAAACGTTCTGTTACACAGCGCAAAGTTAGTATTTTAATTTCTCAATACAAAAGAATAATCCAACTTTTAGTGTTGCATTCCGGTGAATTTTCAGATTAATTGTACATTGCCCAAAAACGGCATAATATTTTGCAATGTGAGTTTTACAATTAATTGCAGAATGCCAGACATGTGCCGCGGCATAAAAACATAAAGGAAGCAAAACTGTTAAAAGACGGTTATTTAGATAAGGGCATAAAAAAAGGAGTACCGCTGTACTCCAACCTTGTTAACCTTAAATCTAATACTATGAAAAACACGATGCAAAGGTACGGATTTTTTACTAATATGCAATATTTTGAGTGTATAAAATGCAATATAACAGTGATTTGTTGATTTAAATCAATATTTAAGGCAAGGAGTTAAAGCAGTTAGAGGAGTCAGAGTAGTTAAAGTCATTGGTTTTGTTGATATATTTCAATAAATTTTCTGCTATCTTTACAAACCGGACATAACCTGAATACTAATGACTTTAACTACTCTGACTCCTCTAACTACTTTAACTCCTTAAACGGAACTATATCTCCTCGATTATCTTCTTCAGCAGATACGTGGCGTTCTGGTTGCGTGCCACGCCGGGCGTTATCTTGTAGGTGTAGGTTATGTTACCGCCCAGCTCTATCTCAAAGCACCAGTTGTGGAAGCGCGACGGGGCATCGTCCTCCATCTTCGACAGTTCGAGGTCGTGGGTGGCTATTATGCCTGACACGGGCAGGCGGGATATTTCCTGAAGAAAAAGACGCGAGCCGTTGAGCTTGTCGAGCGAGTTGGTGCCCTTCAGAATCTCGTCGAGTATTATCAGCGTGCGGGCTGCATGCTTGCAGCTCTCTATCAACTGGCGCAGACGGAGCAGCTCAGCGTTGAAGTAGGATATGCCGCGGCTCAGGTCGTCGGCGGTGCGCATGCTGCTGAAAAGGTTGAACACCGACACGCGCAGCGACTCGGCAAACACGGGCATTCCGTTCATTGCTAGAATGTAGTTGACGCCTATAGAGCGCAAGAAGGTGCTCTTGCCAGCCATGTTTGCACCGGTTACGATATAATAGTTGCCGTCATCAATGATGAAATCGTTGCGCACGGCCTTGGCTCCGAGGAAGGGGTGATAAATGCCCTTGGCTTCATACACCACTCCGTCTGCCTCAACCACCTCTGCCGCCACAGCCTGCTGCTCGTTGTAGCTGTATACAGCCATCGACACAAGAGCGTCGATCTGGCTCACGCAGCCGGTCCAGTCGGCTATACGCTCCATATAGTGGCGCTGCCATCTGAGGAAACGGCGCACGAGGAAAAAGTCGCTCAGGGCAAACATGTTGAACAGAATAAGTCCGATGAAGTTGCCACGGCGGTCGAGACTTTTCAGAATATCTGACAGCTCTCCAAACGAAGTCAGCGCGCCGTCGTCGCCCGATGTCAGCCTGCTGCGCAAGTCGCGCAGGCATTCGCTCTCAAACTCTGCACAGCCTATGTGGCGTATCAGTCCGATATAGTCGTGCAGATGTGCGTGCAACTTCTCGACGGCGCGGCTTATTTGGCGCAGCGACCTCATGTTGAGGGCTATGACGAGGAACATCTGCACCACGCCCCACATGACGGCAAGCGACGACGGAACAATGCCCACTATTGCCAATACCATGACGGCAATGAAGCCTGCTATGGCGGCCCATGCCACCACGAGAGCAAGCATGCTGCCTGCCTGAGGAGCAATGTTCATGGCGCTAATCTCACTGACCACACGGTTTATCATCGCAGTGTCGATGGCTTCGCCCTTCTTCTTTGTGTCCGACGCCAAACGCTGACCGAGCGCCAGAAACTCCGTGCGCCAGCTCTCCATGCCCGCCAGTTCGGCTATGGCGCGGCGGCGTGCCTCTATCTCAGCCTTGTCTTTAAGCAGACTTTGGAACGATGAAGCCAAAAAGTCGCTTCCGCCGGTGGTTACCGTACGGTTAATGCGGTTGAAGAGCGAGTCGCGGCCGAACACGTCCATGTCGTAAGTGAACGCGTGCGACGAGTCGATGTAGCGGCTTCCGCTGCCAAAGCAGCTGTAGTCGCCGCGCAGATAGCTCAGTTCCTTCTCATACACCTGGCGCCGGCGGCGCAGCATGTCGGTGGTCTCGCTGTTGCGCACGTCAGCACGGCGAGCCACTACATAGGCTGCCATAAACGCCACGGCAAGGCAAAGCAGACCTACGGGCAGTCCGCGCAGACAGAAGAACACAAAGGCCAGCACGGCAAGGCAAAACGTCACAAGTTCCATTGCCACATAGGTGCGCCCCTTGCGCTTCAGCCGCTGTATCATGGCCGACAGGCTTTCTACCTGCCGCGAATAAAACTCTTGTCTGTTGTCCATATTCTGTTTTTTCTTTTTATTGTTATTATTATGTCTTCGGTTTTGCCAAAACGGCGTTAATTTCACTGCAAAAATAATGCTTTAACGCGGCTTTCGGGGCATCTGTCTACGTAAAAAGAGTTAAACCCCTATCTGCACTCCCGGCCTAATATTGTTTTCATCCGCCAGGCGCCATGATACTTTCATTTGTCTTTCAGCATCATTCAGGCAGACTTACAACAGCCTTTATCCGGCCGAGCGTTTACTTAATGAAAGCGTTACATCATGCCATGACACTACAAACTGCCAATACGTGCCACTGAACATACAGGAGCAGGCTGACAGAAAGGGCAAGAAAAACTTTTACAAAGTTTTCTGACGAAATAGAAATTCAAGTCTTACAAAATGTTAAGGCATTTGGCATCAAAAGGCAGAAAGGTTAATGTATTTAACACATAAAAGACGTTTTACGCTCAAAAAGATATGTTTTCACACTGCAATTCATTGCTTTTCATAACATAAAAGGCCATGTTTTGCCATGTAAAAGACTGCATTTCACAACGGAACAGGCAGAATTTCAGTTTCTCAAGCCACAATAAATGCCGTAAAGCACTACATATCAGAGAATTACATAAACCGCACATTTTATGCCGTTTTCACGCCAAAATGCATTCTGATTTCAAATACTGCCGTCTCAGGGGCTCAACCGGTTTGTTCAGACCGCAAAGTTTTCTGTTCTCACGACACATGGAACTTATCAGAAGCAAATACGCAACCGTCTAACAAATGTGCATACAGGCACCTCCATAACACATGACAGCACAAAAAAACGGCTGCCCCACCACTAAGTGGAACAGCCGCGATATAATAATAAAAAGTAAGCGTCAGTCATCTTCAGGCAGCAGAACGATGCCCTCCTGCTTCATGCCGTCCATCATTATCTTAAGCGGACGACTGAAGCGCACGTGGCGCACAAACTCCGTTTCGTACACTGCCGGCATGGCGTCGAGCAAATCCTTACGGTAGATACCGTCGTCTTTGTAATCGTCAATGGTAAAATAGCCAACGCCAAGACTTGTTACGTTCTGGAAGAAATGTGAGCCCTGACTCGGATCGATGCGATAGTTTGCCAGTCCGGCCTCAACAATCAGACAGGCAGCACTGATGTATGCCCACTTTACGGGAACGCCAAGCCATGAGTCGCTCGAGCCCCAGCGGCCCGGTCCGATGAGAATGTAGTTCCTGTTTTCTTCAACAAACTTATGGTTGATATGCTCTATTTCACTTGCAATGAGCGGATTGTTTGCCGCCGTGAAATTCTCGTCTGCCTTAACGTATACTATGTCCATTATCTCGTTGCTGACGCCATGTCCGAGCGAATTGTGAGAACGCAGCAGGCACCGCTTGTCGTCAATCTTGGTCAAGTCCTCGTCAAGCATCTGCTTGCAGTCTACAATAGGACGCATCTGCAGCAGATAGAATTCTCCCGTGCGGTCGTTGTTTATATTGCATGCGAACTCTATCTCAACCGGACGCCTCATGCCCTCGGCTCCGTATTTCATAGCCATCTGCATCAGTTCGGGCAGCGGGAAAGCCCCGTTCTGCAAGACGCCGCAGAACGAAACCACCTTCCAGCCTTCATCATATGCCCCCTTGCGCAGCATGTTGTTATAAGGATCGAAAGTAGAGGCTATGTATGTCAGGGCGCCGTCCTTGTCGGCATCAGCCACGTCAAGCTTGAGAATATTAAATCCGTCGTCAACCTTAAAGTCGTCGCCTACGTCCTTCATGTCAAGAGCATAAAACTGTGTCTGCGTCTGACTAAGCGCAAGCTCCACCTTACTTGTCTGCATGACATGGTCAGGATGATACGGACTTACGCGCAGCGTCTGTCCTCCGTCTACGATATACTTACCCAGTCCGAGCGCAAGACTCGCAATGCCCTGCTCTGATGTCTCGTTGCCTACAGGGTAATAGTTGATGGAACGCAACACGCCTGATATATTAGGATAATAGCGGTCTCCGTATTGTTTGCCGACCACTTCCTGCAGCACTACAGCCATCTTCTCCTGATCTATCACGTTGCTCGTGGCCGTCATGTATGCCTTCGAGTCGCGATAGTAGACCGAGGCATACACACTCTTTATGGCGGCGGCAAGCATCTGCAGCATCTGATACTTGTCGTCGAGCTTCGGTATCATATATGTCGAATATATGCCGGCAAAGGGCTGATAGTGAGAGTCCTCGAGCAGGCTCGACGAACGTATGGCTATAGGCCGGTCGGTTGCCTCGAAGAAGGTGAGGAAGTCTGATATATACTTGTCCGGAAGCTGCGCCTTCAGGAAGTGGTGCAGTATTTCCTCGTCGCTGGCATCGCTCAGGGCTATCTGATAGAGGTTGTTGCTCTCCATGAACCTGTCGAACACATCGGTGCAGAGCACCACGGTCTTGGGTATAGACACCTTGACGCCTTCGCGCTCGCTAAACTCAGGATGGCTCTTTATTATGTTGTCGAGGAAGGCCAGTCCGCGGCCTTTTCCGCCAAGAGAGCCGTCGCCGATACGTGCAAAGTGGGCGTAGCGGTCGAACTTTCCGCGGTCGAACACAGCCACGACGCCTATGTTCTTCATGTGGCGATACTGCACAATGGCCTCAAAGATAATCTTGCGGTGAAGGTCAACATCCTGCAGCTTGTGCCACGTAACGTTCTTCAGAAACTCCGAAACGGGGAATATCGCCCTGGCACACAGCCATCGGCTCATGTGGTTTCGGGATATGTGATAGAGCATCGAGTCGTAAGGTATCTTGAAGATGTTGTCCTGCAGCTCCTTCAGCGTGCGCACGCGCATCACTTCCTCATGCGTCTTCGGGTCGCGGAATATGAAGTCGCCGAAGCCCATGTGCTCCTCCATGAGTCTGCGCAGGTCGAGGTTCATCTTCTTTGAGTTCTTGTCAATAAACAGAAAACGTTCGGCCTCGGCCTTCTTGCGGTTTTCGCTCTCGCTGCTTTGCAGTATCAGCGGTATGTATTCGTTGTCCTTCCTTATCTCGCGGAGCAGCTTCAGTCCGGCCTCGGGGTCTTTCTCTTCGCCCTTCGGGAAGCGGCAGTCAGAGATTATTCCGAGCGTATTGTCGCGGTATTTCGTGTAAAGTTCCATTGCCTCGTCGTAGTTTCTTGCCAGCACCACCTTAGGCCTGCCCCTCATTCGCAGCGCGGCGCTGTGGGGGTTGAGTGCCTCCGTGGCGAAACTTTGGCTCTGGGCGAGGATAAAGCTGTAGAGAGTGGGCAGCAAAGACGAATAGAAGCGTATGCTGTCCTCCACGAGCAGAATCATCTGCACGCCTGCCTCGGCAATGTCGTGTTCAAGGTTCATCTTGTCCTCTATCAGTTTTATGATGGACAGAATCAGGTTGGTGTTGCCCAGCCAGCAGAACACATACTCAAAGATTGACAGGTCTTCGTTGACCATGCGGCGCGTTATGCCGTGGGAGAAGGGCGTAAGAACGACGCAGGGAATGTCGGGAAACTTTGCCTTTACGGAACGTGCCACCGTGAAGGCGTCATTGTCTGCATTGCCAGGCATGCATATCACGAGGTCGATGCTGGTAGAAGCCAGCACCTCGGCAGCCTCCTCCGTGGTGCTCACCTGGGTGAACGTCGGCGGATAGCGAAGGCCAAGCTCGGTGTATTCGTTGAATATCTTTTCGTCAACACGGCCATCGTCCTCAAGCATGAAGGCATCATACGGATTGGCAACTATAAGCACATTGAATATGCGATGTGTCATAAGGTTCATGAACGACACATCCTTCAGATAAAATTTTTTCCACTGCTGTGGCTCGTTTTCGCTCATATTGTTATGTCAGTTATTATGTTTTTTCTCCTTATAAAGACAATAAAGCGTGGCTACAAGCATGCACCAGAACATGAGAATAATGACAAACAGGCTGAAACTGCCGACAAAAGGCAGCAGCAACATGGTTGGCATGGCTGCGCCCAAAAGCAGCAGGAACAGCTCACGGCGACGTGCCACCGGCTTGGCTAAATGCGAATAAAACTTAAACAAGCCCATACTTTACAGTCTTTCTCAGATTAGACAAGATTAAACCCCAACCGGTCATTAGACCGCACATAGCTTTACCTATTTTGTGCTTTCATGCTTTCAGCCTGTTTTTTTGTATCTATTGGCGTCTTTTTGCCGGCTTCTTCTTGACATAGCACGCTATGCATGAAATAAATCTAACGAAAAGCCGCTCTATATTAAGCAAAATCCTGACCGAATACTAATAACGATTTGGGTTAAAAGTCTTTTTCCGCAAAGATACTAATAAAGTAAGAAAAGAGTGAAACAATATCAAAGTTTTTTGACATTATCCCACTAAAAAACGAACGGAGGCACAAACATGTGCCCCCGCCCGCAGCGTTAAAATTATTTAGTAATCTATCACCTCGGTTATAGCGCCGTCGGCGGTAACCTTAAGGTCTTTGTCATAGTTGTCGAGATCAATCAGATAATAAGCCTCTCCGGCAGCTGTCTCGATATAGTCGCAGTCGTCAATCACCTTTCCGGGATATGCGGCGTTGACAGCAGCAAGGATGTTGGCAGGAATGTCTCTCTTGCAGTCGGTTGAAGTCTGCACCCAGTTGTATGAGCTGTCAAAGCGTATCTCTATGCTCTTGCCGCCGTGGCGGATGTCAAGCTCGTATCCGTTGCGCTCCTTCTCAAAGTCAACCACCATAGCTCCTGCATAGTTGGCGTCTACATAAGCCTGTATTTCGGCAGGCATCTGTCCCGGCAGCAGTCCTTCGTTGCGGTCGTCGTCCTGGTCCTGAACATCTCTGAACAGTGTTCCGGCTACGTCAAAGTAGAGGTCGTGGTCGGGCTGTCCGGCTTTCTCCACCTCAATCTTGTAAATTGTCTCATAGCCCTTGCGCTGTATTTCGTCGATGTCGTCCACAGTCCACTGCTGCTGCGCATACACCGTAAGTGCATATCCGTCCTGCACAGCCTGCGGCAGAGCCGTAAGGTCGCGGCCGTGGTCAACCTCGGTCATCATCCATGTTCCGTCGCCCATATACCATGCATCATGCTCCTTGCTGTCCTTGATAAACTCGGCAACGAGATATCCGTTAGCCTCCATCTCCCACTCTACATGCTGCACTCCGGCATATTTCTGACTGAAGGCTTCCTGCACAACGCCAGGCACCTGAACCTTGTCGTCATCGTCGTCGTCATTGCAGGATGTTGTAACCAGTGCGCCGAAAGCGCAGATTGCTGTCATCTTCAAAAAATCAATTGTTCTCATAATAATCCTTTTTTCTGTTTATACTGTTGTTTCTTTTTTACATTTATTTTTCTCAGAGGAGCCCTGTCTGCCCGTCGGCAACATCGCCGCGCGGCATATATTCTCCCTTTGTTTTTTGCAAATAAAGCAACCGAATCTGAAAACAATCTGAAAAATCAGGAAAATATGAGATTATTTTCTGCTTTTTTTATTTTATCCGGCCATAAGCCGCGAAAAGTTCATGCGGCGGCATTTACACCTTATTATAATATTAGTAATGCGTAAACGCATCATAACAAAAGTCAATTAAGCCATAGAATATTCGTTCAATCAAATTTTTATGCTAACTTTGCAACACTTAACCCAGCTGTCAGCCATGTAAGACAAAGCGTGCATACCGTTTAAATGTCATTGTATTTTAAGCAACGCACATGGCATTTTGACAAACATAAGCACACTTATGCTGACAATAAGGCAACAGCGACGACAAAGCAAACAATAGGTAACAACCCGGCAGAACGGCCCCTGGACATGAGCGGCACATCATTATGCCGCTGAAGACAGCCCCTCAGCAACAGACCGCTGCATAGAGGATAACAAAAAAGCATAACATATATAAACTAACAAAACAGGAAAGATGAAGAAAAATCTGAAACCGTCTACACTCTGCGTGCGCGGAGGATGGGAACCTAAAAACGGCGAACCGGTGCAGCCGCCGATAGTTCAGAGCACCACATTCAAATATGACAACAGCGAAGAGATGGCAATGCTGTTCGACCTCAAGAAGGAAGGATATTTCTATACACGCCTGCAGAACCCGACAAACGACAATGTTGCAAAGAAGATTGCAGCTCTTGAGGGCGGCGTCGGCGCAATGCTTACGTCGTCAGGTCAGGCTGCCAACTTCTACGCCGTGTTCAACATCTGTGAGGCAGGCGACCATATCGTAACGTCAAACGAAATTTACGGCGGAACCTACAACCTGTTCGGCGTAACGATGAAGAAGCTCGGCATAGAGTGTACCTTCGTCAACCCCGAAAGCAGCGAGGAGGAAATACAGAAGGCTTTCAGACCTAACACAAAGGTTCTGTTCGGCGAAACAATATCTAACCCGGGCTGCAAGGTGCTCGACATTGAGAAGTTTGCACGCATCGCACACAAGAACGGCGTGCCTCTCATCATAGACAACACCTTTGCTACACCAATAAACTGCCGCCCGTTTGAATGGGGATGCGACATAGTTACCCACTCTACCACTAAATATATGGACGGACACGCAACACAGGTGGGCGGTTGCGTGGTTGACAGCGGCAACTTCGACTGGGACGCACATGCCGACAAGTTCCCCGGACTGACCACTCCCGACGAGTCGTACCACGGACTTACATACACAAAGGCCTTCGGCAAGATTGCTTACATGACCAAACTCACGGCACAGCTGATGCGCGATCTCGGCTCTATACCGTCGCCGCAGAATGCTTTCTTGCTCAACCTCGGCCTCGAGACACTCGCACTGCGCGTGCGCCAGCACTGCGCCAACGCCCAGAAGGTGGCAGAGTTCCTGCACAATGACCCGCACGTGGCATGGGTAACCTACTGCGGACTGAAGGATGACGCAAGCTACGAGCTGGGCCGCAAGTACCTGCCCAACGGCTCATGCGGCGTAATGTCGTTCGGACTGAAGGGCGACCGCGACACAGCAATAAAGTTCATGGACTCGCTCGAGCTTATAAACATAGCCACACACGTGGCCGACGCCCGCTCATGCGTGCTGCATCCGGCAAGCCACACACACCGCCAGCTGAGCGAACAGCAGCTGAAAGAAGCCGGCATAGCCCCCGACCTGATACGTCTGTCGATAGGTATCGAGGATGCCGACGACCTCATTGACGACCTGAAGCAGGCTCTGTCGAAAATCGACTAAAAGTTACATTTTTCATATAGCGACAACAGCGGAGGCGACATTGTAACACATGTTGCCTCCGCTTATTTTTAGCCATTAGGGGGCAAAAATGCCAATTATAATGTAAAAAAGTACAAAAAGTAAGTTTCATATATCAAATAAATTGGATTTTCCTTGGCAGTTACACAAGAAAAGACTACATTTGTCATCAAGAAAACGACACAATGTTAGTTTAACTAAAAACATATACTATGGAAGTCCAGAAAATAATGCAAGACCTGGAAATGAAGCATCCGGGCGAAAAAGAGTACTTACAAGCCGTAAGAGAAGTGTTGGAATCAATTCAAGACACTTACAATCAGCATCCTGAGTTTGAGAAAGCCAAGATTGTTGAAAGAATGGTAGAACCTGAGCGTATCATCACATTCCGTGTAACATGGGTTGACGATAAAGGTGAGGTACAGAACAACCTCGGTTACCGCGTTCAGTTCAACAGCGCTATCGGCCCGTACAAAGGCGGTTTGCGTTTCCACCCGGCTGTAAACGTATCTATGCTTAAATTCTTAGGCTTCGAGCAGACATTCAAGAATGCATTGACCACTCTGCCTATGGGTGGCGGTAAAGGTGGTTCTGATTTCAACCCGGTAGGCAAGTCTGACGCTGAAATCATGCGTTTCTGCCAGGCATTCATGCTCGAACTTTGGAAGAACATCGGTCCTGATACAGATATTCCTGCAGGTGACGTTGGTGTTGGCGGACGTGAAATCGGTTTCTTGTACGGAATGTACAAAAAGCTCGCTCGCGAATACAACACAGGTGTGTTAACAGGTAAGGGTGCTACATGGGGCGGTTCTATCCTTCGTCCTGAGGCAACCGGTTTCGGTGCTCTCTACTTCACACAGCACTTGCTCCACAAGGCTGGCAAAGACATCAAGGGTCTGACAATTGCATTGTCTGGATTCGGTAACGTAGCATGGGGTGCTGCAACAAAGGCTGTTGAACTCGGTGCAAAAGTTATCGCAATATCTGGTCCGGACGGCGTATGCGAGATACCTGAAGGCATCACAAAGGACATGATCGACTACATGTTGGTAATGCGCGCTTCTAACCGCAACCAGGTTTCTATGATGGCAGACAAATTCCCTGGCAAAGCAATATTCACTCCTGGAAAGAAAGCATGGTCTGTTAAGTGTGACCTCGCACTTCCTTGCGCATTCCAGAACGAGCTGAACGGTGACGACGCTAAAGAACTTATCGCTAACGGTACATGGTGCTGCTGCGAGGTATCTAACATGGGATGTACACCTGAAGCTATCCACGAATTCCAGTCTAACGGCATACTGTTCGCTCCTGGTAAGGCTGTTAACGCAGGTGGTGTTGCAACATCTGGTCTTGAAATGACACAGAACGCAGCTCACTTAGGATGGGCAGCTGAAGAGGTTGACGCTAAGCTCCACTTCATCATGAAGAGCATACACGAGGCTTGTGTTAAATATGGTACACAGCCCGACGGCACTATCGACTACGTTAAGGGTGCTAACATCGCAGGTTTCATGAAGGTGGCTCAGGCTATGCTCGAGCAGGGTATTATCTAATACCTTAGAGATATAAGTGATAAACAGAATAATTCTCATAATTACATTTTTATGGCTTGGCCATACTTTTCTCCCGGCACAGGAGAAAGGTATGGCCAGCTATTATTCTAACCGTCTGCATGGACGGAGGATGAGCGACGGCACAAGATACCACAGAGACAGCCTCATCTGCGCCCACAAGAAATACGAACTGGGCACCATGCTGAAGGTTACAAACATTAAAAACGGCAAAAGCGTTGTCGTGAGAGTGGCCGACAGATGCAGCGGTCACCGCATTATCGACCTGTCATACGCCGCGGCAAAGGAGATAGGCATAATCAGAGCTGGCGTGGCCATGGTCAGGGTGGAAAAATATGAAGAGGAGAAGGGCGTTCCGTTCAGAAACGAGAAAAAAATTGAACTGCCCGAACTTGACTATGAGATAACGGAGAAGGACGACGACTTCACGCCGGAATGGATGAGAAACGGCACAGAACAAAGCAAGACGAACAACAAGAAAGGCAAAGAACACAAAGGCAAGGAGCCAAAAGACAAGAAACATAAGGAAAACAAGAAGCATAAAGAACATAAGGAACATAACAAGAAGAACAAAAAACAATAGTCTGACTTATGTTTCCCGTATGCATAACGCGTGGCTTACACGGCAAAACTCGCAACGCACACGCAACAGAAAAAGTTTTTTAAAGAGAAACGTCACTCATCACATCTGCACGTAACACATTCGTATTCAACAACATACAGTGTGACGAGTTGCATTCTCAACTCATCACATATTAATATTTTCAGCCACAATATGGCATAACCGAGCACGCAGCAATACTGCAAGATGTACATACCGGCATACGTCAAGCACAAAAATGCATGCCTTAAATTTCACAATAATATTCTCTTCATCGAATAACAGAGCCAACCCTCAACAGCTGTCTGCTTAACCGAAGAGATTTCACTCAAAATCAAATACCCAATTTGAGCTTTATCAAGATATACCCTGTTTAAGTTCTAAAATTTAGGAGAGGACATACAGGACCAAATCAGATAAAGAGACATGCCGTGATGAGTTGTCTTTTCAACTCGTCACACTATAACTGACTACATAACAGCAGGTTATGGCCGTTTGTGACGAGTGACGTTTCTTTTACAAAAAATTTTTTGTTTCCCCCTACCCTGCCGCCATTAAGTGGCATACATCATGCCGTTACTTGTCAAGATATGCCTAACCACAATCCAAAAGGGCACCTTTCATAATGCAAAACACGGCATATGAGAACACAAAAGACGGTGTTTTACAATGTAAATCACAGCGTTCTGCATAATATAATTTTCCCGACAATGAGTTAACGTTTTGGCGTTTTCCCTGAATAAGGCCATCATAATGTTAAAATATTTAAACCAAGCAACTATTATTTTCACTTTTATTTGGTTTATATTATAAACTGCTTTATATTTGCAATATATCCGGATAAAACTCGTGAAGCCACAGCTGCAGAGTGACTGAAACGAGTATGAGAACTGTAAATGAAGTTTATAACAGTTAAAACCTATTCCTATGAAAAAGGCGATATTAAACACCGCTATGCTGGCCATAGCACTTATGGCCACAGCAACCGCCTCGGCACAAAGAGACATGCAGCTCACCGTAAGCAACATACCGAACGACAAGGGGCAGATACTTGTAGCCACTAAGAGCGGACAATGGGCTAAGGTTAAAGCCGAGAAAGGCAAGATTGAAACCACCATAAAGGACGTGCCCGACGGGAAGGGCACCATATATGTCTTTCATGACGAGAACGGCAACGGACAACTCGACGAGAAGGACAATATACCTATGGAATACTGCGCCTTCGGAGACTATGAACTGAGCGAAAGCAACAGCAAGGTAGACATCGAGCTTATATATGTCCCCGACAAGATGAAGGGACATGACAGGCAGGCAGACTGACCGGCTGACAACCTCCTAACACCGGCCACTAAAAGCGGGCCGGTGCCAGAGATTATACAATATTAAGAACAACAAAATTAAATTTGAAATGGACAATAACGAAAAACTCTCGGCTGAACGCAGCCTCAAGATAATAAGCGAGGCCATTGAGCAAAGCCGCACCGACATAATGCGCAACGCCGGAATGCCGATGATATTCTGGGGCATACTCACATGCATAACATCTGTGGCTGTGTGTTATTTATGGCAGACAACGGACAATCCGTCATGGAATGCACTTTGGTTCCTGATGACCGTCATTGGATGGAGCGTTACGGCAGCAAAGAGCCGCAAGGACAAGAAAAGGCCAACAAACTTCTTCAGCAGAGTGCTCAAAATATCATGGATATCTTTCGGTCTGTTTGCACTCATAGCAGCCGTCATAGGCACACTTTCGTTTGACAGCACGGTATATATGGTCAAGCTGCCTATAACGACAGTGCTGATACTTCTGCTGGGACTCACGGGGCTGATTACGGGCCTTGTGCTCCGCCACACCTTCATAACCGCATTCTCCGTGGCATCAGTGGTGCCAGCCAACTTTGCGCTTATGTATCCCGGCCCGTATGAATCGCTTGCAATATGCATTACATCGCTTTTCATTCTGGTGATACCCGGAATAATCATTAACCGACAATATAAAAAATAACGATATGGAAACGGAAGAAAACAAGAAGCTTTCAGCAGAACACAGTATCGAGATTATACGCGAAACTATTGAGCAAAGCCGAAAAGTAATTACACGCAACTG
Organism: Xylanibacter sp.; assembly: GCF_057607445.1. Lineage (NCBI taxonomy): Bacteria > Pseudomonadati > Bacteroidota > Bacteroidia > Bacteroidales > Prevotellaceae > Xylanibacter > Xylanibacter sp. Next base: position 136,324 of record NZ_DBLZAX010000001.1, on the reverse strand, counting down.
CGCAATAACTCTTCTGACATGGGGCATTCTTATATGCGTAACGGCAACCGTTATAGGATTGTTGTGGAGCTACACAAACTCTTATTACTGCAATCTCGGATGGATTGTGATGGTCTTCATCGGGCTGATAATCAACCACAAAATGATTAAAGAAGAAGACACAGCCGGTGTACCAAAATCATTCATAAATGACATCACAAAAAATATATGGAGAACATTTGCAGTGGTAATATTCACTTCAACAGTGGCGAGTCAGGTTACCAATTTTGGAAATGACCCTATAGCCCAAGAACTGCCGATATCTGCCACAATAAACATCTGCATGACTTTTGCAGCCATAATGACCGGCATCGTGCTGAAAAGCGAGATGATATCGCTGTTCGCCTGCAGTGGTTCATATGCCAGCATAAAAGCAGCCCTTGATTGTAACGGACCGGAAGAGATGGCGGCCGTTATCTTTGGCGGAATGCTGATGATGGTTATACCAGGGGCTATCGCATTATACAGGAACAGAAAGCCCAAAGGCAGACAGAACGAAGCAAAATTGAACGAGAAAGAACAATAACAGAAAAGCGAGAATGTTTAAACCACTTGACCCGCTGCTGCACAGCGAACTGCGACTGGCCGTTATGTCGATACTGATGAGCGTAGACGAAGCCGACTTCGTTTATCTGAAAGAACAGACCAGGGCCACGGCTGGCAACCTGAGCGTGCAGCTTGACAAACTAAGCAACGCAGGATATATTGAGATCCAAAAGGGATTTCAAGGCAAGAAGCCGCGCACAACGTGCCTCATAACCGATAAGGGACTGAAGGCCTTTGAGGAATATGTAGAGGCGCTGAGAAGCTATATCTCACCGCAATAGGCGCACAGCCATTACTGCAAAACTAAATAAAACCAGAGGCCATAAATACGCCCGAACATAATATATTCAGACAAACAACAAAAAAATGGGGAGCCAGCCAAAGCCGGTTCCCCATAAACTTTATTATTGGCAATATTATTTCTCTAATGTTGCAACAACTTCAATCTCAACAAGAGCGCCTTTAGGCAGAGTCTTAACGGCAACAGCAGAACGTGCCGGGAACGGCTCCTTGAAGAATGTAGCGTAAACCTCGTTCATGGCAGCGAAGTTGTCCATGTCTGAAAGGAATACTGTTGTCTTAACAACATGTGTAAGGTCTATACCAGCCTCAGCCAATACGTTGGTAACGTTTGTGAGCGACTGCTTTGTCTGCTCCTTGATACCGCCTTCTGCAAATTCACCTGTTGCAGGGTCGATTGGCACCTGACCTGATGCGAATACGAATCCACCGGCTACGATAGCCTGGCTGTAAGGACCTAAAGCCTTTGGAGCTTTGTCTGAATGTAGTGCTTTCATTTCTCTTTAATTTTAAAAATTTTATTGTTATTATTGTCTTATTGCTTTAATTGTTCTGCATGACACACCATACGCATAAGCAACTGCCGCGCCATGACTGTGTACACGCCGATTGAAGGCTGATTATTTAAGTTTGAAGCCCTTTGACTTCAGGCTCTCCTTAATCTCCTCCACATGCTCGTGGTTACGTGTCTCAATCTTTACGCTCAGCTCACATGCATTGATCTTCTTGCTGTATGCGCTGCGCTCATGATATACGCTAAGCACATTGCCGCCCATGCCTGCGATAACGCCGTTGACCTCATAGAGCTGTCCGGGTTTGTCGTCAAGCTCCATTGATATTGTGCATATACGGCCACCCTTCTCCAGACCGCGGTTGATAACACGGTTAAGAATAGTAACGTCGATGTTTCCGCCGCTGACAAGACAGATGGTCTTCTTGCCCTTGATAGGCACCTTGTTGAACATAGCAGCCGCAACGCTTACAGCTCCTGCTCCCTCGGCAACGATCTTCTCCTCTTCAAGCAGACGCAGGATTGCAGCGCATATCTCGTCTTCAGACACGGTGCAGATATCGTCAACATACTTTGAGCAGATGTCGTAAGTAAGGTCGCCAGGAGTCTTAACGGCAATACCGTCGGCAACAGTAGACACCTGAGGCAATGTTATAGCCTGTTTCTGCTTGATGCTCTCATACATGCTGGGAGCACCGGCAGCCTGAACGCCATAAATCTCTATTTTAGGATTGAGCGACTTCATGGCGTATGCCACACCACTGATCAGACCGCCACCGCCGATAGGCACGACAACTGCCTGAACATCAGGAAGCTGCTCGAGCAGTTCTAGACCTATTGTGCCTTGTCCTGCTATCACGTGTTCGTCGTTGAACGGATGAACGAAGGTGTAACCCATCTCGTCGCGCAACTGCATTGCACGCTGATATGCATCATCGTAAACACCGGGCACGAGACAAATCTCGGCACCGAGACGACGCGTAGCCTCAACCTTGCTGATAGGCGCGCCTTCAGGAAGACAGATGAGCGACTTGATGCCGTGTGACGTAGCACCGAGAGCCACGCCCTGGGCATGGTTGCCGGCTGAGCAGGCCACAACGCCGCGCTTCTTTTCTTCCTCTGTAAGCTGAGATATTTTGTAATAAGCTCCGCGGATCTTGAACGAACCTGTTATCTGAAGGTTCTCCGGTTTCAGATATATATCACTTTCCGGATTAAGCTTAGGAGCTCTGACAAGGTCAGTACGTCTTAATATTTCACCAAGCACATACCGCGCTCTGTAAAGATCATCTAAATTGAGCATAATATTAAATTTAACAGATTTTGGTAACACAAAATTACAACATTTTTTCGTAGCCGACGAATATCGTCCTATTTATTTTCACCTATTTAACATAATGTCCCGTACCAATGGAAAAACAAAAAGGAACGTCATCTGTTTTCAAAAAGGACAAAACTTGCATAAATGCAACATGCATGATTTCATTGTTTGTGCAAATCATAATAAATGCTTACCTTTGCGCAAATTAAAGCCTGTACAGATTTTTTACGGCGGCACAGCCGGCAAACAGTTTGACTGCGGTGTTTTAATAAAAAAGACTGCATGACTGACGCCTAAAGCCAAGTCTGCAATGACCGCATCGCACATGAATGTAACCGGCGTGCAGAAGATGATCATTAACCGAAGAAAAACTCAAAAAACCATATAAGACATGAAATATATTCTGGCAATAGACTCGTTTAAGGGCTGCCTTACGTCATACGAAGCCGAAAAGGCAGTCAGCGAAGCCATAACCGACTACAACAACAGTTCTCAGACAGAACTCATTCCTGTTTCTGACGGAGGCGAAGGCATGCTGAAGGCATTTGCCGACGCTCTCAAAGCTGATATCGTTACAACATCCGTACACGGCCCAATGATGCGGCTCACGGAGGCTGAGTATGGAATAACGGCCGACGGCACGGCAATAATAGAGACGGCACAGGCATGCGGACTGACGCTGGTAGACGAGGAGGAGCGCAACCCCATGCGCGCCACGTCGTATGGCGCAGGCGAACTGATAGCGTCGGCTTTCAAGCGCGGATGCAGAAAGTTTATTGTAGGTCTGGGCGGGAGCGCAACAAGCGATGCGGGCATAGGCATGATGATGGCCATAACCGACAAGCTGGCACCTAGGGGCGGCCACTTTGACGACATTGCCGCAGAACTGCGCGACGGCTGCCGCTTCACTCTTGCTTCTGACGTAACCAATCCGCTCTACGGCCCCGACGGGGCTGCTGCAGTGTTCGGACCGCAGAAAGGGGCAACGCCCGACATGATTAAGATGCTCGACAGCCGCGCAATGAAGTTTGCCGAAATATCGGCTCGCCACTTCGGCTACGACTTGTCCGACAGGCCCGGAGCGGGAGCGGCAGGCGGACTGGGCTATGCCTTCATGCAATATCTCGGAGCAGAGATGAAGGCGGGCGCCGAACTTATGCTCAGCCTGGCCGACTTCGACAGTCGACTGACCAAAGACTGCTGTGTTATTACGGGCGAGGGACATGCCGACCGCCAGACGCTAATGGGCAAAATGCCTTATCACGTGATGAAGGCGGCAAAGGCTAAAGGTATGCCGACATGGCTCATCGCCGGAAAAGTGGACGACCGACAGGCTCTGATTGATGCCGGATTTACGCGTGTAGCGGCCGTAACGCCTGACGATGAAGACATAACCGAAGCGATGAAGAAAGACAACGCACGCAACAACATACGCAACGCCATACGCCTGCTGCTCGAAGAAGCTTCAACCGAGAAACAGGTATAAGTATATATAGCCGAAACAATATGACGTGAACAAGCATCATCTATAAAGGGCTTAATCAGGCTCTTACGGATATGTCCCTAAGCATTTTGACATACAGAAAATAAAACGGACAACAGTAACGCGTTACTGTTGTCCGTTTTGTTTATATCTATATTTTCACATCAATATCATTATAACTCACTGATTTACATAGCCTTATAACGTAATCACAAGCGATATTCCAATAACATTTCCTATAGGGACGTACCCCAGGTGCGTCCAAATAAAAGCAATATCATCAACATAAAAACATTCTAAGCCGAAAGGCGGATGCACCTCGGGTACGTCCCTATGTTTTTGCTCTCCGCCTGTTAATAAATTCCGTTATCCGTTCAACCCTTACTACATTCCGACATGCTTGCTTACAAAGTTTCTCACCTTCCGTTCATATTCATACGGATAGTCGTGATACGACTTTGCGTGGGCGCAGCCCGGCGTGAGCCAGATGTCATTATAGCGCAGCGTCTTGTCGGCCTTGTTTTCGTAGGCCGGATTCATGTTGTAGAGCGGAAGCACCATTGCCGACGGCACATAATCGTCAGACGTGCCGTGGATATAGAACATAGGCGTGTGCTGCTTGCCCAACTGACTGAGCGGAGACGCCTCGCCGAACGTCCAGCCGTAGCGCAGCTTGCAGAGCAGGCTTGCCACATGAAGCACAGGAAAATCGGGCAGATGGAACTGGTCGCCGAGCTGACGGCTAAACTCGTCCCACACACTCGTGAAGCCGCAGTCTTCAACAAAACAGCAGATGCCGTCAGGAAGATTCTCGCCCGACACGTTCATCACCGTGGCGGCTCCCATCGACACACCGTGGAGCACCATGCGCGGCTGATACTTGGTGCTGCGGAACATTCCGCGCGCAACATATATCCAGCGTATTATGTCCTTGCGGTCTTTCCACCCCATCTGTATGTCGTTGCCGTCGCTGAGTCCGTGGGCATGCAGGTCGGGCAGCAGTATGTTATACCCCATGCGTTCGTATATGCTTGCTATTGGCAGCATGCGTATAGAGCAGTCTTTATATCCGTGAACCAGTATGGCCGTGCGCCCCATTGAGCGCGGATTACGCACGAAGATGGCATGATGGCGCTCGCCGTCGAGCGTTGTTATAAAGGTGTCGCGCAGCGCTCCGGCATGTTTCAGACTGTCGAGCCAGGGAGTTGTCCATGGATACTCTTGCCTCATCTGCTTATAAAACGCCGTGGTGTCCCTGCGTCCTTCATCGGGCTTCAGGGCATAGTCGAGCATAAACCAGCCGGCGCCGAACGTCAGCAAAACCAATGCGGCCACAACCGCAACAGAAATATAGGCAATCTTCTTTTTCTTCATCTGCTCTTTCCTCCTTATTTAAGCTCTGCCTGTGCCCTGCCCCACTCCGTGCAAGCCTCAGCGCCGGGCAGTTGCAATGTTAAACTCACTCACATTAGACACCACGTTGCCGTTGCCCTGAACGGCATATATGCGGAAACAGGCCGTGCCGTCCTTCAGTTTCTTGCCGCCCTTCACCATTGCCGTATATCTTACGCCTTTGCCCGGCACGATGCGCTCCACGTGTATGCTGTTCGACACGTATATGCGCTTGTTGCCTGTAGTTTCAACCACCATTGGCTGAACGTCATAGACCGTTGAGCCCGACACGTTGTAAATCTCAAATATCACTTTGCTCAGCTCGTCGCCGCTCAACTTGTGGTCCTGATTGTCGTCAACAAAGCGTGCGTTGCGCACCTCCAGCGGCAGCCTGTCGTCCACCTTTGCCGGCGTACCTATCTCGTCATACCGGGCCGACGGCACGACATGTTCCGGATGAGAGGCGGTGTAGTTGCCCGTATAATCAGAGCCGTTGAAGTCGTAGAGCACATCGTCGCCGCTGTTAGTAGGGTCGAATCCGCTGTCTTCATATCCGCCGCCGTTATTCATACCGTCATAACTCCGGCTGTCATAGCTGTCATCGTAATGCCTGTCGTATCCGTCGTTTCCGGCTGTGGCAGCCCGACGGTGCTCGGCATACTTCTGCTCAAACCTTGCGTCTTCATACCGTTGATATTCCTGCTGCTGTTTGTCGGCCTGTGCGCCCAAGGCTCCGCCAACGGCAGCGCCTCCTGCCATGCCCACAAGCGTGCCGATGTCGCTGCCGCGCGGTCCGCCGGCAATGCCTCCAATGGCCGATCCGAGCAGCGCGCCGAGCGTTGAACCGGCATAGGCTCCGGTGCCCGCACCTGTGGTGCAGCCCGCCACTATCATTGATGAGCACAAAAGCAATACACATGTTTTTTTCATAAATAACTCTCCTTCCGTTTAAGGTTCTGAACACGGCAGAACTCTGACAATGCCAATTTATAAGTCAGCTCCTGCGTTTTGCGCAGATATATAAGTTTTAAACATTACAAATTTACGGATTATTTTTAATAACGCAACGCTATAACTTCCTAAAAAACATAGGGAAATCCCTAAAATAATTGAAAACGGCGAATTGAGAATGGAAAAACAAAGTTCGGCGCAAGCCAATTATGATTCGCCTTGTTGGTAAAGCGCAGCAGTATAAATGATTCGGTAAAATGGAATTTATAATTCGTATTTGCTGCATTAAAAAGTAATTGGGTTGCCCGACTACATTTAAGCAACCCAATTATGAATTATAAATTGTGAATTATGAATTAAAGTTTGTGTTCCGGCACGATGGCAAAATAAACCAGGTCGTCTGTGCCGTCGTTGAACATGGCGTGAGAGTGTCCCATCGGGCAATAATGCACGTCGCCGGCCTTCACGTTCTCCGTAGTGCCGTCATAGCGGAAATGGCCTACGCCGCTGATTATGTAAACTATCTCACTGTTGTTCTCGTGAGTGTGATATCCGCTTGAAGCTCCCGGCTTCAGCCGGCTCATCATTATTTTATTGGCAGAGTCAACAAAGTTGCGTGTGTCGAGCTGTCCTTCACCGCCCTTAAAGTTCATAACCGACTCTTCATTAATCTTCTCAAAATCAATAATCATACTTTTATTATTTTTATGTTCGTTATTTTTCTGTCTTATGCCAACAACAACGCCATTAGCCACACGTCATTTATATAAAATGCTCCGTTAAGCCATAAAGCTTATCAGCTGCCTCTTTGGTCATATCTCCATAACAAGGCTAAGGCTCAGGGCACTTTTATGAAATACAAAGATACACAAAATCTCTGGAATATCCGCCGATTTGTTGCAGATTAACGCAACAGGATTTGATAATTAGGGAGTTAGAAGAAAAACACAGAAGTTGGGCAGACAGTTGAAAACCGTCTTAAAGCAAATTAAAGCAAAAAAATGGTTTCCGCTGTTCCAAAAGTTGGTGTACATGGAGAAATTTTGTCTTAAAGTCGGTTTCAACGAAAGGCAAATCACCACGCTCATCAGCGGCAAGCCGCTGTTCTACGAGGGCGAACTCTATTCGGAGGAACACAGGCGCAAGTTTAAGACTGAAAGGGCAGGTTTCCAAGTAGTGAAAGACACGACAGACAAAGCTAAATTTGCGCTTGCCATCAACGGGCAACTGATTGGTGAGTGGTTCAAGGAGCAGTTTGACAAGTTATCCTCGTCCATTAGGAGGACTGTTACACCGCACTGAAAGGGCAAAGGTTTTGGATTATAAATAATAACAACGGAAGGGTAGCAAGTTTGTGTTTCGGGCAGACCCAAACCGCTTGCAATACTCCCGTTGGTTGAAACGTCACTTTATTTGTGCTCTAATCCTGCTCAAGCTCGCTTGCGTGATGCCTAAATAGGTGGCGATACTTCCCAGCGGCAATCGCTGTAACAAATCAGGCTCTTTCTCCAATAGTTCCTTATACCGTTCCGAAGCGATAGCGGACAACATAGAAATCAGCCGTTCCTCAGTGGCAAGCAACTCCATCTCCGCATAACGCCGCCCCCAATTGGCGATGTGCAAGTCTTCCGAAAACAACTCTTTCAGTTTTTTCCTTTTCAATACATATAAGACGGAATCTTCCATCAGCTCCATTGTTTCATATCCCGGCTCGTCATTTACATAGCCTTTCATAGAAACAAGGGTTGCTCCCTCTTTGCCGACCCAAAAAGTAATTTCCTTCCCGTCCACCGAAGTATAGGCACGTACAATGCCTTGTCTAATGAAAAATATGTCTTTCTCCACCTTGCCGTTTTCCAATACTCGGAATCCTTTGGGATATGAAACTTCCGTCAGGCATTGCCGCAACCTGTTCAAAGATGCGTCCGGCATGGCATATCTTTGGTTGATGATTTCCTTTATATCCATAGTTCATTTCTGTTGTCGGTGTGCAAAATTATAAAATAGCATACGGAAACGAGAATAAACAGCTGTTTTTATCAAATGCAAAAGCTGTTTTTGCCAAATGCAAAAAGCTGTTAGGGATTACTTGTTTATTTTTGCGCCCGAATTTAATAAATCATAGGTATGAATTGGATAATCTTATTATTGGCAGGATTGTTTGAGGTGAGCCTCACATTCTGTTTAGGGAAAACGAGAGCGGCATCAGGAGTTGAATTTTATTTGTGGGGAAGCGGTTTCCTTGCCTCTACCGTACTGAGCATGGCTTTGCTTGCCAAAGCGGTACAGACTTTGCCTTTGGGAACTGCGTACGCCATTTGGACGGGAATCGGAGCGGTTGGTACGGTTTTGATTGGGATATTCGTTTTCAAGGAACCCGCCACTCCCATCCGGCTTTTCTTCCTCTTCACGCTCATTGCATCCTTGATAGGATTGAAAGTCGTGTCATACTGAAAGGAGGCGACAAATGAAGTATGAATTAAGAGAGAACCAAGGCATTCCGGTACCTCTGCTGGCTCTGATGGCAGTTGCTACCGGACTTTCCGTTGCCAACTGCTACTACAACCAACCTTTGTTGGGTAGCATGGCAAAAGATTTCGCGGTAAACGACTTTTCTGCTAGCATGGTAGCGACATTGACACAGATAGGCTATGTGACCGGACTTGTGTTTGTCATCCCGCTTGGTGATTTGGTCTCACGAAAGAAGCTGATATTGACCAATTATATCATATCTTCGTGCGCCTTGCTTGCCATAGCCCTTGCCCCGAACATCTATTGGGTGTGGGGCGCATCATTGCTTGCCGGCACATCTTCGGTTATGCCACAATTTTTCATTCCGTTAGTATCTTACTATTCACTCCCTGCGCACAAGGTGCGCAACGTAGGGATTATACAATCTTGCCTGCTCATAGGCATTCTTGGTTCACGGGTATTCAGTGGCTTTCTGGCTGACGTATGGGGATGGCGTTCCGTCTATTTTGTGGCTTGCTTGTTTATGCTCGGATGCTTCCTGATGATTCACAAGATGCTACCCACGCTGTCTACCTGTTCTCAAGAAAGTTATGCAGGGTTGATGAAATCTTTGTTGCGCCTGCTCTCCCAATACCCGTACTTACGTATCGCATCGCTGAGGGCGGCATTGGCTTATGGCTCGTTCTTCGCTTTGTGGAGTTGCCTTGCTTTTCGGATGAAACAGGAACCTTTTTTTGCTAGCGACGACATTATCGGAGCACTCGGTTTGTGTGGACTGGCAGGTGCATCCACGGTGGTTTTCATCAGCGGCTACGTCCAAAAATACGGTGCGAGGTTCTTCTCTATTGCCGGAGGATGCGTAGTGTTGGCAGCATGGATACTGGCATTTTGGGGGAATGACAGCTATTTGTGGATAATAATTGCTATCTTGCTGATTGATGCCGGTATGCAATGCATCCATTTGTCGAATCAGACCAGCGTAGTCGCCCTTGACGCATCTGCCATCAATCGTATCAATACCGTTTATATGACCATTTACTTTTTGGGTGGTTCTGCCGGTACATTCGTTTCCGGTCTGTCTTGGCAGCATTACGGGTGGACAGGTGTGGTTTGGACGGGAATCGCTTTTACCGTGGCTTCCTTGCTTGTTAATTGTTTCAAATCCAAAACTGCATAAGGAGGGGTACAAAAAACAAGCAGAAAGAATCATCCCCAATATTCTTTCAGTCTGAATATTTTTGTACTTTTACATCCGTAAGAGTTACCCAGGCAAGTAAAGCAATGCAGGCCACGGCAATTTGAACGGTTGCCAGGGCTTTACCCTGAAATGAGGCAATACTTCTAACTCTTTTGATTTCTGGTAGGTATATTCATATCACAGATTTACAGAAATTAGCCGTAACACACAAAACTTATTTTCATAAATAACATAATTATACACATTTAGCCGAGTTATCCACAGTAAGTGAAATCATCAACAATAAGCAAAAGCGCAGAATAACGAGGTCAGAGAGATTGCCCGAGAGCCGCATCCTTGAAAATCGGCTAAAAATCGTAACTTTTTCGCACTCTTTTCCTTACAAGTACGACTGCATGACAATGATTAAAGGCATTTCATTAACCAATACAACCGCATTTACTTTCAAACTGTTAGTGGCCGGTTTACGACCCGTAACTCGGCCACTTTTAATGCAAAAGTGGGCCACTTTTCACCCGTAAGTCATAGAGTAATTTCAGGTAAACAAATGACCGGCAATAATGCCGTCAGGCCACGGCCGTATGCAAGGCATAACATCACGCACAACTTTACACGAAACATAAACGCCGCAGCAAGGTGCCAAAGACAGATAACCGACACATTTATTAGGCACAAACGCGCTGACTTTGCGCAAAAAGATGTAACTTTACGGCGGATTAATCTTAAATTCAGAATATGGAAATAAAGAAATTTATCGAAGAGAACGAGTCGAGATTTCTCGACGAGCTGTTCAGCCTTATACGCATACCGAGCATAAGCTCGCAGAAAAGTCATAAACAAGACATGCTGGCATGCGCCGAACGCTGGCGCCAACTGCTGATAGAGGCCGGTGCCGACAGGGCCGAGGTGATGCCTAGCGACGGCAATCCGCTGGTGTTTGCAGAAAAGCACGTTAGCGACGATGCAAAGACGGTGCTGATATATGCCCACTACGACGTGATGCCGGCTGAGCCGCTGGAACTGTGGAAGAGCGAACCGTTTGAGCCGGTGATCAGAGACGGACATATATGGGCGCGCGGTGCCGACGACGATAAGGGGCAGGCCATGATTCAGGCTAAGGCGTTTGAATATATGGTTAAGGAAAAACTGCTTACACACAACGTAAAGTTTATATTCGAGGGCGAAGAGGAAATAGGCTCGCCGAGCCTCAACGCATTTATCAGCAAGCACAAAGAGCTGCTGAAGGCTGACGTTATACTGGTGTCTGACACTAGTATGCTTGGTGCCGACCTGCCGTCGCTGACAACAGGACTGCGCGGTCTGGCTTACTGGGAGATTGAGGTAACAGGACCTAACCGCGACCTTCACTCAGGCCACTTCGGCGGAGCCGTGGCCAACCCGATAAACACTCTATGCGAAATGCTCGCCACCGTTGTAGGCAAAGACGGCCGCATAACCATCCCCCACTTCTACGACGACGTTGAGGATGTGCCGCAGGCTGAACGCGACATGATACATCAGATTCCGTTTGACGAGAAGAAATATATGGAGGCAATAGGTGTAAACGCTCTGAAAGGCGAAGAAGGCTACTCTACGCTGGAGCGCAACAGCTGCCGCCCGTCGTTCGACATCTGCGGCATCTGGGGCGGATACACCGGCGAAGGCGCCAAGACGGTGCTGCCGTCGAAGGCTTACGCCAAGGTGTCGTGCCGACTTGTGCCTCATCAGCAGCACGAAAAGATATCAAAGCTGTTTGTAGACTACATCAACAGCATTGCGCCCGACTACGTAAAGGTGAAGGTTACGCCCATGCACGGCGGCGAGGGCTACGTGTGCCCGATAGACATGCCGGCATATAAGGCTGCCGAAAAGGGCTTTGAGAAGGCCTTCGGCAAGAAGCCCCTGGCAGTGCGCCGCGGCGGAAGCATACCTATCATAAGCGACTTTGAGCGCATACTGGGCATAAAGACGGTGCTGATGGGCTTCGGACTTGAGAGCAACGCCATTCACTCGCCCAACGAGAACATGCCGCTCGACATATTCCGCAAGGGTATAGAGGCCGTCATCGAATTCCACAAAAGATATGAATAGGAAATGACACTGCATTGAAGAAAGGGGCGCTTGACTTTATGTCACGACCCCTTCTTCTATTTTTAATAAATCAAGAAAACTGAACATACCGAAAAACGACATGAACAATATGGCTAAATTATATACGCCAGCAAAAATAAAGTTAAAAAACAGAATATGTATGCATATAGGTATCATTACTGCATACTATTTACTATTTCAGTCATTTTACAATCTGATTGATAGCCGGAACCTGTGGCCATATGAGAATTTCAAACAATTTCTAATATACTTTTTACTGAATTTTATTCCAATAACAATAGTTTACACAACAAACCTTTTCATAATATTCAAGCTAGATTCCTTCAAAACACCACTAAAAAGACTGACCATAGACATTGTATCTTCATTTGTAAGTATGTCGGTAATAAATCTACTGTTTTCTTTAATACTTTCTTTTGTATCTGAAGAGCACATGCATGTAAACTGGGCAGGTACTGTATTTAACAACATTTTTCTTCTTCTCGGTTTAGAAGTTGCATATTTTGTAAAGAATCATATACGCCATATTCAACAAATTAGCGAGAACAAGCAGAAAGCCCTACAATATCAATATGAAGCCTTACGAGCACAGGTAAATCCACACTTTCTTTTCAACACCCTTAATATGCTGTATGCCCTTGTTGGAAAAGACACAGAAAAGTCAAAACAGTTTATCTTGTCGCTCTCACGCATATACAGATATGTACTCGACCAGCAAGGACATGAAAGGGTAACGTTAGATTACGAATTAAAATTCGCCAAAGAATATGCAAAAATTCTAATGTTAAGGTATAGTAACAATTTCACTGCTGAAAATAACGAGCCCCCAGAAAAGCAACACTATATTGTTCCTTTTACGCTGCAACTACTTATCGAAAACATTGTAAAACACAATAAAGTAAGCAGTACCACACAAGTAAAAGCAAAAATAGAGTTTACAGACAATTATCTCACTGTGAGCAACGAAATTAACCGAAAGCCAACTACATCGGCAACATCACCACACAAAGGCCTCACATATCTAAAAATGCTGTATGAGGCTTATGGAAAAAAGATTGAAATTAAAGATGATAATAATATATTCATTGTAAAAGTTCCTTACTTAAATTAAAACCGTATGAAATATATTATAATTGAAGACGAAGAATTTGCCAGGGAAAACTTGAAAGACATAGTTGAAAAAGTAAGACCAGACTATGAACTTACAGCAATGCTCAGTTCTGTAGACGAAAGTATAAAGTTTCTTGAATCTGAGAATGTCGACATGGCCTTTATGGACATTGACTTAGGTGACGGGACATGCTTCGACATAATAAGAAATACAGATATAAAGATACCAATAATATTTACTACGGCATACAACGAATATGCAATTGAAGCATTCAAGACCAACAGTATAGACTATCTGTTAAAACCGATAACAGAGGAAGACGTTGAACACTCACTAAGAAAACTCGACGACATGGCTGACATTTTCAGGTCTGATGGATACAGGACTATATTGCCAAAGAAAGAAAAAATTGACAGAATACTAATAGCCAAGAATAAGAGCTTTTCATTTATAAATATATCAGACATCGCTTTTTTCTGTATAGAAGACCGCTACGTTGTTGCATATACTAATGAGGGAAACTGCGAAATAACCGAAATAGCAAATATGGAAAAAGTCATGGACTTAGTAACTGATCATGACTTTTTCCAACTTTCGCGCAGTATGATATCATCTATAAAAGCCATTAACAATGTAACTAAGATTGACAACCAACGCCTTTATGTAACAGTATGTGCTGGCGATAAAAAGAAGGAAGTAATCATAAGTGCCCTAAGGCGTAAAGACTTTTTAAACTGGCTTGGACACTGATTCAAGAAAATAGATAATATGAAATGAATTATTCTTTTCATAATTTAGCCCAAATCAAGAATTTAACATTCGAGATGATTTGGGCTAAATATATTTATCACATGATTATTTTTTTATAAACTTTTTACCATTTTGGATATAAATACCTTTTCCCATATTTTCAGGATTTACCCTCTGGCCATGAATATTAAATACAGGGGCATTTTTATCAAATCCAGCTCTTACATCGTCAATGCTGGTGCTTGTGTTATAAACGATATCCGACTTATACACGGTTCCGTCTGAAGCATAATATATACTCTGCACTCCAAGTTTCACGTCTGCTGTAGAAAAATAGAAGAACACTGTATGAAGCTCGCTTCCCACCGAAGCAGGATATACATCATAACCTTCATGATTATAAGGAATTTCAGTAACATCCGTCGTAAAGTCTTTAGCATAAGTCTCTGCATCGAAAACAAAAGGAACTGCATCGTCGCCGACATATAGACTGTAATATAAATTCTGAGTATTCAGTTCATTTCCATCGACATCGGTAGCCGGTATCTTGACCTGAATATATGAATAGCCATAATTGTCGTAATTGTCATCAGGAGCAAAGAACGTAAACGAAGGATTCTGTAATTTAGAAACTTTCTCTGTATAGGCAGTAAACTTCGGGAAATCATAATTTACGTTATATCCACGCTGCCCATATCCCCTACTGATGTAAAGAGACACAAGATCATCAGTGGTGAGCGTCCTGTTCTCTGCATCGAAATTCATAACAAGTTTGTCCGCATCAGCATAATAGTAATACTCGCTTTGGGTGTCTAAAGTCAGATTACCAACACGGAAATAAAGATAACGGTTAGTTTCATTGTCAGGGCCAAGAAGCTGACGTGTGTTAAACGTAACCTTGTTGCCGTCGATTTCGCCCTTAATCCATTGATCTGAATCCTGGTTATATGGATTGTTTATATATATTTCTTTGTCTGTAACAGCTACATCAAGAAATTTCTTCATAGTTCCATACTCACTCCAATTAGCCCACCGATACTCAAACATCCATTTAGTAAGCTCTACGCCCTCAGGAAGAACATTCTTTCTTGAAGATACTAAAGAATCTGAAAGCATAGCATCGCCATAACCGGTCCAATATCCGTCTGAATATGTAAGTCCCATTATAACGTCCTCGTCTTTTGTATCCATAGACAAAGTACCGTCTGATTCAAGAGTAAAACTCAGCTCATTAGGTTCCGTTTCAGAAATAAGATAGAAAATACTATCTGGCTTTTCCTCGATATTCTCTCTCACCATACGGCTTGCATAATATCCATATTTCACACCGTCATACTCTTCTATCATCACAAGCTGAGGCAATTTTGCCACATACTTGCTATCACCTATAGGCTCAAGCTTAAGATAATTATTCGTAGAATTTCCTCCTGTAACGCACAACAAATACAGATTACCATCATCGCCCTTCACATAATTTGAAATAACTCCAGTATCCTCGCCTGTATATATTGACGTACCGCCAAGTTTATAGAATGTAAGCGAATTACGCACCGTCTCAAACTTTTCTCCAGAAGGATTGCTTATAAGCATACTCTCGTCAAACGAAGGCTCTTCGCCACCGGGTTCACCTCCAGTCTGTCCGCTATCATCACCTTCAGTTCCTATTGTTCCGTCGCTCCATACTATTTCTGACTTATAAGTTTTATCGCCATCATGATATATAGCCTGGGCTCCAAGTTTCTTAAATCCGCTCCACGATGAAGGATGAAATATTGTAGTGGTACCATCGCTACTCCATATATCATAAAACTGTGAATCTGAATACCCATATGGAATCTCCGTCATGTCTGATTCTATATATGGAAAAGTTGTTTTTTCTAAAGTTACTGGAGATTCTGCATTATCCTTATAAACAGAAAAATAGAGTTTAGATTCATCAAGGGCAACTCCTTTTTGATCAGTCAATACTAAAGTTATTCTCAACATGTTTTCCGAGTCATTCACAACAGGATTAACCAACTGTATGGATGCTACAGCAGAAGAACACATCAACAAAAATAGGAATAGAATTCCTATAAAAGCAGTATTTCTTTTCATACTCCTAAAATTTAAGATTAAAATATAATGTTATTAACTCTGAAGTTTCTTTCACATATAAACTAACTTTTCATGGCGTAAAGATACAAATTAATGTTATACGTACAGAATAAAAAAACAACAGTAGGTATGAACTTCAAATATAAATGTCTGAACTTCAGATTTAAATGATTGAACTAACAGAACATAAAAACAAAAAACAATAGATTATTATTTTAAAACAAAAACTTTGTAAGAAACATAACATTCTAACACATAAAAACGTCGGCACGGCACATGGTTGATACACCAGAACGCCATGCCGACTTGGCCCAAACCCGGTAGCCAGACCATTAAGTCAATAGAGTTTATGTATTATTCGTCAAATGAAGGTTGGGCCTAGGTATGAAGAAAACAAATTGATATAAATAAACTTATTCGCATCCTCCTCCAAGGGCGCTGTAAAGATTTACGATGGCTTCGCAGCGGCTATATATGTCTGATACCACGCTAAGGCGCGCATTGAGCAGCTCCTGACGGGCCGACAGAAGTTCGATATATGTGGCGTTGCCCGTGCGATAAAGGGCGTCAGATGTCTTTACGGTACGCTCAAGCTCGGCACACTGCTTGCTGTGACTGTCGAGACTGCGCTGGGCCGACTCTGCCGCATAGAGATAATTGTTCACCTCCTGACCGGCATCAAGCAGTGCCTGCTTATAGCTGAGCAAGGCTATCTGCTCCTCGTCCTTGGCAACACGCAGGTTTGACACCAGCTTGCCGCGGTTGAATATAGGCTGCGTGAGCGAAGCCAGAGCCGAGAGAATCCAGCTGCCGGGATCGGACACTATCTGTCCGGCCGAATTGGTCCAGCCTGCGCTGCCAGAAAGAGTAAGGCTGGGATAGAAAGCCGAACGGGCCTGATTGGTGGAATAATATGCAGCAGCAAGCGTCATCTCGGCCTGCACAACGTCAGGACGCCTTGACAGCAGACGCAGGGGCAAGCCAGCAGACAGGCTGTCGGGCATGCGCTGCCCGTCGAGCGTGCCCCTCTCTATGCGGCGCGACGTAGTGCCAATCAGGGTGCACAACGCATTTTCGGCCTCACGCTGCTGTCTCAGCAGGTCGTTGTATGACGCCTCGAGTTCATAAAGTCCTGCACGTGCCTGTGTCAGCGCGTTTTCGTTTTCTTCGCCTACCTTCAGCAGGGCCTCAATAGTACGCACCTGCTCGCGCCACACATTAAGGGTAGACAGGCTTATCTCTATCTGGCTGTCAATGGAAAGCAGGGCATAATAGTCTATTGCTATCATGGCAATGAGCTTAGAGCGTACAGCCTGCTGATATGCTTTCTGCTGAAGGAGAGTGGCCTGACTGCTCTTCTTTGCATTACGGAGACTGCCGAACAGGTCGACTTCCCAACTGGCCTCTATGGGCAGTTCGTAGGTCTTTGCGGGCTTGCCGCCGTCGACAGAGCTAAGCGAGCCCTGAGGCGACAACGTGAGCGACGGCAGGAAGGCCAGCTTGGCGGCCTTGAGCTGTGCCTCAGCCTGGTCGACACGCAACAGGGCGGTAAGCATGTCGGTGTTATTGCTCAGTCCGTAGCTGATAAGCTCGCGCAGATGCTCATCCTGAAAGAACTGCTGCCACGGCATGTCGCCCAGCGAGGTGGTGTCGGCCGAGGCAACAGAATCGGCCGACACGTCGCGGTAAAGGCTGTCAACCGGCAGGTTGCCGGGACGCTCATAGGTGCTGTAGATGCGGCAGCCGCTCATCAGCACGCCGCTCAAAATAAACAAAACAAGACTTATATTTTTCATAAACTTCTTTCATTTTTACGTTTACTCATCACCCGCTCTTCAACATACTGGAACACGATGAAGAAGGCCGGCGTTACGAACAGCAGCGCAACCGTGCCGATAACCATTCCTCCGACCACGCCTACACCGAGCGAGCGGTTGCCGTTGGCACCTACGCCTGAGGCGAACATAAGCGGAAGCATGCCGAACACCATCGTGAGGGCTGTCATAAGGATTGGGCGCAGACGAACGGCGGCAGCGCTCATGGCAGCCTGAGTGAGCGTCATGCCCGACTTGCGGCGCTCTGTGGCATACTCGGTAACAAGGATGGCCGTCTTAGACAGCAGTCCGATGAGCATGATGAGACCTGTCTGGAGATATATGTTGTTTTCGAGTCCCCACATGCGGGCAAAGAGGAAACTTCCTGCCAGACCGAACGGCACAGACATGATGACGGCCATAGGCACAAACAGGCTCTCGTAAAGTGCGCACAATATAAGATAGATGAAGAGCACGCAGATGCAATAGATGATAACGGTGTCGTGCGAACCGGCCATCTGTGCCTCCTCGCGCGTCATGCCGGAATATTCGTAGCCATAGCCCGTGGGCAGTGTGCGTGCAGCCACCTCTGTTACGGCATTGATGACGTCGCCCGAACTGTAGCCGTCGGCCGGCATGCCCTGCACGTTGATGGCAGAGAAGAGGTTGAACCTGGTGAGCGACTCGGAACCATAGGTCTTGCTGAGCTTGACAAACTGGCTGACAGGAGCCATGCCTCCCGTGGTTTTTACATATATGTTGTCGAGCGACTGCATGCTGTTGCGGCTGTCGGAAGGAGCCTGGATAATGACGCGGTAGAGCTTGGTGAAACGGTTGAAGTTAGAGGCATATATGCTTCCGAAGTATCCCGACAGCGTGTTGATGACATCCTGCGTGGTTATGCCGGCACGCTGGCACTGGGCCTCGTCTATGTCGACCCTGTACTGCGGGAATTTGGAACTGAATGACGTGTATGCCATCTTTATCTCCGGCCGCTTGTTAAGCTCTGCCAGGAAATCGTCGGTTACCTTACTCAGGGCATCAATGCCCTTACCGCTGCGGTCTTGTATGTAAAGCTCGAAACTGTTACCCGTACCGTAGCCCGATATCATAGGCGGCGAGAACACGAATATGGTTGCGTTCTTGATGTGTGCCGTGCGGCGGTAAATCTCGTTGCTTATGGCATCAACACTGCTTTCGTCGCCCTTGCGTTCGTCCCAGTGCTTCAGCTTGACGATGAACATACCGTGAGAAGAGCCGCTGCCCGAACCCATGCCGAAGCCGGCAACCTTGTTGAAGTTCTCTATCTGAGGTATGTCTTTCAGCTCTTTCTCCACCTGTCCCATAATCTCGGCAGTTTCGGCGAGAGTGCTTCCTGCCGGTGCATCGAGACTCACGAAGATTGACCCGGTGTCCTCAGACGGCACAAGACCGGTCTTTGTGGTAGACATAAGATAGAACAGGAGCACGACGACAAAACCAAGCGACGCCCATGCCACCCACTTGCGCTTGACAAAGAACTTGACACCCGACTTGTACTTCTGCACGATGCGGCGGAACGACGAGTCGAACGCCATGCGGAAGCGCGTGGAGAAGCCCGGCTTGCGGCCTTCTATGATTTCTTCGTTCGGACGCAGTATAAGAGCACACAGGGCCGGCGACAGCGTAAGGGCGTTGATGGCAGATATACCAACGGCAACGGCCATGGTTACGCCGAACTGTGTGTAGAATATGCCCGACGTGCCGCCCATGAACGACACCGGAACAAACACCGCCATGAACACGAGTGTTGAAGTTACGATGGCTGATGAAATACCGTTCATGGCGTCAACGGCTGCCTTGTATGGCGAGCGGTAGCCTTCGTCAAAGCGGGTCTGCACGGCCTCGACCACAATTATGGCATCGTCGACAATCGTACCGATGGCAAGCACAAGGGCAAAGAGCGTCAGCAGGTTGATGCTGAAGCCTGCCACATAAAGGGCCGCAAACGTTCCGATGAGCGACACGAAGATGCTTATGGTTGGAATAAGCGTTGAGCGCGGGTTCTGCAAGAACACGTATACTACGAGCACCACAAGGATGATGGCCTCGATGAGCGTCTTAATAACCTCATTGATAGAGGCATCAAGGAAGTTCTTGGTGCTCATAAGCTCTACCACCTCGACATCCTCGGGCAGTGTCTCCTTGAGTTCTTCAAGATATTTGTTTATACTGGTAATTATCTCGTTGGCGTTGGTGCCTGCTGTCTGGTTTATCATGCAGGTCGTACCGGGCGAACCGTTCACAGAGCCGGTGTATGTATAGCTCTGAGAGCCGAGCTCAACCTTGGCTATGTCGCTGAGCCTGACCACGCGGCCGTCGTCGAACGCCTTGATTACGATATTCTCAAATTCTTTTTCCTTTTCAAGGCGTCCGCGATACTTCAGCGTATACTGGTAGACATTCTTTGAGTCTTCGCCTATTGATCCGATTGACGCCTCAATGTTCTGGCTCGACAATGCAGCCTCTACATCGGCAGGCTCAAGCTCATACTGCGCCATGACGTCGGGCTTGAGCCATATGCGCATGGCATAGTCGCCTCCCATGACGTTCACCTCGCCCACGCCAGAAATACGCTGCAGCTGCGGCTTTACGTTAATGTTGAGATAGTTGGTAAGAAAGGTCTCGTCGTAGGTGCCCTTAGGACTGTAAAGACCGAATATCATAAGCATGCTGCTCTGCCTCTTCATCGTGGTAACACCCACCTTTGTCACTTCGGCAGGAAGCAGCGACGTTGCCGTAGACACCTTGTTCTGCACGTTGACGGCAGCCATGTCGGGGTCGGTGCCCTGCTTGAAATACACTGTAATCTCGGCGCTGCCGGTGTTGCTGGCCGTTGAGGTCATATAGGTCATGTTTTCCACGCCGTTGATGGCTTCCTCCAAGGGCACGATGACGCTCTTCTGCACAGCCTCGGCATTGGCTCCGCTGTAAGTGGTCGACACGCGGATGGTTGGCGGGGCTATGTCGGGATACTGCTCTACGGAAAGGGCATACAGACCTATAAGTCCGGCAACAAGTATCACAACGGATATCACCATCGACAGGATGGGACGGTCGATAAACTTCTGCAGTTTCATAGGCTATTTCTCCTTTTTTGTTCCGGATGACGCCACCACCGTACCGTCTTTAAGCAGGCCGGCTCCCTCTGACACTATCACGTCGCCCTTGCGAAGGCCCGACTTTACGATATATTCCTTGCCGTCGTTTATCTCGAACACCTCAATGGGCGTAGACACGGCACGACCGTTGATTACACGATAGGCAAACACCTTGTCCTGAAGCTCGTAGGTTGCTCCCTGTGGTATCACCACACAGTCTTTACACTCGTAAGGCACCACCACATTGGCCTGGCTTCCGCTCATTATCCTGCGCGAGCTGTTGTCGAACACGGCACGCACGCTGACGGTTCCTGTTGTCTTGTCGACAATGCCGCTGAGCACGTCTACCTTACCTTTTTTCTCATACACCGAACCGTCGCTCAGCTCAAGCGACACCTCGGGAAACGACTTGACGGCCTCGTCAAGTGAACCATACTGTGAGGTTAACGAGAGCACCTGCTTGTCGGACAGAGAGAAGTAGGCATATATCACCGAATTGTCGGATACGTGTATCAGCGGCTCCGTCATTGATGCGTCAACCAGCGCGCCTACACGAAACGACGTCATGCCGGCATAGCCGTCAACGGGACTTTTCACCTCTGTGTAAGACAGGTTGTTGAGCGCATCGGTAAGTTCGGCACGGGCCTGACTAAGGGCTGCCACCGCACTCTTATAACTGTTCTGAGCCGTGCGCAACTCAAAATCGGATATCACCTTGTCGGCATACAACGACTGCTTGCCGGCAAGTGTCTGCTTTGCAGTTGCCTCATTGGCTTCTGCCGTGGCCACGGACGCGCGTGCCTTGGCTACAGCCGCACGGTATGGCACCTGGTCGATGACGAACAGCACCTGGCCCTTGCGCACATAGGCACCTTCCTTTACGCATACCTGAGTTATCTTTCCTGAAATCTGCGGACGCACCTCCACATCCTGGCGGCCTTCGGTTACTGCTGAATATTTAAGCGACAGGGTTCTGTCCTCGGCCTTCAGAGTCATCATCGGATAGTCGCCGCCGGCTGCCTGCTGTCCGGACTTGTTGTTACACCCGAACAAAATAGACAGGCAACATAAAATAAAAACATGTCTTAATCTCATACTCATTTTTTATTCTTTGATGTTTCGGGCACAAAATTATCCTGACAAAACGCTTGCTCTTTTGTAAATTTGGAGTAAGAATTTGTTCATTACAGACATCGTTAAGACTAATTTGCAAACGCTATGTCTATTTTGCGCTAAAAATTGTCTAAAAAGGACACTTAATAAGTATATTTGCAAGCACATCTTCATCGGCAGATCCGGCAAATACAGGCAATATGACAAAAGCGCCACGGCAGTCTGCCTCAAATACATAAAAAACTACCGTATGAACATTCACGAACTAATGCCTAAGTTTCCGCCTTCGTGCTATATCAAGGAGCAGATATTGCTGGTCAATCCGAACGAGTTTCACCGACTTGAAGGTATCGACATTGACAGCAGCAGGGTATTCATTGTTGTGAGCGAAGGCAGTATTGACATAATTCTTAACGGAAAAAGGTGCCACATAGAAAGTTGCTCGTGCATAGACAGCCTTGACACTGTGACCATACGAATAGAGAAATGTGAAAAAGATGCAAGGGCATGGTGCATGCTGGTTACATACACCTTTGCACGAAACTCGCTGAAAAACTTCAAGCCCGTGCCTATTGAGAAACTGCTGCAGACACAGGACATACCCATACACTCTTTCACAAAAGAAGCAATATCGCGAGTGGACACACAGCTAAGTTTTCTGGCTGATGCCATTGCCGCAAAGAATCATTATTATCATAACGAACTGGCTGCCGTGTTCTACAAGAGCATGTGTCTGGAACTGGGCAACGCAATAATGTCGAACGAAACAACCATTGACGACATGCAGCAGGGTTGCAGGCGCAGCGAGGCCGTGGCGCTCGACTTCACCAAGCTCGTGACAAAATATTTCACCAGGCAACATAACATAGACTTTTACGCCCAGGCTCTGAACATGTCGGCAAAGCATCTTACAAGAATAATAAAGAACACAATGGGCAGGACGCCTCATACGGTTATCTGCGACGAGATAACACACGAGGCTATGGCGCTGCTCGACGACGACAGAATGACCATAGGACTTATATCCGAAAAACTAGGTTTCTCGGATCAGGCGGCATTCTGTAAATTCTTCAAAAGGCAAGTGAGCATATCGCCTACTGAATACAGATTGAAAAACAAGAAGTCTGACTAATTGCTGAAGCAAGGTGCGTATTGTACACAGACCCAATTCTGCCCATCAAACTCGGCATTCAATACAACACGTTCCTTGCTTCATCAGATAATTTATCAGCCCGTCTGAGATATAATGTTTCTGTCCGAATGCCAAGGCATCTCAAGCAATGATGCTCATGTCCGACACAGACACACTAAAAAACATATCCTAGATTCACAAAAAAGTTACTGTTCTTCAGGCTGATATCATCTTCTGTCTTGTTGATGTTTTTCAGGCCAATTTCATAGCCGAAACCTACATAAGCGTTCTTGGCGGCAATAAGACCTACTCCCATATGCAAGCCGGCGTCATAACGCTCAAGCACTCCGTTGTCTCCGAATGTATCAAAATCACCCATTATTTCGCCCGATATGCCATATGCAAAGTATGGACCTACGTTTACCTGCAACTGGGTATTGCGGTTAAAGTCATATCTGTAAGAGAGCAACAAAGGCAGCTCTATATAGTTTGCGTCTATTCTGTTGTTCTCCCTACCCTTTCCTTTTACACCCTTGGCTGTATATTGCAGTCCGGTCTTTACATAAAGGCTCCTTATTATCGGGATGTGTACATAGGCTCCGGCATTATATTGCAAAGAATATTTCTCGTTTGTGATATCACCCGTAAGCTTCGACATGTTTAAGCCTAACTCTATGCTGAACCGCACACCATGATCGGCTTTATTTGTTGATAACTGCGGAGGGCTTCCATCATTCTGCGACATCACTGACAGATGTGCAAAGAACGCAATAACAAGAATAAATATCGTCTTCTTCATTTTCGTATAGATTTATGTTTTACCAAAATTGATGCAAATCCATTTCAAGGCGTACCCGCCAGGCAGACAAATAGACGGCCAAGGTGCATCGCAGTCACGCAACAGCTACATGATATTATGCAAATGCAACAGACCTGCAAGCCGTCGAATATAAGGATAGCCGTTGCGGGTATTTCATCGTAGATCATATTCGCCTGTATTTAATCTCTGTAAAAAACGTTTAAGGTCATAAAAGGTTTCTCTTCATTCACTCGTTGGCATACGGTCATCACCATAAGTTTACGGCTATAAAGATACGAAAAATATTCCAACTCTGATTAATCTGAGTTTCCGTTTTTACACTTTGCGCGATTTTATCATAATCGCTCACCATGATTCTGCCGGATTATCATTTTATATTGAGCAGACTATAGTTTGCCATTTTAAGTCATAGCAGACTACGTCAGAAAAAGAATGACGACAATAATACCACAAGAACAAATAAGCGGATGAAGACATCGGTATACCTGTTGAATAGAGTCACAGTCAGTCTTATCCGCAATAAACATTTAACCATACAATATAAGACAATCTGCTGTCTGCCATGGAAGCGCTAAAAGCATAATCACCTGCTAACATACACGATGCAAAAGGTGCTGAACGGCAACACAAAAGGTATGCTTTTACCCTATAAAACATGGCTTTTCACAAGCTGAAAGGGCACAAGTTATACAGAAGGACAGCGTGTGGAAAGTAAAAATTGTTTTATAAAAAAACTCGTCACTCATCACATCTGCACCTAACTCACAGGATATCAACACATTATGGTGTGACGAGTCGTATTAAGGAAACATCACAACGGCACAGCGGCATACCGGCGTGATGAGTTTACCCTGCAACTCATCACGCCATAAAATATTGTTGCTCAAGGCATTAGACAAGAATGTGACGAGTGACAAGTTTTTAATAAAAACTTTATATTTCATTATATTAGTTACCTTTTCTGATTTTGGTTGACTTCTAACTGTCTTTTACCTGATTAAAGTTGACTCTGGCTAAACCTATAACTGTTATTGTTGTTGGCTCAATAATTGGAAAATAAACATAACAGCTTTTGCAAATCCAGCAATAACTGCACGGGGCGAAAATTAAATTATTGGCATGTTGGTCAAAATAAAATTATGGACCTGCCCCCTGCTTTTCTGATTCATCTGGAAATATAAGAAAGTGCGCCTAACTGATATAATATTGCGCACGCGCCATTGATCCAGCATAGCCTCTTCATTATTGAGAAAATAATGATATAAAAAAAGCGCCTTTTCCCTCACGGGAAAAAGCGCTATTGTAGAGATATATTCGACGTTATTATTCTGCCTTAGCTTCTTCTGTAGCTGTTTCCTCTGCTGCAGTCTCAGTTGCAGGAGTTTCAGCAGCTTCAGCAGCCTTAGAGCGGCGGCTACGACGAGTCTTCTTGGCAGCCTTGGGAGCCTTAGCCATGTTCTCATCATAATCAACGAGCTCTATGAAGCACATTTCAGCAGCGTCACCTTGACGGAAGCCCAGCTTTATGATTCTGGTGTATCCGCCCGGACGGTCAGCCACCTTAGTAGAAATCTCTTTGAACAGCTCTGTAACGGCATACTTGTTCTGCAGATAGCGGAAAACTACACGGCGAGATGTTGTTGTGTCATTCTTAGAACGTGTTATCAGAGGTTCTACATATTTTTTCAAGGCCTTAGCCTTAGCGAGAGTCGTAGTGATTCTTTTGTGCATTATCAACGATACAGCCATGTTAGCAAGCATAGCCTTACGGTGAGATGCAGTACGACTCAGATGGTTGAATTTCTTATTATGTCTCATTTTTGTTTTTCTTTTGCGATAAATCGGCATGCCCGGCGCAGGTATCAGCCATGCGCCGGATTATGCACGGTTACTCTTTATCTAATTTGTACTTAGAAATATCGGTACCAAACGACAGATTCAGACTCTCGAGCAAATCATCAAGCTCTGAAAGCGATTTCTTACCGAAGTTGCGGAACTTGAGGAGGTCGGTCTTGTTGTACTGAACCAAATCGCCAAGAGTCTCAACATCAGCAGCCTTAAGACAGTTAAGCGCACGAACAGAAAGATTCATGTCTATGAGCTTTGTCTTGAGCAGCTGGCGCATGTGGAGTATCTCTTCGTCGAATTCCTGATCACCGTCTACATCATTGTTCTCAAGAGTAATCTTCTCGTCAGAGAACAGCATGAAGTGGTAAATAAGAATCTTGGCAGCCTCCTTAAGAGCGTCCTTCGGGTGAATGGAACCGTCCGTCGTAACTTCAATAACCAGCTTGTCGTAGTCGGTTTTCTGTTCAACACGATACGGCTCAACTGAATATTTCACGTTACGGATCGGAGTGTAAATAGAATCGATTGGAATAACGTTGACGTCAGTGCAGAACTCACGGTTCTCGTCAGCAGGAACGTATCCGCGTCCTTTGTTTATAGTGAGATCAATCTGCATTGAAGCTTTGGCATCTAAATGACAAATCACCAAATCAGGGTTTAACACTTCAAATCCAGTCAGATACTTACCTATATCACCTGCTTTGAACTCTGTTGAATTCTCTACGGTGACACTAACTTTTTCGTTCTCGAATTCTTCTACTACTTGCTTGAATCTTACTTGTTTCAAATTCAAGATAATGTTGGTAACATCCTCCTTTACGCCAGGTACAGAGGAAAACTCATGCTCAACACCCGAAATACGGATTGTGTTGATAGCATAACCCTCAAGCGATGAAAGAAGAATGCGGCGCAATGAGTTACCGATGGTAACGCCAAAGCCTGGCTCCAAAGGACGAAATTCGAACTTGCCGAATTTGTCTGTCGCCTCCAACATTACAACTTTATCAGGTTTTTGAAATGCTAATATCGCCATTAATTTAATGATTTATTTAGAGTACAACTCAACGATTAACTGTTCCTTAATGTTCTCCGGTATGTCAGCACGCTCCGGCTTGTGCAGAAGCTTGCCGCTCTTTGTGTTTTCATCCCACTCCAACCAAGGATACTTGCTGTGATTGAAACCAGCCAAAGCTGCTTCAATAACCTCAAGAGACTTAGCCTTCTCACGAACACCTACTACCTGACCGGGAGCAACTGAATATGAAGGAATGTTAACTACCTTACCGTCAACAACAATATGCTTATGACTAACCAGCTGACGAGCTGCAGCACGTGTAGGAGCAATTCCAAGGCGGAACACTACGTTGTCAAGACGGCACTCAAGGCTCTGGAGCAATACCTCACCGGTAATACCGTCTGCCTTTGCTGCCTTCTCGAACAGATTACGGAACTGACGCTCAAGCACACCATAAGTGTATTTAGCTTTCTGCTTCTCTGCCAACATGACACCATACTCAGACATCTTTCTGCGACGATTATTGCCATGCTGTCCAGGAGGGAAGTTTCTCCTAGACAAAACTTTGTCAGCGCCGAAAATGGGTTCACCAAAACGACGCGCAATTTTTGATTTCGGACCTGTATATCTAGCCATAATAATTTAAAATACTTTGTTTTATTGTGCCATCCTGCACAACGCAGGATGGCGGATTTGTGTACTTGATTAAACTCTTCTTCTCTTTGGAGGACGGCAACCGTTGTGGGGTAACGGTGTTACGTCGATAATCTCTGTAACTTCGATTCCGGCACCGTGTACGGCACGGATAGCTGACTCACGGCCGTTACCCGGACCCTTAACATATGCCTTTACCTTACGGAGACCAAGGTCATAAGCTACTTTTGCACAATCCTCGGCAGCCATCTGAGCTGCATAAGGAGTATTCTTCTTTGAGCCGCGGAAACCCATCTTTCCGGCTGAAGACCATGAAATAATCTGGCCCTCGCTGTTAGCCAAAGATACAATGATATTGTTGAAAGAGCTATGAACGTGAAGCTGGCCCATAGCGTCAACCTTTACATTTCTTTTTCTAGATGTTGCTGTTTTCTTTGCCATAACTAATTATTATTTAGTAGCCTTTTTCTTATTAGCAACAGTCTTCTTCTTACCTTTACGGGTACGAGCATTATTCTTTGTACTCTGACCGCGAACCGGAAGACCGTTACGATGACGAATTCCACGATAGCAACCAATATCCATCAGTCGCTTGATATTCATTTGGATCTCTGAACGGAGATCACCTTCTACTTTGAATTCAGCGCCGATTATTTCACGGATCTTAGCTGCCTGATCGTCTGTCCAATCGCAGACCTTCAGGTCACGGCTTACGCCTGCTTTATCCAATATCTTTGCTGAACTACTTCGACCTATACCATAAATATAAGTCAATGCGATTTCGCCACGCTTATTCTGGGGCAAATCTACTCCAACAATTCTTATTGCCATTTTTGTTAATTAATTAAAAAATTTAATGTTTTAGCCCTGACGTAATTTGTACTTAGGGTTTTTCTTGTTAATAACGTACAGACGACCCTTACGACGAACGATTTTGCAATCGGGAGTACGTTTCTTTAATGATGCTCTTGTCTTCATATATCTCTATAAAATTATTTGTATCTGAATACGATTCTGCCCTTTGTCAAATCATAAGGACTCATCTCAACTTTTACTTTATCTCCGGGAAGAATCTTAATATAATGCATTCTCATCTTACCCGAAATGTGAGCCGTTATAGGACAGCCATTCTCCAACTCTACACGGAACATTGCATTTGACAATGCCTCTACGATTGTTCCGTCCTGCTCTATTGCGTCTTGTTTTGCCATATTTAAAATTAATTTCTTTCTAATCGTTCAACTTCCTCAAAAGAAGATAAAATTTCTGCCTTACCCCGATATATCGCTACTGTATGTTCAAAATGTGCAGCAGGTTTCCCGTCACATGTCTTTATCGTCCAACGGTCGGGCATCATGCAAAGGGATCTGTCGCCCATCGTTATCATCGGTTCTATCGCAATACACATGCCTGCTTTAAGCAATACTCCCGAACCACTAGTGCCATAGTTTGGTACAGATGGATCTTCGTGCATCTCGCGTCCTATACCATGTCCTGTCAGTTCTCTGACAACTCCATATCCTCGCGATTCGCAATGAGCCTGCACGGCATGACCGATATCACCAATATGTTTTCCGGCAACGGCATTCTCGATACCCAAATAAAGAGCCTCCTTGGTAGTCAGAAGCAACTGCTTCACTTCAGCCGAAACTTCACCTACACAAAAAGTATAACAAGAATCACCATTAAAACCGTTTAAAAGAGCACCACAGTCAACAGATATTATATCGCCGTCACGAAGCACAGTCTTGTTGTCTGGTATTCCGTGAACAACTACATCATTTACAGAAGTACAGATGCTTGCCGGAAAAGGTTGACCAAAAGGGTTAGGGTAATTTTTGAAGGTTGGTATTGCCCCATTGTCCCTGATGTAACTTTCTGCTATTTTATCCAACTGTAAAGTTGTAACACCGGGCTTGATATGCTTTGCTATCTCGCCCAAAGTGTTTCCAACTAACTGGTTGGCTTTTCGCATCAGTTCTATTTCATCTTCTGTCTTGAGAAATATCTTCATTCAGTAAGAAATACTCTAATATGCAGAAACGCCGCCATTACGGCCTCTAATTCGACCTGAATTGAGCAAGCCATCGTAATGTCTCATCATCAAATGACTTTCGATCTGCTGGAGTGTGTCTATAACAACACCTACGAGAATGAGGAGAGATGTTCCACCAAAGAACTGAGAGAAAGCATCCTGAACATTCAGCAATCCAGCAAGAGCAGGCATTACAGCGATAAACGCAATAAAGAGTGAACCGGGGAATGTTATACGAGACATAACTGTATCGATATAATCAGCGGTGTCTTTACCTGGCTTGATGCCGGGTATAAAGCCATTATTACGCTTCATGTCTTCAGCCATCTGTGTCGCGTTCAGAGTCAATGCTGTATAAAAATATGTGAAAGCAATTATAAGTGCTGCAAACACAATATTATACAACAAGCTTCTGTGATCCATCAAAGAACGGATAATGTAACCGCTCTGGTCTGTTGAATACTGAACGATTGCCAACGGAATGAACATCAATGCCTGAGCAAAGATGATAGGCATAACGTTAGCAGCGAAGAGCTTCAACGGAACATACTGGCGTGCACCACCGTACTGCTTGTTACCGACAATACGCTTAGCATACTGTACTGGTATTTTGCGAGTGCCCTGAACCAAGAGCAAAGATGCACAAACGACAGCATAAAGTATAAGTATCTCAACAATAAACATAACGAGACCACCGCCAGTGATTGCCGTAAAGCGAGAGCTGACCTCCTGTATAAATGCCTGCGGCAGACGGGCGATGATTCCTATCATAATGATCAATGAGATACCATTTCCAATGCCTTTATCCGTAATACGCTCACCGAGCCATAAAACGAACATACTACCTGCAGCAAGAATAATTGTTGCGGGTATCATGAACACTGACCAGTCAATGCCTGATGACAAAGCACCATAGGCCTGAATCTTCAGGTTCATCAAGTAAGAAGGAGCCTGGAACAAAAGAATTGCAACGGTAAGCACACGTGTATACCAATTGATCTTCTTACGTCCACTCTCGCCCTCACGCTGCATCTTCTGGAAATACGGCACTACAACTGCAAGCAGCTGCATTACGATAGAAGCTGAGATGTAAGGCATTATTCCCAATGCAAAGATAGAAGCATTGGAGAAAGCACCACCGGAGAACATGTCAAGCAGCGACATAAGACCGCCACTTGTCTGCGACTGCAATTTCTGCAACATTGATGGATCAATTCCTGGCAAAACAACAAATGATCCAAAACGATAAATTGCAACAAATGCTATGGTGATGAGGATTCGCTGACGCAAATCCTCAATCTTCCAACAGTTCTTCAGTGTCTCAATAAACTTTTTCATTTACTTAGATTATTGTTGTGTTACCACCAACTGCCTTGATAGCCTCTTCAGCAGTCTTAGAGAAAGCATGAGCTTCCACTTCCAATTTTGCTTTCAATTCACCATTTCCGAGAATCTTAACCAACTCTTTACCATTGGTAAGACCAGCAGCCTTCAGTTCCTGAATGCCGATCTTTGTAAGATTCTTTGCCTCAGAAATCTCCTGAAGCGTAGAAAGGTTTACAGCAAAATACTCCTTATGGTTAATATTCTTGAATCCAGCCTTCGGTATACGACGCTGCAAAGGCATCTGACCACCTTCGAATCCAATCTTTCTCTTATAACCAGAACGTGCCTTAGCACCCTTGTGACCACGTGTAGACGTTCCACCAAGGCCAGAACCTGGTCCACGGCCGATACGGCGGCGTGAATGAGTAGAACCTGCAGCTGGTTTCAAATTATTTAGTTTCATAATCGTTTCTTTTTTAATGTGAGTTATTATTCAATAACGGTTACCAGATGGTGAACCTTCCTTATCATACCGCGAAGGGTAGGACTATCTTCACGCTCTACGACCTGAGATATTTTACGTAAACCAAGAGCCGCAAGTGTACGTTTCTGGTCTAGCGGAGCACCAATTTTACTTTTAATCTGCTTGATCTTTATTGTTGCCATATTATTATCTCCTATCCTCTAAATACTTTTTCCAAACTGATTCCACGTGTCTTGGCAATGGTATAAGCATCGCGCAACTGTGTCAGAGCCACGATAGTAGCCTTAACAAGGTTGTGAGGGTTAGAAGAGCCCTTTGACTTAGCAAGGACATCCTTAACACCAACACTCTCAAGCACAGCACGCATAGCACCACCGGCTACAAGACCAGTACCGGCTGCTGCAGGCTTCAAGAAAACCTGAGCTCCACCGAATGTTGCCTCAATCTCATGAGGTATTGTACCCTTAAGTACAGGAACCTTAACAAGATTCTTCTTTGCAGACTCAACACCTTTAGAAATTGCAGCGGTAACTTCTCCTGCCTTTCCAAGACCCCAACCGATTACTCCGTTGCCGTCACCAACTACAACAATAGCAGCAAATGTGAAGGTACGACCACCTTTTGTTACCTTAGTAACACGGTTAATAGCAACCAATCTGTCTTTTAATTCAACGTCACTATTTATTTTAACTTTGTTCATTGCCATAATCGATTAAAAATTAAGTCCACCTTTACGAGCTGCATCAGCAAGTTCCTTAACACGTCCATGGTAGAGGTATCCGTTACGGTCGAAAACAACCTTAGAGATTCCAGCCTCTACAGCCTTCTTTGCTATCAGTTCACCAACTTTGGCTGCCTGCTCGCACTTTGGCATTGTCTCAAGGCCAAGTGAAGAAGCAGAAACAAGAGTTGTACCTGTTACATCATTGATAATCTGAACATATATCTGCTTGTTGCTGCGGAATACACTCATACGAGGACGTTCAGCTGTTCCGTTTACACTTTTGCGAATTCTGAACTTTATCTTTATTCGTCTTTCTATTTTCTTTGTTGTCATGATCGTAAAATATTAAAGTTACTTAGCAGCAGCAGTCTTACCAGACTTTCTGCGGATGACTTCGCCTTTGAACAATATACCTTTTCCTTTGTAAGGCTCAGGCATACGGAACGAACGTATCTTGGCGCAAATAAGTCCGAGCAATTCCTTATCGCAAGATTCCAAAATAATAACAGGGTTCTGATTTCTTTCAGACTTTGTCTCAACCTTAACTTCCTTAGGCAACTGGATGAAAATCGGGTGTGTATATCCTAAAGCGAATTCGATGATGTTTCCCTGATTAGAAACACGATAGCCCACACCGACAAGCTCAAGCTCCTTCTTATAGCCCTCGCTTACGCCAACAACCATGTTGTTGACCAAAGCACGATAAAGGCCATGGAATGCCTGCTTCTGCTTGTAGTTTACAGGACTATTCTCATCAATTTCAAATATTACATGATTATCTTCAATCTTAACTTTGATAGAAGAGTCTACCTTCTGAGAAAGTTCTCCCTTGGGACCTTTTACATTAACTACGCCATTGTTGAGAGTTACTGTAACGCCTGAAGGAATGCTGATAGGCAATTTTCCAATTCTTGACATAATCTAATTTCCTCCATTAATAAACGTAGCAAAGAACCTCACCACCGATCTTAAGGTCAGCAGCCTCTTTGTTTGTCATTACACCTTTGGATGTAGATAAAATAGCAATACCTAATCCGTTAATAACTCTCGGCATGTCCTTGTATCCAGTATACTTACGCAAACCTGGAGTAGACACTCTCTTCAAACACTTGATTGCGTTTGTCTTGGTTGCAGGGTCATACTTCAATGCAACCTTAATTGTACCCTGAGGTCCATCCTCAATGAACTTGTAGTTAAGGATGTAACCTTTCTCGAAGAGGATCTTTGTAATCTCTTTCTTCAAGTTTGAAGCTGGTACTTCAACAACACGGTGATGAGCCATGATTGCGTTTCTCAACCTCGTCAGATAATCTGCTATTGGATCTGTCATAAAATAATTGTTTAATTAATCGGGACTGCCCCGACAATATTAAATAAAAAAACTAAATCTCCTAAATTACCAGCTTGCCTTCTTTACTCCAGGGATAAGACCGGCAGAAGCCATCTCACGGAACTGAATACGAGAAAGGCCAAACTGACGGATGTAACCCTTTGGACGACCTGTAATCTTGCAACGGTTGTGCAGACGGATAGGATTAGCATTGCGGGGAATGCTCTGCAACTTTCTTGCAGCCTCATAAGCCTCTGCAGGATCGTCTGTTGTAGCTATAATTTTTTTCAAAGCCGCACGTTTTTCAGCATAACGGGCAACGAGTTTAGCACGTTTAACCTCGCGGGCTTTCATTGATTCTTTTGCCATATCTATTAATCGTTTTTAGCGTTTTTGAAAGGTAGACCAAATGCTTTGAGAAGAGCATAACCTTCCTCGTCTGTCTTGGCAGTTGTTACGAAGGTGATGTTCATACCCTGAATACGATCGATTGAATCGATGTTGATTTCAGGGAAGATAATCTGCTCCTGAATACCAAGTGTATAGTTTCCGCGACCGTCGAATTTGCTCTCAATACCCTTGAAGTCACGGATACGTGGCAATGCAATACGTATGAGTCTCTCGAGGAATTCATACATACGCTCGCGACGAAGAGTTACCATAACGCCGATAGGCATCTTCTTACGGAGTTTGAAGTTTGCGATATCCTTCTTTGAATATGTAGCAACTGCTTTCTGACCCGTAATTGTAGAAATCTCGTTGATTGCAACCTCGATGATCTTTCTATCCTGAGTTGCATCTCCAAGACCCTGGTTAACTACAATCTTCTTCAGGACAGGAATCTGCATCTTAGAAGAATAGTTAAACTGTTTCTGCAGTGCAGGAGCGATGCTCTCTGCATATACCTTCTTTAATTCAGCTGTATTCATTATTTGATTTCCTCCCCTGATTTTTTAGCAATACGGATCTTCTTACCGTCTTCTGTCTTCTTAATTGAAATACGTGTAGCCTTGCCGCTCTTGGGGTCAATCAGACTCAGATTTGAGATATGTATCGGAGCCTCCTGCTTAACGATTCCTCCCTGAGGATTCTTAGCACTCGGTTTTGTGCTCTTAGACACGATGTTGATACCCTCAACAATGGCACGCTGTTTTTCAACTAAAACTTTAAGCACCTTGCCAGTCTTGCCTTTGTCCTCACCGGCCAAGACAATAACTGTATCGTTTTTCTTTATATGTAACTTATTCATTACTTTTTCCTTTTTATGTTAAAGAACCTCAGGTGCCAAAGAAACGACTTTCATATTAACTGCACGGAGTTCGCGAGCTACAGGGCCGAAGATACGGCTGCCACGAAGTTCACCAGCATTGTTCAGCAAAACACAAGCATTGTCGTCGAAACGGATATATGAGCCGTCAGCACGACGTATTTCTTTCTTTGTGCGAACAACCAAAGCCTTTGATACTGCACCCTTTTTCATATCACTTGACGGGATAACGTTCTTGACAGCAACGACAATAACGTCACCAACACTTGCATAACGGCGGCGTGTTCCACCCAAAACACGGATGCAAAGGGCCTCACGAGCTCCGCTGTTATCACATACAGTAAGTCTTGATTCTGCTTGTATCATAATTACTTAGCTTTTTCAATTATTTGAACTAATCTCCATCTCTTTGTCTTACTCAAAGGACGTGTCTCCATAATGAGCACTGTATCACCTACATTTGCCTCATTATTCTCATCATGTGCATGGTATTTCTTTGTCTTCTGAACAAACTTACCATATATCGGGTGCATCTCCTTGAACTTAGACGCAATAACAATGGTTTTATCCATCTTGTTGCTGATAACGACACCCGTTCTTGTTTTTCTTAAATTTCTTGTTTCCATCTGGACCATTGTTATTTATTAAGTTCTCTCTGATGAAGTTCTGTTTTCATACGTGCTATATCACGACGAGTAGCCTTAATTTGAGATGGATTCTCCAGCGGTGTGATTGCATGATTCAACTTCATTTGGTTATATTTAGCAATCTCGGCCTCTAATCTCTCTGCCAAGTCTTTGGTTTCGAGTTCTCTGACTTCTTTAATCTTCATAATTAAGCATTTTTATCGTAATCACGTCTAACAACAAATTTTGTCTTTACAGGCAATTTCTGTGCTGCAAGGCGCAATGCTTCCTTAGCAACATCAAAAGAAACACCTTCAACTTCAAAGAGGATACGTCCCGGAGTAACAGGAGCAACCCATCCTGCGGGATCTCCCTTACCTTTACCCATACGTACGTCAGCAGGCTTACGTGTAATAGGTTTATCCGGGAATATGCGGATCCAGACCTGACCCTCACGCTGCATATAACGATTGACAGCAACACGCGCTGCCTCTATCTGGCGGCTATCCAACCATTTTGCTTCAAGAGTCTTGATGCCGAATGATCCGAAAGCCAGTTGTGTACCTCTGTGGGCGTTGCCTTTTCTGCCGCGGCCGTCTTGAGGTCTTCTATATTTTACTCTTTTTGGCTGTAACATGATAGCTTGTTTCTTTAACGGTTATTGTTTCTCTTACGATTAACTCTTGTCTTGCCGTTTGAACGTCCGCTCTGCTTTTCCTGAGCAAAGTTAGGAGAGAGGTCACGCTTACCATAAACCTCACCACGGCAAATCCAAACCTTAATACCTAACAGACCAACCTTTGTGAGGGCCTCTGCCTGACAATAGTCGATATCTGCACGGAATGTATGCAAAGGAGTACGACCTTCTTTATACATTTCCTTACGTGCCATTTCAGCACCGTTCAGACGACCTGTAATCTGCACTTTGATTCCCTCAGCTCCAGCACGCATCGTGTTAGCTACAGCCATCTTAATTGCACGACGATAAGCAATCTTACCCTCAACCTGGCGTGCAATGTTATTAGCTACAATAGACGCATCGAGCTCCGGCTTCTTTACCTCGAAAATATTGATCTGAATCTCCTTATCGTAGAGTTTCTTCAACTCTTCCTTCAACTTGTCAACATCTTGTCCGCCTTTACCAATGACGATACCCGGACGGGCAGTGCAAATAGTTATGGTAACAAGTTTCAATGTACGCTCGATAACAATGCGAGATACACTTGCTTTTGCAAGACGCTCGTTAAGGTATTTACGGATTTTCATATCCTCAACGAGGTTGTCACCAAATTTCTTTCCACCGAACCAATTTGAATCCCAACCCCTGATAATACCGAGACGGTTGCTTATTGGATTAACTTTCTGTCCCATTCTATTAATTATTTTTCGTCATTAGTTTTAGCATCAACAAACAGAGTAACATGGTTGCTACGCTTACGGATTCTATAGCCACGACCCTGGGGTGCCGGTCTCATACGCTTCATTGTAACGCCTTCGTCAACGAATACTTTTGATACATAAAGCTCACCGTCTTCAGCCTTGCGGTCATTTTTTGTTTCCCAGTTAGCGATAGCAGAACGAAGTAACTTCTCTACATCTGCAGCAGCAGCTTTCTTAGAGAACCTCAGAACGCCGAGCGCACGGTTAACTTCCATTCCGCGGATCATGTCTACGACATAACGCATTTTACGCGGAGAAGAAGGTACGCCTCTGAGCTTTGCGAAATACATTGTTTTAAGGGCTTCTTTTCTTTTTTCAGCCGCTATTTTTTTTCTTGCTCCCATTATCTTATTATTTTATTTTCAATGGTTAGCCTGTTTACTTCTTGTTACCGGCATGGCCACCAAATCTACGTGTAGGTGAGAACTCACCAAGCTTGTGACCTACCATATTCTCGGTAATATAAACAGGGATAAATTTGTTTCCGTTATGAACTGCAACAGTGTGACCCACGAAATCAGGAGAAATCACTGAAGCTCTAGCCCAAGTCTTAACGACACTCTTCTTGCCGCTTTCGTTCATGGCAAGAATTTTCTTCTCGAGCGATACGTTAATGTATGGACCTTTTTTTAATGAACGACTCATAATTTACTCTAGTTAACTTGATTATTTATTAGCTCTTTCAATAATATACTTGTTAGAAAGCTTCTTCGGAGCTCTTGTCTTGAGACCCTTAGCATACAAGCCCTTACGTGAACGTGGATGACCTCCAGACTGACGTCCTTCACCACCACCCATCGGGTGATCATGCGGGTTCATAACAACACCACGGTTGTGAGGACGACGACCCAACCAGCGTGAACGTCCAGCCTTACCAGACTGTTCAAGAGCGTGGTCTGAGTTACCTACGCTACCAATAGTAGCCTTACATGCGCTAAGAATTTTACGAGTCTCACCTGAAGGGAGCTTAATAACACAATAACTGCCTTCACGAGAAGTCAACTGAGCAAAATTACCAGCCGAGCGAACGAGCAGTGCACCCTGACCCGGACGTAACTCAATGTTGTGAATTACAGTACCTACGGGGATGTTAGCCAAAGGAAGCGTATTACCAATCTCAGGCGCTGCGTCCTTTCCTGACATCAGAGTTGCACCTACCTGCAGTCCGTTAGGAGCAATAATGTAACGTTTTTCACCATCAGCATAATACAACAATGCAATACGAGCCGAACGGTTCGGATCGTATTCAATTGTCTTAACTACAGCTGGAACACCATCTTTCTCACGCTTGAAGTCGATCAAACGGTATTTTCTCTTATGACCGCCGCCCATATAGCGTACAGTCATCTTACCTGTATTGTTTCGACCACCGGTAGAACGTTTACCGTAAACGAGAGACTTCTCTGGTACGGATGCAGTAATCTCCTCGAACGTACCAATAATCTTGTGTCTTTGACCCGGAGTTACCGGTTTAAATTTACGTACTGCCATTTTTTATTTAAATATTGCTGTAAAAATCAATTGTTTCGCCTTCTTTAAGAGTAACGATTGCTTTTTTGAACGCGTTCTTCTGTCCCTTAATCAAACCGGCCTTTGTATAGCGGCTCAAGCGCTTTCCGGCATAGCGGGCAGTGTTCACGTCAACTACTGTAACATTATACAGACTCTCGACTTCTTTCTTAATTTGGAGTTTGTCAGCCTCTGGACGAACAACGAAGCCGTAGCGGTTAGGCTGCTTGTCTGTAATCTTGGTCATCTTCTCAGTGACCAATGGTTTTATTATAAATGCCATATTATCTTTCTCCTTTATTTATTTAAGATTTCATCGATAGTCTTCAACGAATTTTCTGTCATGACAAGAACATCAGCATTCAAAACTTTGTAAGAATTGATTGTTGATGCGAGCATAACTTCTGTGCCCTGCAAATTACGAGCTGACAAATATACGTTTTTATTTACTTCCGGCAAAACCAAAAGCAACTTCTTGCCGTCAACTTTAAGATTTTTAGTAATATTTACAAAATCTTTAGTCTTCGGAGCGTCAAAATTGAAATCTTCTACTACTACTATTGCATTCTCCTGAGCCTTGTAAGACAGAGCGCTCTTACGAGCCAAAGCCTTAACTTTGAGGTTCAGTTTGAAGCTGTAGTCACGTGGCTTAGGACCAAATACGCGACCACCACCTACGAGCACCGGAGAATTGATGTCACCGCGACGAGCGCCACCGCCACCCTTCTGACGGCCAAGCTTGCGGGTTGAACCTGCATGCTCACTTCTTTCTTTAGCCTTAGCTGTTCCCTGACGCTGTGCAGCCATATAGCGCTTAACGTCGAGATAAAGAACGTGGTCGTTGGGTTCAATTCCGAAGATAGATTCGTTTAACGTAACCTTTCTTCCAGTGTTTTCACCTTTGATATTTAATACGTTAATTTCCATTATTTCTGAATTAAAACGGTTGAACCTTTGCAACCAGCAACACTACCCTTCACCAAGATGAGGTTATGCTCCGGTATTACTTTTAACACTTTGAGGTTTTGAGTTGTAACTCTGTCACCACCCATCTGTCCGGCCATGCGCATTCCTTTGAACACTTTAGCAGGATAAGAACAAGCACCGATAGATCCCGGCTTGCGTGCGCGGTCGTCCTGACCGTGTGTGCTCTGTCCTACACCACCGAATCCGTGACGCTTCATTACACCCTGGAAACCTTTACCTTTTGATGTACCAACAACGTCAACAAAGTTTGCGTCGTTGAAAATTTCAACCGTGATAACGTCTCCGAGGTTATATTCCTCATCAAACTTGAACTCGGCCAAGTGTCTCTTAGGTGTTGTACCAGCCTTTTTGAAAGTTCCCATAAGAGGTTTAGAGGTGTTCTTTTCCTTAGCCTCACCAAAGCCTAACTGAACTGCTTTGTAACCATCTTTTTCAACAGTCTTTACCTGAGTAACAACACAAGGACCAGCTTCGATAACAGTGCACGGTACATTCTTACCGTCGGCACTGAAAACGGATGTCATTCCGATTTTTCTTCCTATTAATCCTGGCATTTCAATTGATATTAAAAATTAAACTATACTTTGATTTCTACTTCAACACCGCTGGGCAATTCGAGCTTCATCAGAGCGTCAACGGTCTTAGCTGTTGAGCTGTAGATGTCAATAAGACGCTTGTAATCGCTGAGCTGGAACTGCTCACGTGATTTCTTGTTTACGAATGTGCTTCGGTTAACTGTGAAAATACGCTTGTGAGTAGGCAATGGAATAGGACCGCTTACGATAGCGCCTGTAGCCTTCACAGCCTTTACAATTTTCTCTGCTGACTTGTCTACCAATTTGTGGTCATAAGACTTCAGCTTAATTCTAATTTTCTGACTCATTATTTTATCTTATTAATATTGATATTAATTTCAAAGAAGAGAAGAGGTACGCCTGTTAAGAGTCATTCGCTAACAAGACGCCTCATTCTCTTTTGTATTTTTAATCAGCTTAGTGATTATACGAGATCTGTACGTCCCTTTATTTCCTCAAGCACAGCCTTAGCAATTGTGCTTGACAGAGGAGCATGGTGATCATACTCCATTGAGCTTGTAGCACGACCAGAAGTGATTGTACGGAGAGCTGTTACATAACCGAACATCTCTGCCAGCGGAACCATAGCTCTGATGATACGTGCACCGCTACGAGTCTCATCCATACCTTCAACCTGACCACGACGCTTGTTCAAGTCACCGATAACGTCACCCATGTTCTCTTCAGGTGTTACAACCTCGAGCTTCATGATAGGCTCCATCAGAACCGGACCTGCCTTAACGCAAGCGTTCTTGTAAGCGTTGATAGCTGCAACCTCGAATGACAACTGGTCAGAGTCTACCGGGTGGAAAGAACCATCGATAAGAGTAACCTTCAGGCTGTCCATAGGATAACCGCCAAGTACACCATTCTTCATTGCAGACTCGAAACCTTTCTGTACTGAAGGAATGAATTCCTTAGGAATGTTACCACCCTTAACTTCATTGATGAACTGCAGACCGCCCTGCT
Source organism: Xylanibacter sp. (assembly GCF_057607445.1). Taxonomy (NCBI): domain Bacteria; kingdom Pseudomonadati; phylum Bacteroidota; class Bacteroidia; order Bacteroidales; family Prevotellaceae; genus Xylanibacter; species Xylanibacter sp. The sequence continues at coordinate 95,233 of NZ_DBLZAX010000001.1, read as the reverse complement.
TGTAATCCTCGTCTACCGGACCAACATTAACGATGATATCAGCGAACTTACCGCGACCACCACTCTGCTTCTTGTAAACCTCACGCAGGTTGACAGTCTTGGTGATAGCCTCTTTGTAGTTAACCTGAGGCTTACCCTGATTACATTCAACCTTGAACTCTCTCTTCAGACGGTCAAGGATGATGTCGAGGTGAAGCTCACCCATACCAGAGATAACTGTCTGACCGCTCTGCTCGTCTGTATGAACAGTGAAGGTCGGGTCTTCCTCAGCAAGCTTAGCAAGACCGATACCGAGCTTATCAACGTCAGCCTGGCTCTTCGGCTCAACAGCGATACCAATAACAGGATCAGGGAATGTCATAGACTCGAGTACGATAGGATGTGCCTCATCGCAAAGAGTATCACCTGTACGGATATCCTTGAAACCAACACCAGCACCGATATCACCGGCATCGATAGCGTCCATAGGAACCTGCTTGTTTGAGTTCATCTGGAACAGACGGCTTACGCGCTCCTTCTTGCCTGAACGTGTGTTGTAAACATAAGAACCAGCCTCAACCTTACCAGAGTAAACGCGGAAGAATACGAGACGGCCAACATACGGGTCAGTAGCAATCTTGAACGCAAGAGCTGAAGTAGGCGCATCCTCAGACGGTTTACGGTCTTCTTCCTCACCTGTTGTCGGGTTAGTACCAACGATGTTAGGAGTATCGACAGGAGAAGGCAGGAATGCACATACATAGTCGAGCAGGGTCTGAACACCCTTATTCTTGAATGAAGAACCACAGATAACAGGAGTACATTCCATAGCCAGAGTACCCTTACGGATAGCAGCAATGATTTCCTCTTCTGTTATTGAGTTAGGATCCTCAAAGTATTTTTCCATCAAAGACTCATCGAACTCAGCTGCGCTTTCAAGGAGTTTTCCTCTCCACTCTTCAGCTTCGTCCTTAAGGTCAGCAGGAATCTCAGCAACCTCAAATTCAGCACCCATAGTCTCATCGTGCCAAAGGATAGCCTTCATCTTGATAAGATCTACGATACCTTTGAAAGTCTCCTCACTTCCGATAGGAACAACGAGAGAAACAGGATTAGCGCCAAGCACTTCCTTCATCTGACGCAGAACGTCAAAATAGTCAGCGCCAGAACGGTCCATCTTGTTTACATAGCCGAGACGGGGAACATTATATTTGTCAGCCTGGCGCCATACAGTTTCAGACTGAGGCTGTACACCGCCTACAGCGCAATATGTAGCAACAGCTCCGTCAAGAACACGCAGAGAACGCTCAACCTCAGCAGTGAAGTCAACGTGTCCCGGAGTGTCAATCAGGTTAATCTTGAACTGCTTGTTGTCATAGTGCCAGTAGCAAGTGGTGGCAGCAGATGTGATAGTAATACCACGCTCCTGCTCCTGAGCCATCCAGTCCATTGTAGCAGCACCATCGTGAACCTCACCAATCTTATGAGTTTTACCTGTATAGAAAAGGATACGCTCAGAAGTTGTTGTCTTACCGGCATCGATGTGAGCCATAATACCGATATTACGGGTCAAATGTAAATCTTGCTTTGCCATGATTCTTTTTACCTGTCTGTATTATTAAAATCTGAAGTGAGCGAATGCACGGTTAGCCTCAGCCATGCGGTGCATATCTTCCTTACGCTTGAATGCGCCACCCTGATTGTTATAAGCATCCATGATTTCAGCAGCGAGCTTGTCGGCCATTGTCTTACCGCCGCGCTTGCGTGCATAGTTAATCATATTCTTCATAGAGATGCTCTCCTTACGGTCAGGACGGATTTCTGTAGGAACCTGGAATGTAGCACCACCGATACGACGGCTCTTAACCTCAACCTGAGGAGTAATATTGTCGAGGGCTGCCTTCCATATTTCAAGAGCAGACTTTTCCTCGCTAGCCATTTTCTCTTTTACTGTGTCTAATGCTTTGTAGAAAATCTCATAAGAAGTATTTTTCTTTCCATCATACATCAGATGGTTAACGAATTTTGAGACTTTCTGGTCATTGTAAACGGGATCCGGAAGGACCACGCGCTTCTTTGGTTTTGCTTTTCTCATTTCTTTGTTTTGAAATTAATTCTGCATGGGGCTGTTCTCTTGTTCTTCAGCGTTCTCACCAGAACTGCTTACTCAACCTTTATAACAATTCTCCAGCAAAACGTTAATAAAATGTCAATTATGTCCTAAAAACTGGCTTTTAACGATTATTTCTTAGCCTTAGGACGCTTTGCGCCATACTTAGAACGACGCTGTGTACGGTTTGCTACACCAGCTGTATCAAGAGTACCACGAACGATGTGATAACGTACACCAGGAAGGTCCTTTACACGACCGCCACGTACGAGTACGATAGAGTGCTCCTGAAGGTTGTGTCCCTCTCCCGGTATGTAAGAGTTAACTTCCTTCTGGTTTGTCAAACGAACACGGGCAACTTTACGCATTGCCGAATTAGGTTTCTTAGGGGTTGTTGTGTAAACACGAACACAAACGCCACGACGCTGAGGACATGAATCCAAAGCCGGTGATTTGCTCTTGTCAACAAGCGCCTTTCTACCTTTTCTTACCAATTGTTGAATTGTAGGCATTGTTGTTAAATTTTTAGTTATATATTTTGTTTTGTTATTTTCTTATTATTGTAATACGGCCAATAGAACATAGACCGATTTGGGCTGCAAAGGTAAGAATAATTCTTTAAATTACATAATTATAAAGAATCCAAAAAGCCTATATCGGCATAAAATTTGCACAATATAGGCTTTATTAAAATAAATTAACTACAATATGCTTATTTAAATGCACTTGCAGACACTTATCAATTCTTCTAAGATGAAAAATTAGGCTTCACCCTTATTAATGTGGAAAGGTGCAATAGTGCCTTTTTCCTGCTGCGGAATCTTTATCTGACCGAAAGCATTCTCATATCTTACGATATTGTCCTGAAGAGCCATAAGCAGACGCTTTGCATGCTCAGGAGCAAGAATCACACGTGACTTAACTGTTGCCTTGGGTACACCGGGAAGGATGCGGGCAAAGTCGAGCACAAAATCAGAACTAGAGTGTGTTATAATAGCAAAGTTTGCGTATTGTCCCTGTGATACATCTGCGGGCAGATCTACTTGAAACTGACCCTGATTGTTATTTTTGTTTTCCATTTCTTTGTATTATTATATTAATATATAAAGTTTCATATCTCTGTTTCTCGGCATACAGCTCATCACCTGTAGCCATCAGCCAGCATCTTCGCCTGAATTTTAAGACAGCATCTACAGCCGCCTATTTAACCGGATTAAATTTTTAGAATACCGGCATACGTTATTCAAAGCATTACAGCCACAAGCATGCAGCCTTACTTATGCTCAGCACGGAGCCTGATAGAAAGTAATGCAAAGATAAACCTTTTTGGCAGAAAAACAAGCAATAACAGATATATTTTTGGTAACAAAAACATTAAAATAAATATTCTGCGCAACAAAGTCATAAATTTTCAACATACCACATGGCATACATAAAGCCAGCACCGGCCAAAAATCACATTCATAAACGGCATAAACAATTAAGGAAGGAGACTGCAAACACAACACAAAAAAGACATTAGCAAAAGATCAGGAATGTGCATTAAGCGTTAAATAAATCACGATCAGACAGCGCCATTTTAACCTAACGCCCGACGTCCGTCTACATATAATAAAACACAACTGCCGGTCATCGCGCTCACAACAGAAAGACAACATCAGCAATATGAAGTCGCACAAAACAGCATTTGCCTCTGCCCCGCTACACCTTTTCTACCTGGGCCTGCTTAAGAAAGGCTGATGGCGACATGCCGGTAACTTGTCTGAAAGCCCGGTTAAAACTTGATGCACTGCGGTATCCCAGACTTTCATATATTCCCTGAATAGTGATGTTGCCATAACGCTCTGTGTCGCCCAGTCTGATACATGCCTCACGCACACGACACTCATTAAGGATAGTCTTAAAGTTTTTACCATAAAAACTGTTTATCACCCACGACACATATTTCATATTAGAGCCTACCAACTGCGACAAGGTGCCCAAACTGAATTCGGGTTCTGATATAACTGCAACATCATTAAATGCCTGTTCTATTTTCTCATATAAAGCCTCGGCCTGCTCACGACTCATAAGGCACTGCTCTTCAACAGCAGAATCAGTTTCTGATAGTTGTACAGGTGCAGCAGCCTCTACAGTCAGCAACACCGACTCTACGGGCATACAATCACCAGGAAGCATGTAACAGTCGGCAGCAGCAGCCTTTTCAGGCAAAGCGCCCTTAGTTTTTGCCTGTCTGCGGTAAGCATACCACACCGCACCAGACACAGCAAACATAACAACAACAAGAAGAATAAGCAGGAACATCGCATCCGACTGCCGTGTAACTATACCGTTCAGCATCGTTATACGCTCGCCGGCCACACTGTCGCGATAAACGTCAAGACGGTTGCGCACCATATAGAAACGTTTAGGATTAAATACAGAATCAGTAAGAGCCAGCGCCTTAGAATGATACAAGACATATTGGTCAGCCTGCCCAAGTCCCTTGCAGGCTCCTGCCATAATATTATACGCATTAATCTTTAGGTCGTCGTCGCCAAGTCTTCCCGACAGGCTCATGCACATCTCGCCATATTTGCGTGCCTCTGAATACCGGCCAAGCCTGACAAGCACATTGCCTATCTCGCTATACTGAATAAGTGAATACAACTCAGCCATGCCGCGTCTCTTAGCCATGTCCAACAGTCTGTGATGCATCTGCAAGGCCTCATTGAATCTCCCTCCGGCCTGCATGATGCGTGCCTTATTATAAAGGAGATAATAGTCGTTCTCGTCCCGGTCATTCATAGCGACCTTCTCTTCAAGGGCATAATATTTCTCCGCGCTCTTAACATCGCCCAACCGGCAGCACGTACTTACAATGTTTGAAAGGAAGCGGGCATTCATATTCTCATTGTTGCACATCCGGGCAACCTCGTATCCCTCAAGCAGATAAGCCAGACTGCTGCTGTAGTCGTTGAAGCAATTGTATATGTTGCTTATATATCCGGTGCATATCATGAGCGACAGACTGTCCTTCTCGTCGCGTGCAACCTTCAGGCCGGTTATGAATCCTTCGAGAGCATCAAAATATTCGCCTGAATAATAATCCTTCTGCGCCGTCTCTGCAATCTCTGCAGCACGGCTGTTTCCGGCAGCAAGGCTACCGGAACAAGGAATAATCAGCAGCAAGGCAGCTGCAATGACGGCGATAATATTCATAACTGAGACTTTTTGTATCGGCAAATATAAGAATTATAATCAAAATCCGGGCATACGCAGGCAAATTTAAAGCATTTCTTTTGTTATTTCATGAAATAGCAAACATTTGGAGCATCCGGCTATTGCACAAAAACATTATTAGGCGTATATTTGCGAAAGACCTCTACGTCAGCCACTATATATGAAACAAGTATTACTTTTGTTTTTAGATAACTTTATTATGTATAACCCTTAAAACCATCTGTCATGAAAAAAAGAATAATACTCCTTACTGCAGTAATAATATTCATAGCGGGCATGACACGCGCCCAATGGACAACCGACTTAGGCAAGAACACTCAGATTACGCCGACAGGACTGGCCTTTGACGAAAACGAAGTGGCCACGAACAAGGACGGAGTAACCTATGTCTTCTTCATCACAAACATGAACGGAACCCTGGGCATGCGCCTGCAAATAATAGATAAAGACGGCAACAAGGTTATGGAGAGGGGCGGAAAAATAATCTCACAGGAAGCCAACAAAGTGTGGTCGGCCTACAACCAGCATCTGGCTCTCGACAAAGACGGACAGGCGTTTGTCGGCGTGCAGGACTTCAGAACTGCTCCTGACAGCAAGCTGAATACATACACCATATATAAATATGCGCCAGACGGCCGGCAGCTATGGGACGGAACCGTGCTCAACAGCGGCAAGGGTTTTGCCACACAGGTCGGACTAAGCATGTGTGCGCTCGACGACGGCGGATGCATATGCGCCTACATGTATCGCGACGACAACGCACAAAAAGACTGCATAGCCATTGAAAGACTCGACAAGGACGGCAACTCTATATGGCAGAAGACAGCCGTGGAGACTACCTACAAGAGCACCCCCTACCCCTTTGTGACAAAAAGCGACGGCGACAACGCCCTTCTTACCTATATATATGAGAGCAGCTCGCTGAAGACCAAGCTCATTGACGGCAACGGGGAAAGCCTTACGGAAGAGGACGAGACGGTGTTCAACGGCGGACTGGCATCGCCTAAGCCATGGGAAGTGCTAAAGATTGTGCCCGGACCCGACAACGGAGCACTGATAACATGCATGGACGCAAACTTCAACAGTGCGTTTGTCTATGTCAGGAGTAACGGAAAAACGGCTTTCGACGGCAAGCCCGGAGGCATAATCCTCAACGACGGCAACTATGGCGGAGCACAGCCAGCCGTGGCATACATCAGCAGCGACAACACCTTCGCTTGCGCATACCAGCAGTTTGACAAAAATAACTCAAACACTCAGGGACTCTACATGAAAAGATACACCACCGACGGACAGGCACTGCCGGAAGGCAACATAGAGGTGGCCGCCATGCAGAACGGCGACATGTACTCGTTCTACAGCGTGCAGGACGCCGGCAACGGCAACGCTGCCCTGTTCTATCAGAAACTCGACGGCGCAACAAAGGCGGTGAACTCACTGCTCGACATATATGATGCCGGCGGCAACAAGACCTGCGAAACAATTCAGTTTACAGAGACTCCGACAAAGAAAGTCAACCTGAAATCATCGGCCATGATAGACGGAAAATACTTCCTGACAAGCTGGGACGAGGAGCGCAACGGCACAACCTCAATATTCATGCAGAAGGTTACACCCGAAACTGGCACCGGCATAGACGCAGCCACGACCGACGAATACGGCAGCCCTGTCAGCGAAGAGATATTCAGCATAACGGGAAGCAAGGTGAGCAAGGCCGGCAGAGGCGTAAACATAATACGCACCACACTAAGCAACGGAAAGACAACCGCCAGAAAGGTTGTCGTGAGATAAACGAGAACAAGAATAAAATTGTATGACCCTAAAAACGATTTAACCATGAAAAGAGCTTTACTACTTACAGTCTGCATGGCAGCAATCGCGGCCATATCACAGGCGCAACAGACCACAGTGAATGTTGAGACGGCAGGCACTCTGTCGGAACAGATAGGCAACGACAAATACACCATCACATCGCTCAAGATAACCGGAAACCTGAACGGAACTGACTTCATACTGCTGCGCGACATGGCAGGCATCGACCTCGACAACGTGCCCACTGAAGGCAAGCTGGCAACGCTCGACCTGAGCGAGGCTAAGGTTGTGGCAGGAGGCGAAGCCTACTACACCGACTATGTGAACAACAAGGAATTTTATACCAGCGACAACGAGATGGGCAACTGCATATTCTACAGCTGCGACAAGCTGGAAAGCCTTAGCCTTCCGGCAGGAACAACGGTTGTGGGCGACAGCGCATTCATGAGATGCACCGCCCTGAGCGAGATAACACTGCCCGACGGTCTGAAAGAGATACGCAGCTATGCCTTTTCAGAGACGCAAATTGCATCGTTCAGCTTTGTCAACGGCATCATACCGGCCAAAGGCATGTTCAGAAACTGCGGCAAGCTGACTTCGGTAACTCTTCCTGAAGAATGCGAAGAGATACCGGCAAACGCCTTCTCGGGCACAGCAATAACAGAAATAACGCTGCCGAAAAATCTCGTAAAAATAGGCAAAGAGGCATTCAGCAGCTGCATGCTGACCAGCCTCGAATGTCCGGCAACGCTGAAAGAGATAGATGAGTCGGCGTTCTTTATGTGCAGCAGTCTTGCATCCGTCAGTCTGAACGACGGCCTGCAGAGCATAGAGGGTTCGGCATTCTCTTACTGCGACAAGCTCGAAACCATAGAGATACCTAACTCGGTTACAGAGCTGGAGGGATGCTTCTCCAACTGCACGGCACTAAAATCTGCAATTCTGCCCGAAGGTCTGACATCCATACCCGACTATATGTTCGACAGATGCTCTAACCTTGAAAGAGTGAACATACCAGAAGGAGTGAAGACAATAGGCGACAACGCATTCCAGAACAACATGAGACTGCTCGACGTAGTGTTCCCGGAAGGTCTTGAGAGCATAGGCGAAAATGCCTTTTCGAGCTGCTACACAATGGAGAACATCAACCTGCCCGAAACCGTAAAGACCATAGGCGAAGGGGCATTCGACGGATGCGAGGGCGTGGTAGTGATGTCTCTGCCCGGCTCTATCACCACGATACCGCGCAACGCGTTCTCTTACATGGTGTATCTTGAGGAACTGACAATAGGCGAAGGAACGAAGACTATCGACCAGATGGCATTCATCAACTGCGAAAGCCTGACGAAGCTGACGCTGCCGTCTACGCTCGAGTCGATAGGCTATGCGGCATTTGCATACAACATGCTGACAGAAGTAGACTGCAAGGCCGTCACACCGCCGGCATGCGACAACACGTCATTTGCCGGATGGGACAGCGACGTGCCGCAGGACTGCCTGCTGTATGTGCCGCAAGGAGCCAAGGCCGAATATGAAAAGGCCGACGTATGGAAGGAGTTTATGATAAAGGAGAGCGAGACGTCGGGCATAGAAAGCGAGACAGCAGCCGGCGCAACAGAGACGGCACGCTACGGCATTGACGGAAGAAAGCTGGCAAAACCCGCACGCGGAATAAACATAATACGCATGAGCGACGGAACAGCCAGGAAGGTAATCAACCGCTGACACCTACAATAAAAGTCCTTATATATCACGCAGGGCCGCATATCCCCATTGTCAGGATATGCGGCCCGTCATTTATACTAACGTATGTATTATATGCTACACCGGCCTCCTACTCGCCTGCCTTATACTTGGCAGCCTGCTCCTTGATAAGGTCGAGGTCGTCAAAATAGTTGATGCGCATGGCCTCGCGCACGTCGTGCAGAGTCTGCGCAGCCACCTCGCGGGCAGCCTCTGAGCCTTTCTTCAGGATGTTGTAAACCTCCGGGATGTCCTGTTCAAACTCATGGCGGCGCTGACGGATAGGCTCAAGCTGGCGGTCGAGCACCTTTATGAGGAACTTCTTGCACTTCATGTCGCCCAGTCCGCCGCGGCGGTAGTGGTCTTTCAGTTCGTCGAGGCTCTTGTACTCAGGCCAGTATTCGGCAAAGTCGTCGGGCGTGCTGAACGCCTCGAGGTATGTAAACACCGTGTTGCCCTCAACCTTTCCGGGGTCTTCCACGCGCAGGTGTCCCGGGTCGGTATACATGCTCTTCACCTTCTGCTGCATGTCCTTGGGCGTGTCAGACAGATAGATGCAGTTGCCGAGGCTCTTGCTCATCTTGGCCTTGCCGTCGGTTCCCGGCAGGCGGCAGCACACCGAGTTGGTGGGCAGCATTATCTTAGGCTCAACAAGCACGTCGCCGTATATATTGTTGAAGCGCTTCACTATCTCGCGCGTCTGCTCGAGCATAGGCTCCTGGTCTTCGCCGGCAGGCACCGTAGTGGCCTTGAAGGCCGTAATGTCGGCAGCCTGGCTTATGGGATATGTGAAGAAGCCCACGGGGATGCTCGTCTCGAAGTTGCGCATCTGTATCTCGGTCTTCACCGTAGGGTTGCGCTGAAGGCGCGACACGGTGACAAGGTTCATGTAATACACCGTCAGCTCGGCCAGCTCGGGTATCATCGACTGCACAAAGAGCGTAACCTTTTCGGGGTCGAGTCCTGCCGAAAGATAGTCGAGAGCCACCTCGATGATGTTCTGTCTGACCTTTTCGGGGTTGTCGGCATTGTCGGTAAGTGCCTGAACATCGGCAATGAACACAAACATGCGGTCGAAGTCGCCTTCATTCTGCAGCTCCACCCTGCGGCGCAACGAGCCAACATAGTGGCCCAAATGAAGTTTTCCGGTAGGGCGGTCGCCGGTAAGTATTATCTTTCCCATTGTCTATTTTTCTTTTTTATTGCTATTTATAAAGTGCAAACTTACACATTTTTTCTGAAAATCAGCTATTTAACACGAAAAACTTGGCAAGCACGGCCGCAATATGTGCGATTGGGATGCACGGCCGGAGCGATTGAGCTGCAGTCTTGACAAATGCAACATAAAACAAGGACAAGGCTTACACATTGATTTGGCGTGAGGCTCTCATTCTGCGGTTTTCAGAAAATAAAATACTTTATGCGCAAATATGGTCTGAAAATGTGTGCAAAGAGAAAGCACATTATTACAGCGTTTTACGGGGCAAAGTGGCAAATGTGTGCAATGCCGGGCGGCAGGCTACAATGTAAAACACGGCAAACGGCAATGCAAAACGTAGTCTTTTAGCAAACAGAAGACGGCCTTTGAGCATACAAAACCCTGCCTTTTACGCACTGGAAAAGGCAGGGTTTTGGTGCGAATGCACCATAAGCGCCGCACCACACGCCCTATTCGGCACGACATCAGCCATGATCAGGAGATGCATTGCGGCTGTTTCAGCTATTTTTCTGAACATAATGCAGATGACACTATGAAAGGGTTGCGGTGCAATGAGATGAGATGACATAACAACACGGCACCGGCATCTGCCTCAGGCACAAGCCACGGCACATCAGAACGGCATCAGGCTACAGGCGAGCCAAAATCGCTGCCGGCAGGACGCTGGAAGATGCGCAGGCCGAACTCTGACGCCATAACGATGGCATAGTCGAGCACCTCCCCCTGAAACAGCTCGAAGGGTTTCCAGTCGGGGAACACCGAGAAGCAGTAAAGCTCGAGAGGCAGGCCCTCGGGCGTGGGCTGAAGCATGCGTGCCATTATCATAAGGTCTTTGTTGACGTTGGGGTGGCGCGACATGAAGTCCATCATAAAGTTGCGGTACACCTGAGTGTTGGCAACGGGCCTGTCAGCAGAGTCATACTGGCCTTTGACTATATATCCTTTCTCTTCGTAGCTGCGCAGTTCGTCAGGCGAACAGAAGTGTACGGTGTTGGCGTCGATGTTGACCGACAGCTTCAGTCGGCGTCCGCCCGCCTCGCGCATGCCGCGCCAGTTCTGAAACGAGTCGCTCACGAGCAGATAAGGCGGTATGGTGGTGATGGTCTTGTCGAAGTTCTGCACCTTGACAGTGGTGAGCGACACTTCCCTTACATATCCGTTGGCACCATACTTGTTCATGGTTATCCAGTCGCCCGGACGCAGCATGTCGTTGGCCGTAAGCTGTACGCCGGCCACAAGACCGAGGATGGTGTCCTTGAAGATCAGCATGATGATGGCGGCAGAAGCGCCAAGACCGGCAAGCACGGTGCCGGCACTCTTGTTGACGATGATGCTCACCACGAGGATGAAGCCCACCACAACGGCCATGAGGTTGAACATCTGATAGATGCCCTTCAGCGGCCGGTTGCGCAGCTTCTGGTGCTCGCTGGATATCTCGTAGAGCGAATGGAGAAACTCGCTTATAAAGAACAGCGACACCACCACGAGGTAGATGTTGCAGGCCTTGAGCAGCACGGGCAGCACACTGCTGTCGGCAGCAAAGGCAAACGGCAGCAGGACATACCACAACACGGGAGGTATGATGCGGCGGAAGGCTTTCATCACACGGTCGTTGAACAGATAGTCGTCCCATGTGGCCTTGGTGCGCTCGGTAAGCTTCTGCACTGCCGGCATGACAACATAGCGGAACAGCGCCGTGCAGAGATACGAAACAAGACCTATGGCAAACAGGGCCGTGAGCGGATATACCCACGACAAAACACTCTCGGACACACCGGCTGTGTGGCGGAGAAAACTTAATATATAATCATCTAATCTATCCATCTGACTTTTCTGTATATCTTCAATTTGGCACAAATTTAAGAAATAACGCCGAAATAAACGAACAAAAGTATGCCTAGATTATACTGCCGGAACATATATAAAGGAATATGGCACCTAAGATATAAACAAAAAGCAAAAAATATTGACAAGATTGCGGAAAAAGTAGTAAGTTTGCCTGACTGAAAGAAAATACAAAATGAAAATCATCAAATTCTTAAAAGACTGGACGCTTATCATCGCCATCATTACCGGCATTGCTGCCTATTTTGTCTACACGGCAATACCCGCACTGCAACCTACTCACCACTTTGCCCTCAAAGCCATCGAGCTGCTGCAGCCCATGCTGATATTTGCCATGCTGTTTATCACTTTCTGCAAGGTGAACCCCAAGAAGCTCCGCCTGTGCAAGTGGCATCCGTGGCTGCTGCTCTTTCAGGCCGGCACGTTCACAGCCATAGCCGTGGCGCTTATGCTCATGCCGCACAGCGGACTGCGCATTGTGCTCGAGGGTGCCATGATATGCCTGATATGTCCTACGGCCACGGCCGGTGCGGTGATAACAAAAAAACTTGGCGGAAATGTGAACCACATAACCACATACACCATACTGATAAACATCATTACGGCGGCATTCATACCGGCACTTGTGCCGTATGTACATCCCAATCCGGAGCTCGGCATACTTAACTCGGCAATGCTGATACTCGGCAAGGTGTTCCCATTGCTGCTTCTGCCCCTGCTGGCTGCCATCCTGCTGAGATATCTTTCGCCAAGACTCCACTTCACGATATCACACTACAGCGACCTGAGCTTCTATCTTTGGGCTGTTGCGCTTACGCTGGCCATGACCGTCACGACACGCACCATTGTTCATGCCGACGTGGCCATTGCCACCGAACTCGGCCTAGTGGTTGCATCGCTTATCAGCTGTCTGCTCCAGTTCTGGCTCGGACGCAAGGTAGGTGCGTTATACAACGACAAGATTACGGCAGGACAGTCGCTTGGACAAAAGAACACCGTGCTGGCAATATGGATGGGATACACCTTCTTCACACCGATAACGGCAGTAGCAGGCGGCTTCTACAGCATATGGCACAACGTGATAAACTCTTATCAGCTCTATCAGCACAGAAAGCAGGAAGAGAGCAAGAATGAAAACAAGTAACGGCCGGCTGCATCCGGATAAAATCTAAGAAAGATCAGTAACACACCTTTATAGGCTTTAACCAGCCTATTCTTTCATCAACATTTTGCCGGTTAGGGATTATCTTATATTAGCTATCCCAAACCGGCAAAATGCATATTAAGGCACATCGCAGATACGTTACGATCAACCCCAAATCATTAACCATATAAGACTTATTCCGCCTGGTTCATTGCAGTCTTATCCGTCTTTCTTTTTTCTGTTGCTACCGTGCAGTCAACATATTCCTTAGGCAATCCGGTCATGGCAGCAAATAACAAAAGGCAAAAAGGCAGGAACATAATGGCAAGTTGGAGTTAAACCAAAATCGATTATTAAGATTCGCTCAATAGGAACAAAAAGAGGGGCCGAAGGCATGAAAGCACGAAATAGATAAAGCCATGTGCAGTATAATGGCATATTTGGGGTAAACCATCAAACATACGGCAATGCACTCAAGAACAGACCAAATATAATAAAACAATAATGGCCATCAGAAAATTATCAGAAGCCTCATACACAGCCCTAATATTTTCTAATGGCCAAAATCTTATTCTACTCTGAATTCTTAAAATTCAGAATTATTCAATTACTGCTTTACAACAACCTTTCTTGTTGTTCCGTCAGACATCTTAACGATATTGATGCCCTTTGCAGGAGCGCTGAGCTGCACGCCGTCAATAGTATAGCGGGCAACTTCCTTAACTTCCTTCTCTGAAGGATCAACAACGCTGATACCTGTACCAAATGTACCAACGGCTCTCTCTGCAGCATTTACAATCTCACCAGTCTCTGTGTTGATAAGCATAGCAACAACCTTCAGCTTTGACTTATCCTGCAAGAGGTTGAACTTGCTGGCAGAAGTAACGCCATTAGAGAGATCGAAAGTTGTTTCATGACGCTGAACTGCATCTGCTACAAGGGGAGCAGCTATTGAACCCTTGATACCTTCAGCTACATCCTTGGCCATAATGGCTACATGATCATAAACCATATCCTTTATCTGCTCACCTTTTTGTGTATACTCGTAAATATAAGGTTCATTCTCAGCACCAGTTGCTCCAGAATAGTAGTTAGTCTGCCACCAGTTGCTCTCGCTGCCCTGCAAACCGTCAGCAAGCAGAACATAAGCCAAAGCATAAGGAGCATTATTGCTGCTGTAGAAGAACTGTATGTCGGTGATTACATTTATTTCAGTCTGACTTTCGTTCCACTCCGGCCATACAGACATTTCAGCTTCTGTCAAAGTAAGACTTGCTTCAAAATCGTCAAGTACGCCAAGCAGTTTACTTTGTGATGTGCCGAAATATGGGTCAATAGAAGGACCTCTGTTTATGAATGCAGACGGGTAACCCTTAACCATTGCCATGACAGAATTATAGTCAGTAATTCTCATCGGGTCGTCATAGTTCATCTTTCCGTGTACGGCAATACCGATGAACGACTCAGGATATGTGTCTGCCAATGCAGCCATACCTGCATATCCGCGAGTACAATATCCACAACCTGTAGCTGTAAATTCCTCTACAACAGATCTGCGCTTAATAGCATTTGTGAGAGCAATTAAAGAACCTTTGCATGTAGCATTGGCTGTTTCGTTGGGCTGTCCGTTTACCTTAGTTATGACAAATTCCTTTTCTGCCTCTTTAGCATCATTACCGGCTGTCAATGGAATATCAATCACACAAACATTATTAATCTGAAGATTATCAATGTTTACTGTGTTTTCTGCAGAAGTTTCTCCTGTTGCAACATCCTTAACTGTATAAGCCACAGAAGTCATTGGTGTTACACCATCATTTTTGATCATTGCAGAAATATTAACATTACCGTTTTTCATTGTTATTACTCGACCTATATTGTCTGAAACAAATGAAGCGGCATTACCGAGGAAATTGTCACCTGACATTGAAACAAATGTCAACAAGTTTCCAAAGCCATAGCTTGCCATACTGTCCCATTTACCCTGCAGGCAAACGTATCCTCCGTATTCATCACAATAGCTAGAACCATCAAAGGCTATAGGATATAGACCAGCCTGTGAAGTGAGTGATGTAACATCAAACGAATAACCGACATAACAGCCCTCTGCAGGAATTGTATAGTTTTCAACGGTTACGATTTCAGGTTTTCCGTCAACACTAATTGAAGTCGTTGGAGTGATATCTTTAAAAAACTCACATTCTGAAGAAGTGATGCTACTTGGCAGTTCTTTTGCAATCCAGCACTTTACATTATTTACTACTTTATGGTCAATAAGGTAAAAACCCATCTGGTCGATTTTATTACCAGCGAACTTTCTTGGTATAAAGATTGCACAATCATAATGTTTTGCTTTCGCTCCTACGCCAGTATAACCATCACCCTGAGCATAAGTAAAAAGCGCCCCCTCGGCAGCAGCACGAGTCGGTGCCATTTTCTCAATCTTATTATACTTGAGTCCTAAACCGGCCTCATTCCGCTGAAATGCCTGTGCATTTGCTATACAGCAAAACGCAACAAAAGCGGTTACCAAAGAAAGTAATCTTTTAATCATAACGCAATTATTTTAAATTAAACATCAATAATTCAATAATTATATAAATCAAAATTGATATAAGGCTGACATTACTCAAAACATCCAACAGCTTTACATTATAATATTGGGAATAGCCATACTGCTATCCATCTAGAATAAAGTATATATCTGCTGTGTTATTTTTCATAAGCCTTTAATTTAAATATCCAAAGATTTTGGTTTGCAATAAACGCAAGACTATCTCTTTCAGAGATTAACAAGGATTTCAATAATATTTTTAATTCCACAAATATATGAAATTTTATAATGCAAACAAATTTTTTAAAAGAAAATAAATAAATTTCTTTAATTTGGATATAACATATAAGCAAAACGGCGATGCATGTTAACATTGCATCGCCGTTTTGCTTATATAGTTTTAGCCTTGAAATTATTCTTTCTCAGCTGTCTGCTTTTCGCTATAGTCAATCACATTCTTGCGGTTTGCCTGTATACGGTCATAATCCTCACGTGAACCTACAATAATCTTTTCGAATTCACGCAGACCTGTACCGGCCGGGATAAGGTGTCCGCAGATAACGTTCTCTTTCATGCCTTCCAGATAGTCTACCTTTCCGCGGATAGCAGCCTCGTTAAGCACCTTGGTTGTCTCCTGGAATGATGCAGCAGACATGAAGCTCTTAGTTTGGAGAGCAGCACGTGTGATACCCTGCAGGATCTGAGTCGATGTTGCAGGAACGGCATCACGCACCTGAACAGTCTTAAGGTCGCGGCGCTTCAGGGTTGAGTTCTCATCACGCAGCTTGCGGGCTGAGATAATCTGACCCTTCTTAAGAGTCTCACTGTCGCCGGCGTCGGTAACAACTTTCTTACCCCATATACGGTCGTTCTCCTCAGCGAAGTCGAGTTTGTCGACAATCTCCTGCTCAAGGAATGTTGTGTCACCCGGATCATTGATCTGTACCTTGCGCATCATCTGACGAACAATGATCTCAAAGTGCTTGTCGTTGATCTTCACACCCTGCAGACGGTATACGTCCTGTACTTCGTTTACGATATACTCCTGAACGGCGGTAGGACCCTTGATTGAAAGGATGTCGTTAGGCGTAATAACACCGTCTGACAGAGGAGTTCCGGCACGAACGGCATCGTGCTCCTGAACCAGGATCTGCTTTGACAGAGAAACGAGATACTTGCGCTGCTCGCCTGTCTTTGAGGTAACGATAATCTCACGGTTACCACGCTTAACCTTACCCATTGTAACCTCACCGTCGATTTCACTCACTACGGCAGGGTTAGACGGGTTGCGGGCCTCGAAGAGCTCTGTTACACGTGGAAGACCTCCGGTGATGTCACCAGCCTTACCAACTGTACGAGGAATCTTAACGAGGGTTGCACCGGTCTTGACGGTCTGACCATCTTCAACAACAACGTGACCACCCACAGGGAAGTTGTATGTACCGACAACATCGCCGTTCTTATCTACGATATCACAGGTAGGCACCTTGCTCTTATCCTTAGACTCAGTGATAATCTTTTCGGTAAGACCTGTTGTATCGTCGGTCTCAGAGTGGAACGTAACACCGTCGATAACGTCGCGGAACTTCAGCGTACCGGCATACTCGGTTACGATAACAGCGTTGAACGGGTCCCAACGTGCAATCATATCACCCTTCTTAACGATAGAGCCGCCCTTGAAGTAGAGTGAGCTTCCGTAAGGAACGTTCAGGGTAGAAAGCACGATGTTTGTGTTAGGATCAACGAAACGGATTTCGGCCAGACGGCTTACGACCATCTCACACTGAACCTCGCCATTGTCACCTTCTTCAACAAACGGCACGGTACGAAGCTCGTCGAACTCGATGCGGCTGTCGTTCTTGGCAACAATAGATGCATTGGCTGCAGCATTGGCAGCCACACCACCGGCGTGGAACGTACGAAGTGTAAGCTGTGTACCCGGCTCACCGATAGCCTGAGCTGCGATGACTCCGACAGCCTCGCCCTTCTGCACCATGCGGCTTGTGGCAAGGTTACGGCCGTAACACTTCATGCAGACACCCTTCTTGCTCTCACAAGTAAGCACAGAACGGATTTCAACGCTCTCGATCGGGCTGTCTTCTATAATCTGAGCTATAGGCTCTGTAATTTCCTCACCGGCAGCAACGATAAGCTCGCCTGTGTTAGGATGTATAATATCGTGAACTGACACACGGCCGAGGATACGCTCATACAGAGAAGAAATAACCTCATCGCCATTCTTCAATGCTGTACATACAAGTCCGCGCAGAGTTCCACAGTCTTCCTCTGTAATGATAACGTCATGAGAAACGTCAACAAGACGACGTGTAAGATATCCGGCATCGGCAGTCTTCATAGCGGTATCCGCAAGACCCTTACGGGCACCGTGGGTAGAGATGAAGTACTCGAGCACGCTCATACCTTCCTTGAAGTTAGAAAGAATCGGGTTCTCAATAATCTGAGCACCTTCAGCTCCTGCCTTCTGCGGTTTTGCCATAAGTCCACGCATACCTGCCAACTGACGAATCTGGTCTTTAGAACCACGGGCTCCAGAGTCAAGCATCATGTAGACGGCGTTGAATCCCTGGTCAGCCTCAGTCATCTCCTTCATCAGGACGTCACCCAACTCGTTATTTACGTGTGTCCAGGCGTCAATTACCTGGTTGTAACGCTCGTTGTCTGTGATGAATCCCATGTTATAGTTGTCGGTAATCTGACGCACTTCCTCATTACCTTTTGCAACGAGGTCGGCCTTCTCCTTCGGAATGATGATATCGTCAAGGTTGAACGACAGACCAGCCAGATATGCCATACGATAACCAAGGTTCTTGATACCGTCGAGGAACTCGCAGGCACGGGCAAAGCCCACAGCCTTAATTACATCGGCAATAATATCGCGAAGACTCTTCTTAGAGATAATCTTATTTACATAACCAACTTCTTCAGGTATGATGCCGTTGACAATAACACGGCCGACAGAAGTCTCAACCATCTTGTCAACAAGTTTTCCGTCTGCATCAAGGTCTTTCACTACAACCTTTACCTGAGCATGGAGGTCACACTTGCCTTCATTGTGCGCAATGATTGCCTCTTCCGGACCATAGAACGTAAGTCCCTCACCCTTTGCACCCGGACGGATTTTTGTAATATAGTAAAGTCCGAGCACCATATCCTGTGAAGGCACTGTGATAGGCGCACCGTTGGCAGGGTTAAGGATGTTGTGGCTCTGAAGCATCAGAATCTGTGCCTCGAGCACTGCCTCATTGCTCAACGGAAGGTGAACAGCCATCTGGTCACCGTCGAAGTCGGCGTTGAATGCAGTACATGCCAACGGATGGAGCTGAATAGCCTTACCTTCGATAAGTTTAGGCTGGAATGCCTGAATACCAAGACGGTGAAGTGTAGGCGCACGGTTGAGCAATACAGGGTGTCCCTTCATCACATTCTCGAGGATATCCCAGATAACCGGCTCGCGGCGGTCTACAATCTTCTTTGCGCTCTTTACAGTCTTGACGATACCGCGCTCAATGAGCTTACGGATGATAAACGGCTTGTAGAGCTCTGCAGCCATAAGCTTAGGCAGACCGCACTCGCCCATCTTCAACTCAGGACCTACAACGATAACTGAACGTGCTGAATAGTCGACACGCTTACCGAGAAGGTTCTGACGGAAACGTCCCTGCTTACCTTTCAGTGAGTCAGACAGAGACTTCAGCGGACGGTTAGAATCGCTCTTAACGGCGCTGCTCTTGCGTGAGTTGTCAAACAAGCTGTCGACAGCCTCCTGCAACATACGTTTCTCGTTACGGAGAATAACCTCAGGAGCCTTAATCTCCATAAGTCTCTTCAGACGGTTGTTACGTATGATGACACGACGATAAAGGTCGTTGAGGTCAGATGTTGCAAAACGACCACCATCCAGCGGAACCAACGGACGAAGCTCAGGAGGAGTAACAGGAATAATCTTCATGATCATCCACTCGGGCTTGTTTATGTTGCGGCTTCCGCGGAATGCCTCTACAACCTGCAGACGCTTGAGGGCTTCGGTCTTTCTCTGCTGAGAAGAGTCGCTGTTGGCACGGTCGCGAAGCTCATAAGAAAGAGAGTCGAGATCGATATTTACCAACAGATCATAGATTGCCTCGGCACCCATCTTGGCGATGAACTTATTCGGGTCTGTATCATCAAGATATTCGTTGCCGTCGGGCAGGTTGTCCATTATGTTTACATATTCGTCTTCAGTAAGGAAGTCCATCTTGTGAGAGCCGTTGATTTCAACGCCCTCAGAGTCTGTACGGCCTTCCATTACACCCGGCTGTATTACGATATACTTCTCGTAATAAATTACAGAATCGAGTTTCTTTGTCGGTATACCGAGCAGGTAACCTATTTTGTTAGGCAATGAACGGAAATACCAGATGTGTGCAACAGGCACAACAAGCTCGATATGTCCGGTGCGCTCACGGCGCACTTTCTTCTCTGTAACCTCTACACCGCAGCGGTCGCAGACAATGCCTTTATATCTGATGCGCTTATATTTACCGCAGGCACACTCATAGTCCTTTGTCGGACCAAATATGCGCTCGCAGAAAAGTCCGTCGCGCTCAGGTTTATATGTACGATAGTTTATGGTCTCAGGTTTGGTAACCTCGCCAAAAGAACTTTCGAGGATTTCTTCCGGTGATGCAAGTCCGATAGTAATCTTCGTGAAATTACTCTTTATCTTTGAATCTTTCTTGAAAGCCATAATTCTTGTTTATATTTGTTATGTAAAGAGTTTCGTTATTAATCAAGGGTAACACTTAAGCCAAGACCACGGAGCTCGTGCAGCAGCACGTTGAGAGACTCCGGTATGCCCGGTGTAGGCATAGGCTCGCCCTTGACGATAGCCTCGTAAGCCTTTGAACGGCCTACTACGTCATCAGACTTGATGGTAAGGATTTCCTGAAGCACATGGCTGGCACCGAATGCCTCGAGGGCCCAAACCTCCATCTCACCAAAACGCTGACCACCAAACTGTGCCTTACCTCCAAGAGGCTGCTGTGTGATAAGAGAGTACGGACCGATGCTGCGGGCGTGCATCTTATCTTCAACCATGTGGCCGAGTTTAAGGAAGTATGTGATACCTACCGTTGCCGGCTGGTCGAACATCTCACCTGTCTCACCGTCATAGAGGTGTGTTGAGCAGAGACGCGGCAGACCTGCCTTGTCGGTCCATTCCTGAAGGTCGTCAAGTTTGGCACCGTCGAAGATAGGTGTTGCGAACTTAACGCCAAGACGCTTACCGGCTGCACCGAGAATAGCCTCAAATATCTGTCCGAGGTTCATACGTGAAGGCACACCCAGCGGGTTAAGAACCAAGTCTACAGGACGTCCGTCCTCGAGGAACGGCATATCTTCCTGACGTACAATCTTAGAAACGATACCCTTGTTACCGTGGCGACCGGCAAGCTTATCACCTACGCCGATCTTACGTTTCTTGGCAACGTAAACCTTAGCCATCTGCAGGATGCCTGAGGGCAGCTCGTCACCGATTGTAATTGCGAACTTACGGCGCTTGAGTTCAGCGTCCAGGAGCTTGTACTTCTTGATGAAGTTCATAATCAGCTTCTGTATCAGCTCATTAGTATGTTCGTCGTTAGTCCAGTTGTTTGACTGTATTCCGTCATATTCAAGGTTCTTCAGCTGAGCCATTGTGAACTTGCTTCCCCTTGTAATAATCTCAGCTCCGGTATAATCCTTGATACCCATAGACGTCTTGTCGTCTGTAAGAGTGAGGAGCTTGTCAACAAGAATATCCTTCAGGTCGTCTATCTTGGCAGCATACTCTTCGTCGATCTTAGCCAGAACGATCTTGTCCTGCTGCTTAGAAGAACGTGTCTTAACGGCACGTGAGAACAGTTTCTTGTCGATAACGACACCGGTAAGAGAAGGATTGGCCTTAAGTGAAGAATCCTTCACGTCGCCAGCCTTGTCGCCGAAGATAGCGCGGAGCAGTTTCTCCTCAGGTGAAGGATCGCTCTCACCCTTAGGTGAAATCTTACCGATAAGGATATCGCCCGGCTCTACACGAGCACCAACTCTGATTATACCATTGTCATCGAGGTCTTTGGTAGCCTCTTCGCTGACGTTAGGAATGTCGCTTGTGAACTCTTCCATACCGCGCTTTGTCTCACGAACGTCGAGCGAATATTCATCCACATGTACTGAAGTAAGAATATCCTCACGCACTACACGCTCGTTGAGCACGATAGCGTCCTCATAGTTGTATCCCTTCCAAGGCATGTAAGCAACAAGCAAGTTGCGTCCGAGTGCCAGCTCGCCGTCCTCTGTAGCATATCCTTCTGTAAGGATGTCGCCCTTCTTTACACGCTGTCCCTTGTCGCAAATAGGACGGAGGTCAACGGTCATGTTCTGGTTAGTACGGCGGAACTTAGGTATTCTGTACTCCTTGAGAGCAGGCTCAAAGCTTACGAACTCTTCTTCCTCAGTTCTGTCATAAAGGATACGTATTGTAGTTGCATCAACATACTCGATTACGCCATCGCCTTCGGCTGTGATCATAGTACGTGAGTCAACGCATACCTGCTTCTCAATACCGGTACCTACGATAGGAGCCTCATTGTGAAGCAGAGGAACTGCCTGGCGCATCATGTTACTACCCATCAACGCACGGTGAGCATCGTCGTGCTCCAAGAAAGGAATGAGTCCGGCAGCAATAGATGCAATCTGCTGAGGAGATACGTCCATAAGGTCAACCTCCGAAGGAGGCACTACGGGGAAGTCGGCATCCTGACGGCACTTAACCACTTCACGGATAAACGTACCGTCATCGTTCAGCGGAGCATTGCCCTGACCGATGATATGGTCTTCCTCCTCTTCAGCAGTAAGATAAAGTATATGGTCATTGTCGAGATCAACAATTCCGTCCTTAACCTTGCGGTAAGGAGTCTCGATGAATCCCAACTCATTGATTTTAGCGTAAACACAAAGAGACGAGATAAGTCCGATGTTAGGACCTTCAGGGCTCTCAATAGGACAAAGGCGTCCGTAGTGTGTATAGTGAACGTCACGCACCTCGAAACCGGCACGCTCTCTTGACAGACCACCAGGACCAAGGGCAGACAGACGGCGCTTGTTAGTTACTTCGGCAAGCGGGTTGGTCTGGTCCATGAACTGTGACAACGGGTTGGTACCGAAGAACGAGTTGATAACACTCGATATTGTCTTGGCGTTGATAAGGTCTGTAGGAGTGAACACCTCATTGTCGCGAACGTTCATACGCTCTCTGATGGTACGACTCATACGTGCCAGACCAATAGAGAACTGGTTGCTCAGCTGCTCGCCTACTGTACGTACACGGCGGTTGCTGAGGTGGTCGATATCGTCTACAGTGGCGTTAGAGTTAACCAGCTGTATAAGATATTTGATAATTTCGATTATATCTTCTTTAGTCAGGATACGGACATCCATGTCTGTATCAAGACCTAACTTCTTGTTGATACGGTAACGGCCTACATCACCCAAGTCATAACGTTTGTCAGAGAAGAACAGGTTCTGGATAACCTCACGTGCACTTGCGTCATCGGCAGGGTCTGCATTACGCAGCTGACGGTAGATGTAGAGCACGGCTTCCTTCTCAGAGTTACTCGGGTCTTTCTGTAATGTGTTGAAGATTATTGAATATTTGCTTGCAGAATCAATATCCTTGTGGAGAAGAACTGTCGAAGCGCCACTGTCGATAATGTCGTCGATGTTATCCTTTGTGATTTCTGTCTCACGCTCCATGATAACCTCGTTACGCTCGATAGAAACAACTTCACCGGTATCCTCATCAACGAAGTCCTCGTTCCAGCTCTTCAGAACCCTCGCAGCAAGCTTACGGCCAATGGCATCCTTCATATTCTTCTTGTTGACCTTAACTTCCTCAGCCAGGTCGAATATCTGAAGAATATCCTTATCGGTCTCGAAACCGATAGCACGCAAAAGTGTTGTAACAGGCAACTTCTTCTTACGGTCAATGTATGCATACATCACATTGTTGATGTCGGTTGCAAACTCAATCCATGAGCCCTTGAACGGGATGATACGTGCAGAATAAAGCACCGTACCGTTGGCGTGAACGCCCTGTCCGAAGAACACACCGGGAGATCTGTGCAACTGTGATACAACAACACGCTCGGCTCCATTTATGATAAATGTGCCGTTATCAGTCATATAAGGAATAGTGCCGAGGAAAACATCCTGAATGAAAGTACCGAAGTCCTCATGGTCAGGGTCTGTACAATACAGTTTCATCTTAGCCTTCAAGGGCACGCTATATGTAAGTCCGCGCTCAAGACACTCGTCGATGGTGTAACGGGGCGGGTCGATATAGTAATCCAAGAACTCAAGAACGAAATTATTACGTGTGTCGGTGATAGGGAAATTTTCAGCAAAGACCTTATACAAACCGTCATTCTTGCGTTCCTCAGGCGGAGTATCCAACTGTAAGAAGTCTCTGAAAGACTTTAACTGCACATCGAGGAAATCCGGATACGGCATCGGATTCTTCACGCTGGCAAAATTCACTCTGTTATCAACAATTTTTGAAGCCATTACAGATTTTTATTACCGTTAAAAATGCCACCTTGAAAATAAATGGCCGCAGATTTCAAAGTCATGAATCTTGACCTACACCTTGCAGCGGTGGTTGACTGCATGGTATTAATAAAAGACACAAAAAGGTTAAGACTCTCCGACTGGGAGAATCTTAACCCGAAATATTTTTTATTGTCTCAATTATTTGAGCTCAACCTTAGCGCCAGCCTCTTCGATAGCCTTCTTCAGGTTCTCAGCCTCGTCCTTAGACAGACCTTCCTTCAATGTAGAAGGAGCACCGTCTACGAGATCCTTAGCCTCTTTCAGACCAAGACCACAAGCCTCTTTAACGGCCTTAACTACCTGCAGTTTTGCACCACCAACCTCAGCGAGTACAACATCGAAAGATGTCTTCTCCTCAGCTGCGGCTGCAGCACCACCTGCAGCAGGACCAGCAGCAACAGCAACAGCTGCAGCAGCGGGCTCAATTCCATACTCGTCCTTCAGGACTGTTGCCAACTCGTTTACTTCCTTAACTGTCAAATTTACTAATTCTTCAGCAATAGCTTTAATATCTGCCATTTTATTTTAAATTTTAATGTTTTTAAATATTAATGTTTGGGTGTTAAAATTACTCAGGACGCTCGCCTAAAGTTTTGAGTACACCATGGATGGTGTGAGCGCCTGACTGAAGAGCAGAAACAACGTTCTTTGCAGGAGACTGCAGCAATGCAACAATGTCTGCAATAACTTCGTCCTTGCTCTTGAGAGCTGCGAGTTCTTCCAGCTTGTCAGCACCAACATAGATGCTTTCCTCTGCATAAGCAGCCTTCAATGCAGGAATACTCTCTTTTACATAACCTTTCAGCATTTTAGCTGGAACGTTAGCTGTATTGCAGAAGAGAACAGCAGTGTTACCCTTCAGACAGCCATACAAAGGCTCATAATCAACATCCGAAGCCTCGAAAGCCTTGTGAAGAAGAGTGTTCTTTACAACGACCATCTTGATTTCGTTCTTGAAGCACTCGCGACGGAGCTTGCTTGTAGCACCAGCATTCATACCAGTTACATCAACGAGGTAGAAATGAGAATACTCTTTCAGCTTCTGACCGAGTTCAACAACTATAGTATCTTTTACTTCTTTCTTCATCTTACAAAACTTTTAGAGTTATTCAACTGATTTAGGATCAATCTTGATACCCTTACTCATAGTGCTAGAAATAAAGATACTCTTGATGTATGTACCTTTAGCAGCAGAAGGTTTCAGTTTAATAACAGTAGCGATAAATTCTTTCGCATTCTGATAGATCTGTTCCGGAGTGAAAGAAACCTTACCAATTGATGCATGGATGATACCGGCCTTGTCAACCTTGAAGTCGATCTTACCCTGCTTAACCTCCTTGACAGCCTTTGCAACGTCCATAGTTACAGTACCGCTCTTAGGGTTAGGCATCAAGCCACGCGGACCAAGAACACGTCCTAAAGGACCAATCTTGCCCATGCATGACGGCATTGTGATGATAACATCAACATCTGTCCATCCACCTTTGATCTTTTCGATATACTCGTCAAGACCTACATAGTCAGCACCTGCTTCTTTTGCAGCAGCTTCAGCATCAGGAGTACAAAGGCAGAGCACGCGTGTAACCTTACCAGTTCCGTTAGGCAGAGACACAACGCCTCTTACCATCTGGTTAGCCTTACGCGGGTCAACGCCCAAGCGTACATCAATATCAAGAGAAGCGTCAAACTTGGTAGTAGTAATATCCTTAACCAACTCTGCAGCCTCTTTCAAAGAGTATGCTTTCCCTGCTTCAACCTTATCAGCTACTGATTTTTGATTTTTTGTCAGTTTACTCATTTTCTTGAAGTTATAAATTATTTACCAGGGAAGTCCCCTTTAACTGAGATGCCCATACTTCTAGCCGTACCAGCAACAAGCTTCATCGCAGACTCTACGGTAAAGCAGTTAAGATCAGCCATTTTGTCTTCTGCAATGGCACGGATCTGATCCCATGTCACAGAAGCCACTTTTCTACGGTTAGGCTCGGCAGAACCACTCTTAACCTTGGCTGCCTCCAGCAGCTGAACAGCAGCAGGAGAAGTCTTAATTTCGAAGCTGTATGACTTATCGGTGTAGTAAGTGATAACAACCGGAAGCACTTTTCCAGCCTTATCCTGAGTTCTGGCGTTGAATTCCTTGCAGAATCCCATGATGTTAATACCCTTTGAACCGAGAGCCGGTCCAACTGGTGGTGAAGGATTCGCAGCGCCACCTTTAATCTGTAATTTGATTAATCCAGCAACTTCTTTAGCCATTTCTTTTGTTAATTAAAAAAATTTGAGATTTTATAAAAGAACACACGTGTCCGTAACAACACGTTATTCTTTTGCAACTTGCATAAAACCTAATTCCAATGGAGTTTTACGTCCAAAGATCTTAACCATAACCTTAAGTTTGTGCTTCTCGGTATTCACTTCTTCAATGACACCGCTAAAGCCGCTGAACGGTCCATCAGTAACCTTCACTGTCTCGTCAACACAGAACGGAATATTTACTTCTTCCGTCAGCACTGACTCTTCAGCCGTTCCAAGGATACGGTTGATATCAGACTGCTTAACAGGGGTAGGATTATCCAATCCGCCCAAGAAGCCAAGTACGTTAGGTATGAAGCGCAGTGTATGTGCCACGTCTCCTTTCAGTTCTGCCTCTACGAGGACATAGCCCGGGAGAGAAATCTTCTCTTTGACCACACGCTTGCCATTACGCAAAGAAGCATGCTTCTCCATAGGTATAAGTACCTGAGAAACATAAGTTGAAAGAAGCGTGTTGTGCTTAAGTTCGGCATCGATATATTCTTTTACCTTAGCCTCCTTACCACTGACAGCACGCAATACATACCACTTTTTTCCTGATTCAGCCATTTTCCTTTTTACGATTAATTAGGATAGATCGTACTCATAACAAACCGGAACACGGAATCCATAATGAACACTACAACTGCAATGATCAAGGAAGCAGATAATACAACCATTGCACTATGAGTAAGTTCGGCACGTGTCGGCCATGTTGTTTTATGCACAAGTTCTTCGTAACAAACTTTGCAGTAATTTGCGAATTTTTTAAACATATTATCTTTATTTTGGCACGGGAAGAGAGGCTCGAACTCCCGACACCTGGTTTTGGAGACCAGTGCTCTACCAACTGAGCTATTCCCGTAAAATAGGTTCTCGCCGGAAGACGAGAACCTAAAACTTATATCATTGATAATGATTAATCGATGATTTCAGTAATCTGACCAGCACCTACTGTACGACCACCTTCACGGATAGCGAAGCGCAGACCTACGTTCAATGCAACAGCGTAGATAAGCTCAACAGTGATTGTTACGTTATCACCAGGCATTACCATTTCTACGCCTTCCGGCAGAGAGATTTCACCTGTACAGTCCATTGTACGGAGGTAGAACTGAGGACGATACTTGTTTCCGAACGGAGTGTGACGCCCACCTTCTTCTTTCTTCAGTACATAGATCTGAGCCTTGAACTTCTTGTAAGGTTTGATCTGACCCGGGTGGCAGAGTACCATACCACGCTTGATTTCGTTCTTGTCGATACCACGGAGAAGCAGACCTACGTTATCACCAGCTTCACCTTCGTCAAGAATCTTACGGAACATCTCAACACCAGTTACAACTGACTTCTTGTCTTCACCAAGACCGAGGAGCTCAACTTCGTCACCAACCTTAACACGACCAGTCTCGATACGACCTGTAGCAACAGTACCACGACCTGTGATTGAGAATACGTCCTCAACAGGCATCAGGAACGGTTTGTCGAGGTCACGCGGAGGCAGCGGAATCCACTCGTCAACAGCAGCCATCAGCTCCATTACCTTCTCTTCCCACTTCTCAACACCGTTAAGTGCACCAAGAGCAGAACCGCGGATAATAGGAGTATTGTCGCCATCATACTCGTACTGATCGAGAAGCTCACGCATTTCCATCTCAACGAGCTCAAGCATTTCCTCATCCTCAACCATATCGCACTTGTTCAGGAATACAACCAGACGAGGAACGTTTACCTGACGAGCGAGAAGCACGTGCTCACGTGTCTGAGGCATAGGACCATCAGTTGCAGCAACAACGATGATAGCACCATCCATCTGAGCAGCACCTGTTACCATGTTCTTTACATAGTCAGCGTGTCCCGGGCAGTCAACGTGTGCATAGTGACGGTTTTCTGTTTCATACTCTACGTGTGCTGTATTGATAGTAATACCACGCTCTTTTTCCTCAGGAGCGTTATCGATAGAGTCAAAAGACTTAACTTCAGAAAGACCTTTCTTTGCCAATACTGTTGTGATAGCAGCAGTCAGAGTAGTCTTACCGTGGTCTACGTGACCAATTGTACCAATGTTTACATGGGGTTTGGTACGGACGAATGTCTCTTTAGCCATAGCTTTACTTTTTATTTATTGTTAATGAATAATCGTGTATTTTTTCTGTTTTTAAAAAATTAGAAAGTCGTAGAGCTGTAACCGAGATTTGAACTCGGGACCTCTTCCTTACCAAGGAAGTGCTCTACCACTGAGCTATTACAGCAGCGAGAGCGGAAAACGGGACTCAAACCCGCGACCCCCAGCTTGGAAGGCTAGTGCTCTATCAACTGAGCTATTTCCGCAAGACTTCTACTGAGTGGGTGGTGATGGATTCGAACCACCGAAGTCGAAAGACAGCAGATTTACAGTCTGCCCCATTTGGCCACTCTGGTAACCACCCTTTGTTTAAGAACTCGTCTTTTCTTTTGAGCCTCTTGTCGGATTCGAACCAACGACCCCGAGATTACAAATCACGTGCTCTGGCCAACTGAGCTAAAGAGGCAACGTTAAGCAGCCGTTAGGCGCTTGTTGTAAGGACGTGTCCTAAAACGGCTGCAAAGATAGGCATTATTTTTTAATCTCCAAAACTTTTCGCGATTTTTTTTATCTATTGCGCAATTTTTCTTTAAATTTCGCCAATTGAACCTTCAAAGAGTCCACACAGAGGTCAATTCCCTCTTCAAAAGTATCGCACACTTTTTCAACAAAAAGACGTGAGCCGGGAACCATTACAGTGATACTTGTTTCCTTATTCATGGCAGTGGCAGGCTTAACAACTTTAAGTTGAACCTCTACAGTTTGAATATCCTCATAAGATTTTTCCAACTTGGCAGTTTTCTTTTCGATAAATGCCTTCAATTGTTCAGTAGCGTCAAAATGGATTGACTGAATTTTAACTTCCATAGTTACCTCCTTGTAATTTTAAGGGTTAAGCCCTTGGATGGGCGGATTTGTAAACTTTCTTAAGCTGTTCAAACGTGGTATGAGTATATATCTCAGTAGTTGTCAGCTCCTGATGCCCCAACAGCTTCTTAACGCTCTCAAGTCCGGCGCCATGATTAAGCATGGCTGTAGCAAACGTATGGCGCAGCACGTGCGGGCTGCGTTTTTTAAGCGAGCTCACCCGCGCAAGATTGTCCGACACGCAGACTCTCACTTGCGGATAAGTGAGCCTGCGGCCCTTTGCCGACACAAACAGCGCCGGCTCAAGCCTCGTCACGACTTTGTCTCTTAGTTCCATATATGCCGACAGCGCGTCGCGCAGCCCTTGGCCAAACGGAATGACGCGCTGTTTGTTTCTTTTGCCAGTAACCTTCAGCTGGCAGGCTTCGAGGTCAACCATGGCATCGTCAAGCCCTATAAGTTCGGCAGCGCGCATCCCTGTCTCATAAAAAGTCATTATAATAGTACGCGCGCACACATCTTTATAGTCAGAGAGATTCCACATGCTGCCGTTGAGCAGCTCGTCCATCTCGCTTTCCTTGACGAATTGTGGCAATGGTTTGTTTTTCTTCGGGCCTGTCAGACCGTGGGCCGGATCTGAGCAAACAAGATTTCGGGAAAGGGCAAAACGAAAAAAGGAACGCAATGCGCTCAATCGCCTGTTGACCGACGACGCACTGTTTCCCTTATCCATCATACTCTCCATCCAGTCGCGGATGACATCAGAGTCGACCGACTCCCATGAGAGATGAGCATCCAAATTTTTGAAGTACAGTTCAAACTCTTTCAAGTCTGCTCCGTATTCCTTCACGGTTCTCGCGGAGTAGTTCCGCTCAAACTGGAGGTAGTTCAAAAATTCTCTTATCATCATAAATACAGTTGCTCAAACCATGTTATTCGGCAACGAATTTACAAAAATAAAACCGAACCGCCAAATTTTTCCGCCAAATTCTTTTCCGCTTTACAGGGAATAACTATCATGAGCAGGAAAAAGAAAAATCCGGCACTGAGGAAACCTTATATGTCAACATTTCATCAGAGCCGGACCATAATAAATCCGTAGTGCTTAAAATCAGAAAGTAGGAATTGCTCTTCCAGCGGAGCCTATCGACGGCATATCACGGTTATCTTTTATCTTCTTGCCAATACTGAAATTCCACGACACGTTCAGACTTACAGATGTGTTGTGGCTGAGATACTTGCGCGTCAGCATCCATCCGTCGCCATACACAGTCATTTTCGGCCTGTTATAGAACACGCCATTGTAGCTGAGGTTTACGTTCAGCTTGTTTTTCAACAGCGACATATATGCCTGGGCATTGAGGTTGAACCAGCCGTCATATTCATACGACAGCGTCTTTGTCTTGGTCGAAGCTGCAAAGTCGAGTGTTATGCCATAGTTTTTGGCTATTTTAAAATTGTTACTGGTTGAAAAATATAACGAAGTCTGACTGACAGACTTTCCCGGCATGCTCTCGCGCCTGTTTCTGACTATCATCTCGGTGTTGGTGTACCAGAAGTCAAAGACTTTAGTCTGATATGCCACCGACAGCTTGTGCTGTATCTGCCATCCGGCGTTTTCCGGCCTTGTAAAATAGGTATCCTTACGGTCAGGGTCAGCATGCATAATCACCTTCACCAAATTGTCGCCATAGTTGAAGTCGTAGTACACGGTCCACTTTCTGTGATATGCCAGCCACACATAAAAGTCGTGACGATTTTCTTTTGTCAAGTCAGGGTTACCTATGCTGTATTGATTTTGTCCCTGCCATGTAACGGTAGGCAGCGTATAATTATAATTCGGCAAGGAGTAATAATACTGGTAGTTGAAGTTAATATAAAATTCTTTTGCCGGCGACGGATTTTCCTCCTTGCTGAGATTCCATTGCGCAAAGATACTCGGATATATTCCGTCTTCCCATAAATCTACATTGTTTTTACTGTCAATACGGTCACGAAATACGCTTTTTGTCCCGTGATAGTTAAGCGTTCCCTGCACATACAGGAACTTGCCTATCTTCGTGCTATAGTCCACCCATGCACCATAGTCGGTGCCTGAGCTTACATAGCGCCCGTCACGAATGTATCCAAGCTGCGTTGTCCCCGTGTCGTCGTGCTTGTCGTACATATAACCGTAAACCAAGCCGGCATTTAAATTCGATTTTTTGTTTAGCACCACATGCAACACCGGGTCTATCCATACGTTATTCGTATTATAGCCAAGTCTGGCATTGTCGGCAGTGGAGTTCAAGACATAGCTTAAGCCTTCGCTGTAATCCTGCCCTGAATAACTTCCTCTGAAAAAGAAATAGCTGACACTGTCTTTACGGAAAAAGTGTTTGTATTGCAGTCCGGCACTATAATACCGTGGTTTCGACAGACTGTTAATATTCAAGAGTTCCGTGCCGTCATGGCTGTTGGTCGACGTTTCGCCGTTACTCATTCTCACGCCTCCGTACACATAGATTCTGTCAAGATCAGTAGGCGAATATCTCAGCGCAAGATTATCCATAAGATAGCCATTGCCCCTGGTTACGCTGTTTGTTTCGGTTTGCGTTTCCACATTATCCGCCACATCGTTCTGCACCTGCGACCGCACCGACTTGTCGTGCAGGCTGCCTGTCAGCAGGTTGCTTACCCTCACCTTGCCTCGCGCATATAGAAGATTCAGCCCCGGCAAGGCACGCAGAAGACCATCCTGACTGGCTCTGCCATTGAATGTCAGCGTGCCGAGCACACCGCCGTCGTCACGCAGATAAATTTTTATCACGCCGCCAATACCCAAGCCATAAGAGGCATCAGGGTTGGTTATTACATCTATGTGTGAAATCATCGAAGGGTCGATGGTCTTCATCTGTTCCTGTGTAATTTCTTGCTCCTCAAGATATATCAAGGTGTTTTGTCGTCCGTAGACACTGACGTCCTCACCCCTCACGCTGACACCGCGCATAAATTTCATAAAATCCAGCAGAGTCAGGCCTTTAGCCAGCGGATTGCCTTTTACCCTGACCGTTATGGTGCCGTTTGACTTCACGCTCGAGTAATCCGCCATGACCGTCACTTCGTCGAGCATTTTTGCAGAACCGCCCATAACGACCGCGCCCAAATCGAGAGGGCCGCTTACGCGCAGTTTTTTATTGTATTTGTCATAGCCCACGCACGTTATGCCGAGAGTGTAGCGTCCTTCGGATATACTGTCTATCATAAATGTGCCGTCGTTGCCGGTAATGACAGGCGCCAGCTTTGTTCCGTCGTCAAGCCGCGTCATCGTCACAGTGGCGCGTTCTATGGCGTTGCCGGCATCGTCTGTCACACGTCCGGTAACAGTGCTGCCTGTCTGGGCATTCGCAGTGTATGCAAACAGTGCTATTATAAAGGCTAAAAAGTGTTTCATAGTTTAATTTTTTATTTGTATCAGATATTTGCGGAAAACACGAGCAAGCGGCATCAGCGTGCTTTGCGCCACTTCGACTTATAAGTTGGTCATGTATTATGAATGTTTTCAATTTGTCGGCAAATCCGTTATGTGTAAACCTTGTCAGTTCTTGCCAGCTGTTTTCCTTTCAGATCACCTATTTCTCTGATAATTCCGTTAATTTTCATAGCGTAAAGTTTAATGTGTTTTTACAATCCCTACAAACCGACTATATTCAAGGTATATAGAATTTGTTTGCCGCAAGAGGTTCGGGCTTAAGCCTCTGCAAAGATTATAGCCAAGAAAGGTAAGCCATACCAGCCTGACTACACTCTTTAACATAAATGCATATATATGCAAAGATAATAATTATATTTCAAAATACAGCCCTTTTATTTTTTTAACGCCAACTTTATAAAAATCACATTTTTTAAATCGCCCCACAAGACAGTCTGAACAAAATCTGACATCGCCGACACATTTTTTAAACGCCATATAAAGAGCCGGATGTCAAAGGGCAATACCGAAACAAGCCCAACAGCCATATACGCCAACAGCCCTACCCTCCGGATGCATGCACAGGAGAAAAGCCAATGCTGATGCTTACAAGCACGATGCAGACAGCCGAAGCTGTTACACACACAACAACAATAATAACAAAAAAACATGATTGATTATCGCTTTCCAAAAAAAATACGACGAAAGCGCCATAAGAAAACAGCAATGCCTCAACGGCACACAGACGCTACATATTTTTATATATAAAAAAAGGATGTGGCACAGTCACTCCGTGTACATCCCCCCAATAGCCTATCGGCAAAATTACATCGTCCTGCGAACGCACCATCATATCGGCTGCAAATATTCGCAGGACCTTATCATTACTTTTTAACGCCTAAGCGGTATACCCATTCAATATTGGTTATTCCTCTGTAGCTCTCAGTTTCTGTACGTAAATAGCGCGTTCCATCTTGAGCCTCTTCAAGACAGACGGCTTATCGAACTGCTGACGTGCACGAAGTTCTTTTACGACACCTGTCTTCTCAAATTTTCTCTTGAATTTCTTCAATGCTCTTTCGATGTTCTCGCCATCTTTAACTGGTACAATGATCATTTTTTGTCTTAAAATTTTATATGTTAAACTTATTTTTTAATTTCATGCTATTATTAGCGGCTGCAAAATTACATCTTATTTTTTTATCTTCCAAATATTCAGAGGCTTTTTAAGCAAAAAGTATTTATTTTTCACATCTGCCTGACTTTCAGCGGTTAAATTGCCCATGCAAAACGTTTTATTGAGCATATGAAACGTAGTTCGGCGTAGCCAATTATAAATTATGAATTTTAAATTATGAATTATGAATTGTGAATTGTGACTACAGCTCCGGGTTAAAGTCCCAGTCTGTAGCCTAACGTCAGCGTGAAAGCCGAAGAACGCTTCAATTTGCCGTTAAGGAGGTAATACTCCAGAAAATAGCTGGTTCCGTCGGTCGAAAGATTCTTCGCAACAATCTCGTCATCTTTTATGTCGAGCAGTCCAATTTCATATCTTGCATCAAGTACGAAACGTTTGTATTCATACGAGAGTCCCAGAGGTATGGTAACATCAACCTTACGGCAACGGTCTTTTATGTCTGTATATTTGCCGTCCCATGGTTGTCCGTCAAATATCTCTTTGTATCCCCTTGGATATTTTGCGCTCAGCATGAAGTCGACCTGCACTCCGGCTTTAACGGCGAGACCTTTATATATATAAAAGTTAGCCATTACAGGCACACTGAGGTAAGAAAGCTTCACTTTATGCCCGTCTCCATCTTCTTGCCAGAATTTAAGTTCTTTATCATACATGCCATCGTCTATTTGTCCGGTTCCGGGATCCTCCAAAGGCCCTTTAAGATAAGCATACCCCCAAGTAAACTTGTCGAAACCGCATCCGCGCTCCGAATAATCAATCCCCAAAGTTACTCCGAGCCATTTTGTAGCCATATATTCGGCCTCCACTCCTGCCTTTATCCCGGCTTTATACGCAGTATTGTCAATGCCGCTTACATCTGAAAAAGTTAGTCCTATCTTTGGCTGCAAAGAAAATTCGCCTGCCTGACGCTGCGCAAACATCGTCAGAGGCATAAGAAAAACAGCAATTAAAGCAAAAAGTTTTTTCATACTATTTTTATAATGATTAAAATTCCACACCAGCAGTCTGAACACATGGTCTGACAGAATCAGCATTTATATAAATGTATAAAAAGACCATTCTTCACACTCTTTTCCCCTTCAGCATTGCTCATTCGACATTCTTATGGGGCGATATTCCGGTATCGTTCACGGGTTCAGATTTTCATTTAAGACAGATTCCGACTGCAGATTTAGTAATATTTTACAAAAATAAAAATATTTTTTGTCTCTTCAAAACTTTAAACACTTTATTTTTTTATTTGCCGGCATCAGCATGCAGCAACCTGAAGATAATATTTCATGAAGGAAGAAAACCTAAGCAAATCACATTGCTGAATAAAAACGGACTTAGCTTCCTTTTTGATTTTCTTTGACGCTCTCATACTGAGATATTTGAAAATTAAAATCTGTTGGACGAAAATTCGGGCAATTCTCGCGTGCAAACGTAATCCTGTGTGTTACAATGTGTTACGGCAAAATCTGGCTATATATGCAACATTTTTTGTCCCATTTCGGACAAAAAAGCTATTATTTCAATAAAAAAACAGGCCTGTTTCCGCCTTAAAAGCGGTGCTTTTTCCACTAAAAAGTGGCCGAGTAATTTTTCAAAAGCATGCCTTTTGCATGATAATGTAAATATACTTTACCAATGCAAGCCATAAAAGCGCTCTCCGTTTTCTATTTCGGCAGAAAATCATGACATTTTTGTGATGACACTTTGAGCGGCAAAATACCTGATGAGCTGACAATGTTTCAGATCATGAGCGTCTGTCTTATGCCATACATCTTGTAAAAATAAAATAAGCGGAAGTAGCCCAAGGTATTCCTTAAAGGACGACTTCCGCTTATAAAGTTACAGGAAAACAACTGCCGATGAGGTGTTATGTTACATATTTTAGCCTGTAAATCAATAAAGAGCAAGATTCACGGCATCAGATTTCTGCACAAGCCGATGCCAGCCACTCGCGGTCTTCGCCTTCGAGATGCGGCGAAAGGCGGTCGTAGACGGTGCGGTGGTATGCGTTGAGCCACTCTTTTTCTTCAGGCAGCAGCATCTCTTTCTTAACCGGAGCGAGGTCTATCGGACAGAGCGTAAGCGACTCGAAGCCGAGGAACGAGCCAAACTCGGTGTCGCGATATGGCACGGTGAGCAGCGTGTTCTCTATCCTCACGCCGAAGCGTCCGGCAAGATATATGCCCGGCTCGTCGGTAACGGTCATGCCTTCAACGAGCGGTGCAGGCCTGTATTCCATGCGTATCTGGTGAGGACCTTCGTGGACATTGAGATATGAGCCTACGCCGTGGCCAGTGCCGTGCATGTAGTTGAAGCCGTAGCGCCACATGTCTTTGCGGGCGAGCGCATCGAGCTGTGTGCCGCTGGCGCCGCGCGGAAACTTGCAAAGCTCCAGCTGTATGTGGCCTTTCAGCACAAGCGTATAGACGAGTTTCTGCTCCTCGGTTACATCGCCCAGGGCTATGGTGCGCGTTATGTCGGTGGTTCCGTCGAGATACTGCGCGCCCGAATCTATCAGAATAAGTCCTTCGGGACGCAGCGGCACGTCGGTTTCGGGCGTTGCCTCATAGTGAACAATGGCCCCGTGCTCCTGATAGGCGGCAATGGTGTCGAACGATATGTCCTTAAACAGCTTCTGCTCAGCGCGCAGCGATGTCAGCTTGCGGTCGACGCTCATCTCGGTCTCACCGCCGGCCTCAACGGCAGGCTTAAGCCAGCGCAGAAACTTCACCAGCGCAACGCCGTCGCGCAGCATAGCGCTGCGGAAGCCTTCTATCTCGGCACTGTTCTTGACGGCCTTCATATATGGTATGGGCGACGGCTGCGCCACCTTCTCGCATCTAACGGCACTGAACAGCGTATGGTTTATCTCGCACGGATCGAGCAGTATATTATATTCAGAATATGCAGCCAGGGCATCTTTCACCTTATTATAATCTGCGGTGTCTACGCCCTCGCCCTTCAGATACTCACGCACGCCGTCGTCGAGCTTGGCGCCGTCAACGAACAGCGTGGCATGGCGTGACGTTATGAGCAGATAAGACACAAACACAGGATTGCAGTGGACATCAGAGCCTCGCAGGTTGAGCGTCCAGGCTATGTCGTCGAGCGCGGCGGCAAGCATTCCGCAGGCGTTCATGTCCTTCAGCATTGCGCGTATGCGCTCCAGTTTCGAGGCGCACGACTCTCCGGCATACTCCAGCGGATGGACTGTTATCTTGTTCTGCGGCACCGTCGGACGGTCGGTCCATATCTGCCCGAGCGGATCAAAGTTGGTTCTTACGGTTATGCCGCCCTCATTCCTAAGTCCGGCAATGAGCTCTGCCACCGAAGCCTCTGAATTGACCATGCCGTCGATGCCCACAACAGGACTCGAAACGAAAGAGAGCTTCTGGCCGAGCCACTTTATTATCGACGGCGTGCCCTCAACACGCTCTTTCATCAGCTTAAACTCCGTGCCTTCGAGCTGCTCGGCAGCGGCAAGGAAATAGCGCGAGTCGGTCCACAGCGCGGCAGCGTCCATAGTAACAACGGCTGTTCCCGCCGAACCGTTGAAGCCGGATATCCACTTGCGCCCCTCCCAGTGTTCGGGCACATACTCGCCGTTGTGAGGGTCGGTAGAAGGGAATATAAACGCATCGATGCTCTCGCGGCGCATCACGTCGCGCAGGGCTGCCAATCTTTGTTCTATAATAGTGTTCGTCATAATGAATAAGATTTTTCAGAATAGTCTGAACAAAGATAATTCTTTTTAAACTTAACAGCAAACTAAAACAGAAATAACCTGATTATTTTTTAGCAGATACCTTAGAAGGCGTTTGTATCTACACTTAGCGTTTTTAGAATTAAGGCAAAAAGAATCAGCGGACAAGGGATAACCCCTGCCCGCTGACATCTCAGAAAAATTTACTACATTAAGAACCTAAAAAACTTATTTAAGCATAACTTTCTTAACTATGCGCTGGCTGCCGCATCTTACATCTATCATGTAAACGCCGCCTGCCAGGCCATCTACTACAACGGTTCCGCCCTCAACGTCGAATGAACGCACCATCATTCCGGCTGTGTTGTATACGAGCACCTTAGCCTCGCCGTCAACAGTGATCACGATGTTTCCGTTTTCAACCTTAATGCCTTCGCCTGAAGTTATTCCGCCGATACCTGTTGTCTCAGGCTTAACGCCTATAGTCTTCAGCGTCAGTTCAGGATAAGCCGCATTGGTCATAGAGCAGTAAACATTCTCGTCAAAGTTCTTCATGAATGTTGTAACGCCGTTGTCAATAGTATAGTCAGTGCCCTCAACGAGAGTTGCGCCTGATTCTGTTGTCCATGTGTAAACTGTAGGATTCTCAGCCACCATATACTCGCTGCTCAGGTCAACCTTACCACCGTCTACAGTAATCTCAACGTCCTTCTGAGGAGTATACTTATAGTTCATCGGGTTATAGATGTCGAATACAGGCAGAGTGCTGAACTTAAAGTTATTGTCGTAAGCGTATACCATGCTATATTTATCTGCCTGGCCTGACATATCGAGCGATGAAAGGTTATTGCCGTCACAATAAAGTTCGCGTAATATCGGGCAATTAGTAACATCAAGAGTCTTCAGCTTATTACGTGAAACGCTCAGCTGATACAAGGCGGGAAGCTCAGGAAGAACCAAAGTTTCAAAATTATTGTCACTAAGTTGCAGTGTTGCCAACTTTGTATTGTTGCTAAGGTCTATTGCCGAAAGCTTGTTATTATTCAGCGACACGTTTGTAAGATTGGTAAGTTTAGACAAGTCAATCTGCTCCAGGTTACAATCTGACAATGTCAGGAATCCAAGGAGAGTGTTGTTACTCAAATCAATCTCTGTCAAGCCTGCATTAGCTAATGTAAGCGTAGTCAAATCTTTCAACTTAGATATGTCAGCCTTTTCCAATGCTACGTTGGACATACTCAGAATTGTAAGGTCACAATAAGACTCATCATAGCCGTAAATTGTTATATTCTTGTTGGCACCAAGCTGTGATGTCAATGTTGTATTTCCACTACCCAATATACACTCAGCCAGTTTACCATCACCGAAATCTACATAAACAGCTTTAGGAGTCTTGGCAGCCAATATCATCCTTACTTCAGAACCCACTTCACCGGCGCCTACAAGGCTAGCCAACACTTCTTGCGGCTTGCTTGAAGTTTCAACAAGAGTTGTTGTAAGAGTCAGATCAGGATAAGCCTCGTTTGTCAGCTCAGCATATACTTTCTCTTCCTGTACTTTCAAGAATGTAGTAATACCATTTTCAATGCTGTAGTCTACACCTTCTTCCATTACATTTCCGCTTTCAGTCTTCCATGTAAACTTGGTATTCTTGCCCTTAAATGTCACCTCAGAAGACAAATCTACCATGAATGATTTTTCTGCAATAGTTACAGGATTCTGGTTACCGTAAACAAACTCCTGTGCCGTAGTCTGAGGCAATGTGCTGTATGTAAAGTAGTTGCCCTCAATGTTAAGCTTCTCAAGTTTGGTGTTATATGCCAAATCTGCTGACTTAAACTTATTGTATGACATATTCAGGTCACGGATGTTATACATAGTTGTAAACATATAGTCTGAAACCTCGTTGTGTGAGAAGTCCAGAACCTCTACTGACGATGCTCTGCTTAAGAAAGACAGGTTCTTAAGTTTATTGCCAGAACAGCTGATATTAGACAAAACCGGAGCTGAAGCCTCAAATACAATACTTTCAAGCTGGTTATTGTCGCAGCTAAGCATTGTGGTGTTATTAATTCCTCTTAAGCTCAAAGTTGTAAGTTTATTGTTGTCAAGCTGGATAGAATTAAAACTCAAATTACCAGACAAATCGATTTCTGACAATTCGTTATCATTAAGATTAAGGTTCTTCAGAGCCTTAGACTTAAATATGTTCACATTAGTAAGTTTCATTCCTGAAGCATCGAAGTCTTTCAGCTGGACTCCTGAAGCCGTATAAACCTTAATGTTTGCGCCCTTAACCTCACCACTGATTTCTTGTGGTGTGTCAGACAGAGTAAACTCTTTAAGTTCACCGTCACCAAAGTCAACTTCTACTTTTTCATCCTTACTGAATGTAGCCACATTCATTGCAAATGTCTCACCAACAGCCATACCCGTTGTCATGTCAGCAGCAAGCGTTGACTTACCCATATCCTCGGGGTTAAGAACCATAAAACGTGTAGTAGACAATGACAGTTTCGGATAGGCATCGCATCTGAAAGTACAATAAACGCTGTCCGTCTGAGCTTTAAGGAAATTAATTACACCCTTGTCGTAAGTATAGTCCTCACCAGCAACGAGACGTT
The DNA here is from genome assembly GCF_057607445.1 of Xylanibacter sp. Taxonomy (NCBI): domain Bacteria; kingdom Pseudomonadati; phylum Bacteroidota; class Bacteroidia; order Bacteroidales; family Prevotellaceae; genus Xylanibacter; species Xylanibacter sp. The sequence goes on along the minus strand of NZ_DBLZAX010000001.1, from coordinate 54,771 downwards.
TACCTCCACCATACAGGCTGTTAGAATCAAAAAGATATACATCTACAGTTGTCTCATAATCCGGACTATAAATATCTTTAGACAAATCCAATGGTTCTGCAACAGAACGTTCTCTTTCAATCTTTATATTTTTCTGCAACGAATAGTCATAAAAGCCTACGCCATCATGAGGGAGTGGCAAAGTATTGAATGTAAAGCAGTTACCACGAATAATCAACTCACCAAGATTCTTGCAGTTAGACACATCCAAATTCTTAATATAGTTATCAGACAGATATATTGAGAAGAGTTTATTGTTCTTTGAAATATCAAGTTCCGTCAAGTCATTACCCTGTCCAAAAAGATATATAAGTTCAGGGTTATTGCTTAAATCTATTGATTTAAACTTATACGGACTGACATCTTTTTTAGTAAAATAAAGCTGTGTGAGTTTTGTATTTTTACTTAAATCAAGCGTTGTTATATTAGTGTAACTCACACTTAAAATTGACAAATTCAAGTTTTTACTCAAATCAATAGTAGAAAGAGCTGTCTGACTTACGTCTAGATTAAGCAAATATTGATTATTTGAAACATCTATAGCAGTCATATTGCTTGCTCCATATACAATAATATCACGAATTTCTTTATTCTTTGAGAAATCTATATTGCCAAGTTTCGAGTTCAGTTGGGCATTAAGCCAAATAAGACCTTCATTCTTTGATATATCCAAAGTTGCAAGATCATTAGACTGACAATCAATATAATAAAGTGCAGGATTATTTGTAACATCAAGTTCAGTCAATACATTATGCCCACAATCAAGATAATAAAGTTTGCTGTTCTTTGTCAAATCCAATACAGACAAGCCATTACCATTACAGTTAAGAACCTCAAGATTTTCGCAGTTTGATACATTTAAACCTGTCAGACTAGTCAATGGACAGTAAAGAAATCTTATAAGCGTTCTGCTTCCATAAACCTTAACGCTACCTTCACTTACTTCTCCCTCTATTTGTATGGTATCCTTCTTGCCTATCTCATAATCCTTCACTGTTCCACCACCGAAGTCAACCTTGATAGAGCCACTCTCAGCATCAGATGTGCCCACGTAGAATGAAATTGCAGACCCTGCAGTTTTCAGATCCAATACGCACTCGTCCTCTCCGTCAGGAGCCTGAACGTTCATGGCATTACTATAATGTGGAACAGTCCACAACGCCACCAACAACATCAAAAGGGTAGACAACAACCTGTTATCAGTTCCCCTGCTTGTAAACAAATTCTTCATAAGCATTAAAAAATTTAATTCGCTCCAAAGATAGGCACATTCTGATTAAACTTCAAGCTTATTAGGGGGATAAAAAGGGGACCCTGGTAGTGTTTTTATGGGGATATATCGTTTTTTTGCCCTAAAACAGGAGGTTACACATTAAAAGAAAAAAGATATTGATACATAGAATGTGTATCTTCAAGTCCCATTTTTCTTGCAATTTTCTGTTTTTTCTTTTTGCAATACTCCGATGTTATGTTCAAAAGGGAGGATATTTCCTTATTATTCAGGCCGATATATACCAAAGAAATAAATCTTATCTCATTTGCGGTAAGATTAGGATGCTTTTCTTTAAGCCGAAGGACAAATTCTTTGTTAGATTCTTCAAAATAAGTTGTAAAATAGCTCCATTCTTTATTTTCAGAAAGATGCGACTTGAGTTCACGGATATTTAAATCGAGCTGTGAGTTCTTTTCGATGTTCACATCCTTCGACAAAGATTCTATAATATTCAGCACGGCCTCGTTTCTGTTTGCCATGAACAGAGCCTTAGACATCAGTTCGCGGTTCTTCTTCTCGAGCTGAAGCTGAAAATCTTTCTGGTCAAGCATGCTCTGTGCCTCCTGCTCTTCAAGTTTCTTCGCCAGCAGCTCCTGATTTTTCTTTTCCTGTTCGAGCTGCAGCTCCACAATCTTCTGACGCTGCTTCACCTTAACCATGTGGTTAGACAAGGCCCATATCAGCACGACAACCAGCACCACGATAAAGACAATCAGAATCTGCGTGCGGGTTTCCCGGGCATGATATTCACTTATCTCCTTCTCTTTCCTAAGCAGTTCAAACTGAATACTGCTGTTTTCGAAAGCCACCCTGTCGATACGCACCTGCATGGAGTCTTTGGCTACGATGAACGAGTCTTTGTATGCAAACGCAAGATTATATTGTTTCATACAGAGATATGCCTCACTGAGAATTTCATAGAAAGGCTGTTTTCTGACAAGGTCTGTCTCGTTAGCGATGCCTTCATTAGCCATTGCCACTGCACTGTCATAGTCTCTCATCTCGATATAGGCCTTACACATATTTATTCTTATGTCCTGCCTTATATCCGGATACAGGTTCATCTTTATGACACGTTTTGCAAAAGATATGAGAGCTTTATACTGATGCGTCTCAAACAAATAGTCAGTCTTCAGGGCTTGCAGGGACATCCATTCCTCTGTATTGGGCTTAACCAGCTGCTCGGTTATATTCATATATACCCTACACTCCTCAAGATTGCCCATATCTATCGCCGAAATGGCCACGTTGAGCGCAGATCCCCGCAGAAAGGTTGTATCCTTTATCTCTTTTGCATAATTATAGTTGCGCTTGAAATATTCGTTTGCCTGCAAATACTTGTTGCTTTTCAGGTAAAGATATGCCATGTTGTTCAGGGTTGACATCTCCTCGCGCTTGCTGAGTTTCTCCACCGAAATCTTATATGCCTTCGACAGATAGTCTAAAGCGTCGTCATAATTGAGCATCTCGGCAAGATTGAACGCCCAGTTGATATGACAATGGAACACCATCTCGTAATCGTTCTTGCGTTCTGCCATCTCACGCAGCTTTGTCAGCACCTCAAAAGACTCTTTATAATTACGCTTGTCCGACAGTCTCTTGGCAGTTTCCAGCAGAGAGTCCTCATAGTGAGTCCTGCCTTCAAACTCCCTATACAAGGCATGCATGCAGACAACATGAAGCAACAACACCAGCAAAAAGCAAAATCTTTTCATAATATTACTGACAAGAAAAGCAAAACATACAATATGAATACAACACACGCCATACTGACATCTGTGCAGCTGCAAGCCATGACATCCGGAACCACCATATATATTAAAATAGGATGAGCCGAAACTCCCGTCACGATTTATGGTCTGCAAGCCGGCACAGCCGGACATCTCCTGACGATTAAGGACGCCTGGAGACACAGTATGTACCCTATATAAGGGCAGGCTTGCCCATTTTAGACGAAATCACATAATATTTTATATGATTTTGCAAAATAGACATTACAAAGATATGTCTTTTTAAATTTAATAACAAACTAAAATACTAATAAATATTTTATATCCATTCTTTTTACTAAATTTGCAAAAGTAAAGCCGCATATCGGACTATTAAAAAAGAGGTATGACACACCATGCCTGCGATTACGGTAAAAAACAAGGACAATTGAATGTCTTAACAATAATAAAACACAAGTTATTATGAAATTCTTAACTAACGAAAAACTTACAATCGTCGGCGCAGCCGGAATGATTGGTTCAAACATGGTTCAAACAGCCCTCACAATGGGTCTGACTAACGACATCTGCCTTTATGACGTTTTCTCACCGGAAGGCGTTGCTGAGGAAATGCGCCAGAGCGGTTTCGGCGATGTGAAGATAACAGCTACAACTGATGTAAAAGAAGCTTTCACAAACGCTAAGTATATCATCTCTTCTGGTGGTGCTCCACGTAAGGCCGGCATGACACGCGAGGACCTGCTGAAAGGCAACTGCGAGATTGCTGAAGGACTTGGCAAAAACATCAAGGAATATTGCCCTGACGTTAAGCACGTTGTTATCATCTTCAACCCGGCTGACCTTACAGGTCTTGTAACTCTGCTGTACTCTGGCCTGAAACCTTCACAGGTTACAACTCTTGCAGCTCTTGACTCTACACGTCTGCAGAGCGCACTGGCTAAGAAGTTCAACGTTATGCAGAGCGAGATCGAAGGTTGCGCTACATACGGCGGTCACGGAGAGCAGATGGCTGTATTCGGCTCACACGTAACTATCGACGGCAAACCTCTGACAGAAATCATCGGCACACCTGAGTTCACAAACGAGGAGTGGGAGCAGATGAAGGTTGACGTTACTAAGGGTGGTGCCAAGATTATCGAGCTCCGCGGACGTTCTTCATTCCAGAGCCCGGCTTATCTCTCTGTTGAGATGATCCGTGCCGTGATGGGTGGCGAGCCTTTCCGTTTCCCTGTTGGAACTTATGTTTCTAACGAGAAATACAACCACATCATGATGGCTATGAAGACTACTCTCGACACAACCGGCGCTCACTATGAGATGCCGCAGGGAACTGCTGAGGAGAACGCTAAACTCGACGCTAGCTACGAGCACCTCTGCAAGATGCGCGACGAGCTGGTTACTCTGAACATCGTTCCTGAAATCTCTGAGTGGAACAAGATTAACCCGAACCTGTAATTAATTTATACAAAAAAAGTCCCGGCCAAAAGCCGGGATTTTTTTTTGTATAATTGAGAATGGAGAATTGAGAATGGATAATTATGATTACACTTTATAATTAGGAATGAGTTTAAATCATCAGTTCCAATTATGAATTGTAAATTATGAATTGTGAATTGTGAATTATGAATTAAAAAATTACATTCTGTATATTTCCTCCAACTTCAATTCTGTTATCTTTCCGTATTTTGAAAGTTTCTGCATGTCGAGTTTCGACTTGTCGCCTACAATAATCAGGATGTAGGGACGGCCTTTCACATTTTTGTTATAATAGTCGTAGACATCCTCGTCTGTAACGGTCTTCAACGACTCCGCCAGGGCGGCGTCAGGATCGACCTTATAGCCTTGCGCACGATACAGGGCTATGGTCTGACCTATGTTGCGGAACGAAGGATAACTGTTGTTTATGCCGTTGAGCATCGAGCGGCGGGCGTCGCTCATGTTCTTGTCGCGCACTGGCATGCAGGCAAACAGACTGTCGAGCGTTGCCACTGCATCCATCGTCTTGTCGGCTTGAGTGCCCATCATTGTAGTGAAGCCTACGGGAGCGTCAGCATGAAGCACGGGCGACGGCAACTCTGCCGTGCCGTAAGCGTAATAGGCAAACGAGCGCAGTTCGCGCAAATCCTGAAACATCACAGACGACATGTCACCTCCGAAATAGCGGCTCCACAGCTGCAGACAAGTGCGCCCGTCCTGGTCTGGCAGTGGGGCAAGCGGCGTGTATGTGGCCACTACGGTCTGGCGTGCCTTTGGGTTGTCTAATATATATACTGCCGGGGCGTCATACTGCATCAGAGGCTTGTATGTGTCAGTATATGGTTCAGAGGCTTTGTCAACAGGCAACAGACGGCTGACCTCCTGCCCTACCGACGCTGCGTCGCGGCTGCCGCAATAAACGACAGACAGCTGCACGTTCTGCAGACTGTCAAACAGGCTGACAAGTTCTTCGGGCTTCATTTTTTTGACATCACCGACAGACACACGGTTGAGATAAGCCGACTTGTCGCCGTAGACTATCTTCGACAGTGCAGCCTTTGCAATGCTCGAATTGTCTTTCACAAACGCCATGTCGTTAAGACGCCACGCACGTTTCAGTTCAGACATCTGCTTCTTGTCAGGCTTAACCGACGAGAGAAAATGGGCCAACAGCCTCAACGAAGGCTCAAGGTTGCGCTCAAAGCCCTGCATGGATATGGTGAACGAATTGTTGCCGGCACTGAAACTGAGCGTAGAACCGACGTTCTGCAGGGCACGGCGCAGCTGCTGACTTGTAAGCGAGTCGGTGCCGAGCGCGTCGATATACGATTCAAGCACACCAAGACGCGGGTCGGCCACCTTTCCCTTGTGATAGATAAGCTGCAGGGTGAACACATCGTTAACGTTATTCTTTACGGCATAAAGCTCCGCCATGCGGCCGAGACTTATGCGAGAAGCGTCGCGGTCGAAGTCGATTATGCGCGGCTCAACATCCTTGTGCCCCATTGAGTCGAGCATGGCGGCATAAGCCGATTGCGCCGTTATGTTCTTTGCAGGCATGGGCTTATATCCCGGCTGCGACACCTTGTCGGAAGGATAGCTGCCGTATTTTTTCACGAAGTCCATATATTCGTTGTTGAAATATTTGCGAGCCACGCGCATCACATCGTCACGGCTCACATTCTCTACAGCTTGCTCACGTGCAAGATACTCCGCCCATGAGTCTTCGCCGTTGCCGTAAGCCTCAACCATCATCCATCCACGTTTGTCGGCATCTTCCAGCTTACGTTTCAGCTCTCGTCCGGCTTCCATCTTCAGCGCCTGCAGGTCGCTGTCGCCGAAGTCGCCATTCTTCACCTTGTCCACCTGCTCCATGCACCTGCGCATAAGTTTCTTGCGCGAGCCGAACGGCAGACTCGGCACCCCTGCCACAAAGGTTATTCCACCGTCCTTCAGCGCGGCAGTCATGGCCGTGGCCATAAGCGCGTCGCCGTTGTTGCTTATAGAGTCGAGTTTGCCCGAACCGAAGTTGTTTGTCAGCAGTCTTACGGCTATGTCGAGCGCGGCCTCGTCGGCATGTCCGTGCGGCGGAGTGCGGAATGCCATAAGCTCGCCCTTAACTATGGGATAAGGTATGCGCAGCCTTACTTCGGGCTGCGATGCGAGCGACACGGGCGTAAACTCGCTGCGCACCGGAGCCTCGCCTGCCCTTATCCGTCCGAAAGTGCGTTCAAGAAGCGGCATTATGGAGTCGGCGCACACATCGCCGGCAAGTATCAGTGCCATGTTTCCTGCCACATAATAACGGTCGTAGAAGCCTTGCATCTCGCTCAGCCGCGGATTCTTCAGGCTTTCGGTGCTGCCTATTATCGGATAGGCATAAGGCGTGCCGCCGAAGAAGTTTTCCATCACGCGTTCGTATGCACTCATCAGCACATTGTCGGAATACATGTTTTTCTCCTCGTACACAGTTTCGAGCTCGCTCTGAAACAGGCGGAACACGGGACTGACAAGGCGTTCACTGTTGAGCGACGCCCACTGGTCTACATACTGCGGCAGAAACGTGTTGTAATATACGGTATAGTCGAGGCTCGTTGCGGCGTTAAGCCCCGAACCTCCGTAGCGCGACACAAGGTTGCTGAACTCGTTGGGTATGGCATACTCGGCAGCCTTTGCCCCAAGCCGGTTTATATCAGCCTGTATCTGCCGGCGCGTTGTCTCGTCGGCGGTCTGAGCCAGCAGGTCGTATTTAGCTGATATCGAGTCGAGCCACGGCCGTTCCTTCTCATAGTCCACCGTACCAATCTTGTCGGTGCCCTTGAACATCATATGCTCAAAATAGTGTGCAATGCCTGTATTTGGGCAGTCGGCAGCTCCTGCCTTCACCACCACTGCGCCGAACACCTTAGGCAGCGAGTGGTCTTCGTTTATCCACACGGTCAGTCCGTTACTCAGCCTTATCTCTTTCACCTGCATGGCCTTGTCGTCATAGCCGGCGGCGTGTGCCGAAAGGCCGGTCAGCGCCATAAAGAATGTCAGCAAAACAGTATGTTTCATCATATCCTCGTATTATATTTGGCGTGTCGCAGCGAATACAGCCCGTACAGCGCCGGTGTTTAATGTTTCCACAAAAATAATAAAATATGCATTTATGCCATCCTGCTGCACACCAAAACACAAAGTCTTTAACGTCATTTTAGCTTTATTACCGACAAAAGTATAAAGCCACGACATGCCGCAAAACTCATATAACGAATAAGATTAAGGCGCAAAAACAAATCGACAAACAAGCACGTAACATATACAGTTTTACGTTTTCATTATAAATTAGTTTCAAAGCAATAATTTATTCACATTTTTTATATTTATTGGAATTATATCCATATATTTGCACCTTGGATATATTACAATTCTGAATTATCTCTTGAGGCACACAAAATCTCACCTGCATAAGATATAATACAAGATATTAACTATTAAAAAATCGACTAATTTATAACACTAATTTTATGAAAAAACTTTTACACACACAAAGAAGAGGATTGGCGCTCTGGCTGCTGACCCTTATGTGCTTGGCCTCGGTAAACGTATGGGGACAAGAGACGAAAGTAATAGACTTTTCTAACGGTCTGCCATCAGACTGGTCTAAAACAGGAACCGTTGCAAAACAAAATTATGCCGGTAAATCCTGTACTCAATTACAAACAGCGGCAACAATCAAAAGTCCTGTATTCACAGAAGCTTTTTCTTCTGTGAAAATACATTTAACAAGAAGTAGCAATGGAACAACATTTACATTCAGTTATCAAATTGAAGGCAACGAACCTGTTGAAATAAAGACATATACAGCAAGTGATGTTGAAAAAAGTAATTTCAAAGACTACGAGATTGAAATACCTGAAGCCGCACAAGTTCCAAATTGCCAGTTCGTATTCTCTTCTGAAAAAGCATCATATTATATTTATAGTCTAACTTTTACACCCAAGGCCTCTTCAACCACTCAATGTTCTGCCCCGACATTCAGTCCTGCATCAGGCACATCGTTCGCAAACACATTGACCGTTACAGCCTCAACAGCCACTGAAGGCGGAAAGATTGTTTATACTACAGACCCGGAGGCTACACTCGACGCCAACTCAACTGAGTTTCCAAGCGAAGGACTTACTATAGACGCCACAACAACAATACGCGCCATAACGGTTGACCCTAGCGGAGCATTGGAAAATAGCAGTGAAGTATCAGCCACATATACAAAGATTAATGCGCTGAACGGACTTGCCGAACTGCGCGCCAAGATAAGAGAAGACAACGTAACAAGCCAAAAGGACGCTAAAGAATATATTGTAAGCCTGAACAATGCCGTTGTAACAAAGGTTAGCGGCAACAATGCATTTATCGAAGAAAACGAAACCGGTATACAATATTTCAAGTATAACAACGACTTAAAAGAAGGCCAGGTTATCAACGGCACAGCCACTGTAAAAGGTTTTATGTATAACAACTGGGCCGAACTGATAAGCATCGAAGGCGACATAACTATAACAGACGGAGGAGCAGTAGCTCCGACAGAAGTTACTCTTGAAGAACTTACAAACAACTACGACAAATATGAATCACGCCTTGTTAAAGTAACCGCAGCTGAAGTAACTTCTGCTTTCAGCAACAGAAACGGCGAGATTTCACAAAACGGAACAACATTAGCCGTAAGAGCAGCCGACGAGTCTATCTCAATGACATTGGGAGAAACAATCGACATAATTGGAGTTCTCGGAATTTACTTCGACACAAAGCAGTTGAACGTCTTTTCACAGGACGACATAACAAAGTCTGAAAACACAAACACATTCTCATGGACAGCAACATCGGCTGAAATAGATATCAACAACGGCGACATAAGCGCTCTGCCTACCCTGACTAACACATACGAGGGAGCAGTAAACTACGACAGCTCAAACAAGAGCGTTGCCACTATCGGTGAGACAGACGGACAGATAACCATCGTAGGCGCAGGAACTACCACTATAACCGCCACACTGGCATCTGACCCTGAGGTTAAGTCTTCGTATGAACTTACGGTAAACAAGACCGCCGCAACACTCGAATTTGAACAGCCATCATATACAGTGAACTTTGATGAGATAATTACTCTGAAAGCCGTATCAAACAATCCGGATGCACAAATAACTTATTCTGCAACTGAAGGCGACTGGTATATAGATGAAACATCAGGCGAATTCTTGGCTGGCACTACAGCCGGAAGCGTAACAGTTACTGCTACAATGGCAGAAAGCGACAAATACACAGGCGCAACTGCAACATGCACAGTGAATATCGTTGACCCGAACCAGCAGGTTTATAGCGATGTTATCACAGCCGCCGACTTGAAAGGAGAAGCTAATTCTTATAAAGATTTCTCCGGCGTAACAAAGACTTCTGGTGCTGTTTATGCAGGTAATTCTGCCAATAAAAATGGCTCTATACAATTAAGATCAGATAAAAGTAATTCTGGAATTGTTGCTACAACATCAGGTGGAAGAATATCTCAGATAATTATAACATGGGATAATTCAACTGCAAACGCCAGACAAATTGATGTCTACGGAAATACAAATCCATATACAAGCGCAGCAGAACTTTATGAAACAAGTGGTAATACAAACCAAGGTGAACTTATCGGCAGCTTAGCAAAAGGTGAAACAACACTGACCATCGAAGGCAACTATCCTTATGTTGGAATAAGAAGCAACGACGGAGCATTATACATCAAAGACATAACCTTTGTATGGGAAAAAGTGTCAGAGCCTACCACCGGTTCATTCTCAATAACCGACGCCGGATTCGCCACATACTACACCGACAAGGCGTTTGTAATGCCGGAGAATGTGCTGGGCGGAATTGTAACCAAAGCCAACAATGAGACAAGCCAGCTCACCGTAAGCTACAACTATCAGCCGGGCACCACTGTTCCTGCTAAGACTCCTATCGTGCTTAAAGGCGAGAAAGGCGACTACACTGTGAACTACACTACATCTGAAGAAACGGCTCCTGCAGGCAACATGCTCTATGGCGCAGACAACGTTGACGCAGACGGAATGACATTTGTTGAGGGAACCAACGTTAAATACTACAAGCTTGCACTTGGCAACGACGGCAAATGCGGATTCTACTGGGGCGCAGCCGACGGCGCAGCATTCGAATACACAGCCAACCGCGCATTCCTTGCCATCGACATAACAGACGCATCGCAGGCTCCTGAAGGCTTCTCGCTCGACGGCGACGGCGGCACAACTGGCATAGACGGCGTTATGAACGGCAACGACAACAGCCAAAAGATTTACACCATAACCGGCGTCTACACAGGCAAGAGCCTCGACAAGCTGCCCAAAGGCATATACATCGTAGGTGGTAAGAAAGTAGCAGTGAAATAAACAACAACATTAAATAAGACAGATAAAGGAGAAACATATTATGGAAAAGTATATAAAACCGGAATGTAAAATAGTAGAAGTAAAGTTTGAAGGCAACCTGATGCAGGCCTCTAATATCCCTCCGACATCAGATACAGATCTCGGATGGAACGACGAAGTCAGCGACAACCCTATGCTCGCGCCTGAGCACAAGAGCATCTGGGGTGAAGATTAACCCCCAATGCGGCATCGGCCGCATACGGCTTAATACATGTTTTTTATGATTCAGTTTGACGGAGGGGCATGCGCCATGACGCATGTCCCTCCGGTGTTTTTATCCCAAATCGGGCATAAGGGTTTGCTCTGTATTTTTGCTTAGCGGATTTTAGTCAGATTTTTCGCAGGCATAACGGGCTATGTCAAGAAAAATCTGACGAAAACCTTGTCTGGCAAAACGCGGTCTTTTGTCTTGCGAAAGGTATGCTTTCAGACTACAAAATGTGGTCTTTTACGACACAAAAGGATAGCTTTTGCCTGCATGGGCTGAGTCAACCTCTGTCAGGAGCAGGCGGAGAGCCGGTCAACCTAAATCAGTAAATATAACAAATCTGTACGAAAAAATATTTTTCCTAAAAACTCATCACTCGTCACATAATGGTTTAACCTTCTGATAATCAACGTATTGTAGCGTGACGAGTTGTCGTTTCAACTCATCACGCATCAGGTTTGCGACGCTTATGTGACGAGTTGGATTTTCAACTCGTCACACGACAAAAGACTGACTATCAACGTCTTACACGCAAATGTGACGAGTGACGAGTTTCTGTTCAAAAAAATATACGAGATTCATCGGCCGACGCATACCAAAAGCCGAAAGCGTCTGTATAGAGTTATTCACATCCTGCCGGCACGCCTCAGATCTTTATGCCTATAAAGATGCGTGCGCGCCACTTTGTGATGTTCAGCAGCAGCTCATCGCGGTCGCCAAGCTGCGAGGTGTTTACGACAGAGGTAAACCCGGCGAAATAGCGGCCGAAATGCCTGATCACGGCAATGCGCCCCACGGCTATTATGTTGGGAAACCTGTAGGGCATCCTGGTACGGCTGTCGCCTGTTGTCAGCCTGCTTCGGCTGTAGACCACAAGTTCGGGCAGCGCCGACAGATGTATGAGCCAGCCGTGACGCAGCACAAGGTTGTAGCCGTAGCCCGCGCCTAAGCCGACGCAGAGTATGCTTAGCCTCGACTCAGGGTTGCCTATAACGTCGTCGTGGCGTGCCTTGAGCACTCCGCCCATGAACGAGGCGCCGAGCATGAGGCTTCCGCAGCTGCGCTTCTGCATCCACGACTGGCTGAACACGGCAGGATAAGAGAAGCGGCGGCCGTTGAAGGCATAATAGGCGTTGAGCGTCAGCATGTTCTGGCTTATCAGTCCGGCCGGTATGCTGATGTCGCCGCGCTGAGTGTGGACATTGCCCTCGAAAGTCTTTGCCGAATGGAATATCACGTCGGCGCCCAACTTGTTGCCGTAGGCGTTCATGTTCAGCTCATAGTCTTTCTTCTCGCCTGCAAGATGTGCCGGGTTCATGGCCACGCTGAGCGACAGTCCGCGGTAAGCGGCGCTGAGACTTACGGTGTATTTGTTCTGCGCCTTCATCTCCGTATTGAAGTTGCCGTCGGCGTTGACGCCCCGCGTGCGTATGTCAGAGCCCGAGGCGTTGAGCGTGAGCCTGAAGCGCAGCCGCTGCGGCGTGCGCTCAATATAGCTTGTGTCTACACGGCTCCGCGCCCGGCTGTCGCGCATGTCGAGTATCTTGTCTATCTCGCGCTTAGCCCGGTAAGCCTCGGCCTTAAGTCTGTCTTTAGCCGCTATCGTGTCGTCTGCGGCAACCGAGGTGCTGTCGTATGGCGCGGCCGTCAGTGCGACCGCCAGCAGTAGTGTTATCATATATATTATAAGAACGGCGGCAGGGCGTTTTTATTTCATTCCTGCGTCAATGATTTATGCCCGCGTAGAAGCTGTCATACAATGAAAATAAACGTTACGCCATTGCAACACGTTTGTCAGTCTTTCATAACATGGCGTTAACCTTATTGCAACATGCCGCATATAACTTTGCAGCCGTAAACGATAGAAAGCATTTCAAAGTATGATTAAAAGGTTAAGATTAGCCGTGGCGCTGATATTCATCCTGACAGCATTCAGAGCATACGCGGCAGACATTAAGGGAAAAGTTACAGACAGTACGACAGGCGAGGCGCTCATCGGAGCAACCGTGCAGATTGAAGGAACGGCCAAAGCGGCTGCAACAGACATCGACGGACTGTTCACGTTCAGCGGACTCGACGAAAACGCAAATTATACTTTAACCATAAAATACATCTCTTACAAGACTAAAAAAATTGACGGGATTCGGGCTGAAGCTCAGCCACAGGTGTTAGAGATAAAGCTCACACCCGACGAACAGACGCTGAAGGAGGTTACGGTTACCGGCGTGGCTAGGAAGAATACGGAGATCGCGGTAATACAGATGACCAAGAGCAGTCCCGTCATAGTGAGCAACGTATCGGCACAGGAAATAACAAAGACACAGGACACTAACGCAGGAGAGGTGATACGCCGAGTGCCGGGCGTGAGCCTCATCGACGACAAGTTTGTCATGGTGCGCGGACTCTCTCAGCGCTACAACAACGTTTGGATCAACGGCGGAGCCGTGCCTAGCTCGGAAGCCGACTCAAGGGCTTTCTCGTTCGACCTTATTCCAAGTTCACAGATAGACAACATGCAGATTGTGAAGACGCCGTCGCCCGAATATCCGGCTGACTACACCGGCGGATTCATCACCATAACGACGAAGGACATTCCGGCGGAAAACACAGCCGAGCTGTCTGTAGGCGGCAACTGGAACGACATTTCTTCATTCTCCGACTTCAAGTATGCCAAGGGCTCGGGCACCGACTTCCTCGGTTTCGACAGCGGCATGCGCGGACTCAACGGCGGCATAAACGCCACGATGAACAGCATTGCCGGCAACGGTGTCGACCTGCTGAACAATGGTCTTAACAACGACTGGCGCGTAAGGACGATGAGTCCGCTGGGCGACCTGAAACTGTCGGGCTCGCTGGGACGCCGCTGGAAACTGGGCGACCGCCAGCTCGGAATGATTGCTGCCTTCAACTACAGCAACGAATACCGCAAGTATGAAGACATGCAGAACAACCTCTACGGCGTGTATGATGCCGACAAAGACCAGTCGAACTATCTGCGCTACTCTGTAGACGACCAGTATAACCACAACGTGCGACTGGGAGCGATGCTCAACTTCACCCTACTTTCTGCCGACGGCAACAGCAAGTATCAGCTGAAGAACATCTTCAACCAGATTGGCAACGACCGCTACACATGGCGCGAGGGACTGAGCGCACAGTCGGACAACGAGAACTCAGCTGAATATTACTACCGCAGCCGCACCACATACAACGGACAGATAACCGGAAAGCACACCTTTGCGCTGGATGAGCTCGACTGGAGCGCAAGCTACTCTTACGCCAACCGCAACGTGCCCGACCGCCGCCGCTATCTCATCAACGACGCACTGGAACCGGGAGTGATGCAGCTGACAAGCCCCAACGACATATCGCGCGAATGGACAAAGCTCGACGAGCACATCGTATCGGCAGCAGTGAACGACAAGCACGAATTCAAGTTCGGCTCATTCACACCGTCGCTCAAGTTTGGAGCCTACGGCGAATACCGCACACGTAAGTACACCACCCGCGACTTTATCTACAACTGGAACGCTGCCAGCAACACGCTGCCCGACGGATTCCGCCAGAACGACCTGTCGGAGATGCTCAGCGACGAGAGCTACTTCGGTGCCGACCGCCTGTATCTGCTCGAGGAACAGCACATGCGCAACAACTATAAGGGCAACAACTATCTCGGAGCCGGATATTTCGCAGCCAACATTCCGCTCGGCAAGCTGAACATATACGCCGGACTGCGCTACGAATATGACCACATGGAGCTGATAACAAACACACGCGACAACGCCGAGAGCCCCTTCAGCCACAACTATGAATACAGCGACCTGTTCCCCTCGGTGAACACCACCTACAAGATTAACGACAAGCACCAGCTGCGCCTGTCATACGGCAAGACGGTCAACCGTCCTGAGTTCCGCGAGGTGTCGCCCTCAGTGTTCTACGACTTCGACCTAGCATCAGACGTGCAGGGTAACACCGACCTGAAGCCATGCTACATACAGAACGTCGACTTCCGCTACGAGTTCTATCCCTCTAAGGGCGAGCTTATCTCAATAGCGGCATTCTACAAATACTTCGACTCACCTATCGAGTGGACCTACACCGTTACGGGCGGAACAAGTCTTGTGTATTCTTACATGAACGCTAAGCGCGCCAACAACTACGGTATAGAGCTCGACATACGCAAAGACCTCTCGTTCATAGGCCTGCCCGGCTTCAGCTGGTCGTTCAACGGAGCGCTGATTAAGAGCCGCGTGAAGTTTGAAGAAGGCTCAAAGGAGGAGAACCGCCCCATGCAGGGCCAGTCGCCTTACCTCGTGAACACCGGAATATTCTACAAGAACGACAAGATGCAGCTCGACATAGCACTGCTCTACAACCGCATAGGCAAACGAATAATCGGAGTAGGACGCAGCGAAGGAACAACAAGCGGCAACGAGACTCTGAGAGTGCCCGACAGCTACGAGATGCCACGCGACGTGATAGACCTCTCGGCATCGAAGAAATTCGGCAAGCACTGGGAAGTGAAGCTAAGCATACGCGACCTGCTGGCACAGAAAGTCTACTACAAGCAGTTTGCCGACGTTCACTACTCAAACGGAACAAGCCGCGAGGTAGAGCAGATAACAAGAGTATACAAGCCCGGCCGCAACATAGGAGTAAGCGCCGTATATAAGTTCTGATAAAGGGACAAGGCGGAACATCCGCCCCATCACTCCCATCAGTCATATTACTCCCATAAAAGAAAAATAAAAAAATTATTCACTATAAGATGTTTAACAAAAAGATGAAAATGGACAAGTTTAAACTTTACGGATGCTTAGGCATCATGGCAATGGCGCTCACAATGAGCTCTTGCAGCGACGACGACAATTCAGGCACTACACAGAGCGGTGTCAACTGGACCACCAACGGCGGTATCAAGGCCTGCGACCACCTGCTGTTCACGGCAGACGGCGACGCCAACGTAAACGACAACGGTACACAGATCGGAAACGGTGACCAGGAGTTTGTTTTCACAGGAAAGCAGACTATCAAGAAAGGCACATATATCCTGAAAGGATGGGTTTACATAGCCGACGGAGCCGAGCTTACAATAGAGCCGGGAACCGTAATCAAGGGCGACAAGCAGACAAAGGCTTCGCTCATAGCTGAGCGCGGCGGAAAGCTCATCGCACAGGGAACAGCAACAGAACCTATCGTGTTTACATCAGAAGAGGCTAAAGGCAACCGCCGTCCGGGCGACTGGGGTGGCATCATCCTCTGCGGTAAGGCTAAGAACAACAAGAGCGAAATGCAGATTGAGGGTGGTCCGCGCACCAAGCACGGAGGTAACGACGACGCTGACAACTCTGGCGTGCTGAGCTACGTGCGCATCGAGTTTGCAGGCTATCCTTTCCAGACCGACCAGGAGATCAACGGTCTTACACTCGGTTCTGTAGGAAGCGGCACAAAGATCGACCACGTACAGGTGTCATATACTAACGACGACTCTTATGAATGGTTCGGCGGAACAGTAAACTGCAAATATCTTGTAGCATACAAAGGCTGGGACGACGACTTCGACACAGACAACGGATTCAGCGGAAAAGTTCAGTTCGGTCTGTCAGTACGCGACTCTAAGATTGCCGACGTATCACAGAGCAACAGCTTCGAGAGCGACAACAACGCCGACGGTTCTAACAGCGAGCCTCACACATCTGCCGTATTCTCTAACATGACACTCGTAGGCCCGATGGCTACAGACGCTTCGTTCGTAAACGACGCTTCTTACATCAACGGCGGCAACTACTATCCCAACAACGGCTCAAGCCTCGGCAAATTCCAGGCTGCAATGCACATACGCCGCGACACTCACCTCAACTGCTTCAACTCTGTTGCAATAGGCTGGCCTATCGGTATCATCATCGACAACGAGAAGGGCGACACACAGGGCGCAGCAACAGCAGGCAACCTGAAGCTCGAGAACATCTGGCTGGCTAATGTCAACGCCGTTGGTACTGACTTCAACAAGATTTATGTAGACGGTCTCTACAACTACGAGACAAAACAGGTTGACGAATCTCAGCCTTCATTCTCAAGCACATTCTTCAAGGCTCAGAGCGGCAACAAGTTCTATGAGGCTGCTACAGGCTGGTTCGACACAACAGGATATATCCCGACATCAGGCAGCCCGCTGCTCAGCGCTGCAGCATTCACAAACTCGCTGCTGAGCGGTTTCGACCAGGTTTCTTACATCGGAGCTTTCGCTGCAGGCGACACATGGCTCGACGGATGGACAAACTTTGATCCTCAGAACACAGACTATTAATTCCTAGATTTAAAGACCCCTATAAGACAACGACGCCCCGCAGGAATGATTCCTGCGGGGCGTCACTTTTTTTGTGCGTTATAGCAATAATGACCTTACCGGCATGCCGCGCTTACTCTATGCCGAAAGAGCATCGTCCGGCACACGGCTGTCTGCCGTCGGCCACAACTTAATTATTCTTCCTCAAGATACCACTTAGAGTATTCAACATAATGCTTGGCAAAGCTCTCTGCCTGGTCGGGACGTGTCTTCTTGATAAACTTGGCAGGCACTCCGCCCCATATCTCGTGCTGACCAATCTTTGTGCCCTGCAGCACCAGTGCGCCGGCAGCTACTATTGCGCCCTCGCCCACTTCAGCATTGTCGAGCACCGTTGCGCCCATGCCTATCAGCGCTCCGCGGCGTATCGTGCAGGCATGCACGGTGGCGTTGTGGCCTATGCTCACGTCGTCTTCAATGACAACCGGACCGGTGGTGTTGGTAACATGCACGCAGGCACCGTCCTGCACGTTTACACGGTTGCCTATGGTTACGGGAGCCACGTCGCCGCGCACAACGGCGTTAAACCATATTGAGCATTCGTCGCCCATGTTAACCTCGCCAACAACAGTGGCGTTCTCGCTGAAATAGCAGTCCTTGCCCCATTTGGGTGTCAGACCTTTTATTGATTTTATTAATGCCATAATGTTATTATCTTTTTTATGTTCACGATGCAAAGTTAGTTTATTTTATATTGCAAAACAAAAAATCGGCACTTAATAGCTTGCACGTAAAGTAAAGATTATGTATTTTTGAACATTAAAAATAAAATCATCTATAAATATTATGCTGGAAATAGGACTTACACACACAAGCAGCCTGACGGTGACCGAAGCTCTCACCGCCAAGGCCATGGGTTCGGGCGACATGCCCGTGTTGGCTACGCCGGCCATGATGGCGCTGATGGAGAACGCCGCAATGTCGGCCGTTGCCCCCGAACTGCCCGAAGGAAGCACCACCGTAGGCGGACACATAGAGTCATCACACCTGAAGCCTACGCCATTAGGAGTTGAGGTCAAGGCTGAAGCCACGCTGACAAAGGTAGACGGCCGCAAGCTGTATTTCACCGTCAAAGCCATGCAGGG
Source organism: Xylanibacter sp. (assembly GCF_057607445.1). Lineage (NCBI taxonomy): Bacteria > Pseudomonadati > Bacteroidota > Bacteroidia > Bacteroidales > Prevotellaceae > Xylanibacter > Xylanibacter sp. Next base: position 36,147 of record NZ_DBLZAX010000001.1, on the reverse strand, counting down.
CGACGTCGTGATAGGCGAAGGCACTCACCTGCGCTTCATCGTTGACCGCGAGAAGTTTATGAGCAAGCTGTAAGAAGCTACAACCGAAAGGTATATCGAACAAAACAACAAGACTAAAACCTTTTTTGTTGACAAGCTGCGGATCGCAGATCCTTATATTCATCGCTGTCAGATTTTTCGCTGCGCTCAACAACTCGTGCAAATCTGACAGAACATTAGCTTAGTTGCTTCATTAGAAGCATAAATACCAACAAGACTAATGTGCCGGCAGATTTGTAATCTGCCGGAATTAAATATCAGGATCTGTGATCCGCTGATGTTTTGAAATAACAAACATCACAAAGTTCACTTTTCGTCAGTTCATAAAATAATCACTCCCTATTCAGAATACCAGAATCCTTATCCTTATTCTGTATTTTCAATTTTGCTCCGGATTTAGACTTGCCAAATGAGATATTGTAAACAAGATTTACATATACCATATTGGCATTGTTTACGATTCTTTCACTCTCTGTACGTTGCAGAAGTGATGTTCCTGATACAGACGTAACCTGTTTCCATGAATCATAGAAAGGATATCTTATGCCACCCGTGACTGTCAAATTTTTAATCGGTTTATAAGACAATTCTACCGATGCCATACTTGGTATATTTTTCGTGGTCTGTCCTATAAGAGATTTTTTCTGAGTCTGATAAAACACCTGAAGTCCCCATTTATTATATGCAAGATATATTGAAGGAATTATTGAATAGCCTGTATGATTCCATTTCGAGTCTCCAAGTTTATTTTTCTGATGGAACACTTCTGAGTATAGTCTCAACCTAAGAATATTATCTGAGAATGGATACCACTGTAGAAATAAGCTGGCTTTCATGTTCTGTGCGTTGTCCAGATTGCTGTATGTCTCAATTATGTTTGTGTCATCAGATTGGAACACAGGTGCAATGGCATCTTTGGAATATGAATATTCCACCATTGCATTAATAACAAACTTCTTGAAACCTTTGAAATAGGACAACGAGAACTCATGATTGCAGTTTGGTGACAAATTTGGATTTCCTGTGAATATATAATTCGGATCCTTATAATACGGATTATAAGTCAATGAAGATACTGACGGATTTTCTGTATTAACTTCATAATTGAACATCAGCTCCGAACTCCGATCAATAAAATATCCCAGTCTTAACTGAGGATGAAAATAAGTGAAGTTGTACGTCTCGTTTTCAATTGTTGTAAAAATATTGTTGTTCACGCCAGCACTTATGCTGTAATTGAATTTCTCGCCCAGCATCCCGGTTATTCCCAAATAAGAATAGAGTTCTTTGGTTGTTATTTTATTATTCGAAGGCAAATTGTTCTGAGTGCTGTTGTTATACATATACCTTGTTCCAACATATAAATTAGCCTTTTTCATTTTATAGTTATACAATACCTCTCCGATAACAGAATATTTGTCAGTGTTTATCACTGTTGCTGTTTCAAAATCCTTTTTTTCATCCATCATTTCCTTGTACTCATAATCATAGTCAGATTTATAGTATGTGCCGACAATATTCATTATAAATTCATGCCTTGAGCCGAATTGCTTGCTGAAATACATATCCAAAACCGGACTGATATACTTATCCTTGTCTGAGCTTTCACCTATTTTGTCAGACTCCATTCCATTGACTCTCGATATTATGTCTTGTTTTGACGAACGTCTACGGTTTAATGAATTGAAAGACAGTTTTGCACTGAACAGATAGTTGTCTGTTTTTGAATTGTTGAAACTGATTTCAGCCATCTGCTGTTCATAGGCATACGGACTATTATGACCGCTTTTTACTTTTTCATAATTTATCCCTCCAACCGAATATGTCATATTCTCATCCAAGATTCTCTTGTTGTAGTTTCTGTAATTGATATTGTAAGTCACGCCAATCTGTGAATTGCCCCAATTATACTTAAAATTAACAACATTGTTGCCGAAACCTGTTGTAACAGCATTCTGAGTGTTTATACCAACAGAGCCTCCTGTTTGTTTTTCTTTGGTTACTACATTTATTACCGAACCTAATCCCATATTAGAGTATTGTATTGGAGGCTGTGTGTAATAGTCGATTTTTAAAATATTTTCTGGAGATATGACAGACAGGTCTGCCGGAGTTGACGGGACACCGTTAATCAGAATCTTTACAGCCTTACCGTCTACAGACGAAACACTTTGATCAAGGACCTGAATCTTAGGCAGAAATTCCAAAGCAGACAAAGCACTGCTGTATTGCTTTTTTTCAGCATTAGTCAATTTATATTCTTTCCTATCGGCGAACCTTTTTACCATGCTGGCTGTTACAACAACTTCGTCAATGTTTAAAGACTTTTCTTGCAGATGAATTATTCCCAAATCCATAGTCTTGTTCAATTTCAGATTCTGATGATGATTTAAATATCCCAAAAATGAAATTTCAAGAATATAGTCTCCTGACGCAAGTCCTTCTATAGCAAATTGTCCTTCTCCGTCAGTGGTGCATCCTTTATAATAAAGAGAATCTGTTTTGGATTTTACTACTACTGAAGCTCCAATTATAAATTGTTCCTTAGAATCTTTCACAATACCCTTTATGGTATGTTGGGCCAATGTAGATATTGTACACATTAAACCGCAAAGCAGCAGAAAAATAAATTTCAATTTTCTCATAACTAATAGCTGTTTTTAATTTTGCAAAAATAAAGTTTGACAAAAAAATTCAGCTATAAAACAACTGACATTTTACTGACATTATCCCGACAACCGGCTGATAATCACTTGTTTCGCGGTTTAAGCGAATGAATTTTTCCGTTAAGTTTCCTATTAGTCAATAAAAAGATAGGAGTTGCGGATCGCAAATTAGCTTCGCTGACTTTCAGTTCTTATATTCATCGCTGTCAGATTACAAATCTGACAGAACATTAGCTTTGTTGCCTTATTACTTCCATAAATACCAACAAGACTAATGTGCCGGCTAATTTGCACGAGTTGTTGAACGCAGCGAAAAATCTGCCGGAATTAAATATTAGAACTGAAAGTCAGCGAAGCTAATCTGTGATCCGATAACTTCCAATAATATATACCCTTTTAAAAAAACAACAAGTCATTTGCCTTGTTGCCATTCACCTTATAAAGTATCTAACCCCGTTCCTTTACTCTTAATATCATGGTCCGTCTCTCCTATTCCATCAGAATCCACGAAAAAAGGCTATGAGTTAGGCTTGAAAAGTAGGCCACTTTTTATGCAAAAGTGGCCGAGTTACGATGCGTAACTCGGCCACTAACAGTTCGAAAGTAAATCGGTAATATTCCTTAATGAATATGTCTATTTTAAAGTCCAAATGTTTAATCTGAAAGGAAAAATCATATAAAATGTTACGATTTTCAGAAACTTTTTCTGACGACGGCTATTTGCGCTCCGTTATCGTAGCCACAACATACTCTGAACAGGTGCCTATGCGGAACTTGCCGCCCCAGATGCCAAGGCCCGAACTTACATAATATTGCGTGTTGCCGCGCTGCCACGGACCGTAAGAGCACTCGTAGATGCGGTCGGTTATCCACGATATGGGCCATAGCTGCCCGCGATGGGTGTGGCCGCTAAGCTGAAAGTCAACGCCGGCACGCTCGGAGCGGTCGAGATGATAGGGCTGATGGTCGAGCAGAATGGTGTATCTGCTCTTGTCGGCACGGCGCATAAGCTCCGCCACGCTGCGGCGGCGCGGGTTGGTGCGGTCGTCGCGGCCAATGATGCACAGCTGCCCTACGTTGGCCATGCTGTCGCGCAGCAGCGTTATGCCGGCGTCGGCAAAGAACTTCTGCGCCTGCGGCTCGCCGCTGTAATACTCATGATTGCCAAGACAGGCATACACAGGAGCGTTGAGACGGCGCAGCTCTGACGCCATGTTCTCCTCGATGAGCGGACGCATGCTGATGTCTATCATGTCGCCGGCAATAAGGATAAGGTCGGCATGCTCGGCGTTAATCATGTCCACCCTGCGCGCCAGCTCCTTGCGGCGGTTGTGATAACCGAGATGAAGGTCGCTCATCATGACCACCTTAACGGGGCGTCCGAGATGCTTGTCGGTGGTGAGTTGTATGGTATGGCGCACCTTGTTGTTATAGTGAATGTTGCCGGCAATGAACACAAGCGCTACGACGGCAAACAGCACCGTGGACACTATGCAGTTGGAATAGAGCCATGAGCGCGGCACTATGTGCAAAAGCCGCCCGAGGTCGAGCAGCAGAAAGGCGATGACGAGATAAAGAAGGATGAATATGGAGGAGTTGCCCACCTCGTAACATGCCGAAGCCAGATTGAGGGGAAGGCCGTCGATGGCACGCGAAAAGTTAAGAAACAGGGTGAGAAATGCCGCCAGACCAACGCCCACCACGGCCCAGCGCCAGCCCGCCGACAGCGGCAGGAGGCACCACACATGCCACAGAACATAGGCAAGGCCGACGAACGGCAGCACGAAGAAAAGAACAAACCACATTGTTTTCATTGTTTTAAGTATGGCTGCAAAGTTACATCTTTCGCCGTACTTACGGCACGGCAGCAACACGAAAAACGGGATAATGGTAATATTTTCGGTAAAACATGCACAACAGACAGACAAAAAAACACGCCCGAAGATTTCTCTCCGGGCGCAACTCAAAACAATACTATCTACCTGTTAACTGAAGATATTGAAGAGTCAGTATCTTATAATTGCAATAAGTTTCAACGAAGCGGTCGCGGCTCTGCGTGTATTGCGTCTGAGCCTTCAGCAGGTCGGTCATGGTGGCGGTTCCGGCGCGATAGTAGCTGTTGTTGAGCCTCAGGTTTTCGGCAGCCTGCTCTATCGACTTGCAGGCTATGCCCAGCTGGGTGTAGGCCGTGTTGAGGTCGTTCCATGCCTTCTGCATGCCGATGACGAGCAGCTGCGACTTGTCCGTAAGCTCGGTCTGCGCGTCGGCAACCTCCATCTTGCGGCGCTTTATGGCGTGGCTTCCGCCCCACCATGCCGACAGCGGCACGTTGACCGTGGCAAACACTACGCCGAACGAGCGGCTGCAGTCGAGCAGGTCGTGATACATATATCCGGCGCCTACGCTCACCGTAGGCATGTTCTTGCCCACGTCGAGTTTCTGCTTCAGCCGCGTGGCCTCAACGTTCTTTTCGAGCAGGCGGTATTCGGGTGTAAGCTGCAATGCCGACCGGTGGTCGCTCTTCAGCGAGGCGGGCGACTCGGGCATCTCGCCCACCCTGATGTCTGACACGAGCACAAAGCTGCTGTCCTCGAGTCCGAGATATTGTGCGAGCAGCATTCTTGCCACAGCGATGTTGCCCTCAAGGCTTACGCGGTTGCTCATGTTGTCGTTCTTCTCGAGCTGCACCTGCAGCATGTCGTTCTTCAGCGCCACGCCGGCGTTGACCGAGTTGCTCACATCACGATAAATGCGCGTGAGCATGGTGTCGGCCACGTGCAGCGTGTTGAGTTTTTCGTTAAGAGCCACGAGCTGCCAGAAATACTGTTCGGCTGTAAGTTCCACGTCGTTTTCCGACTTTTCGAGCTGCAGCTTGCTCACGTCAACGCCCAATCCGGCAAGCTTGTTGCCGTTGACAATCTGTCCGCCGGCAAACAGGGGCTGAACGGCAGTAACGCCTCCCATGAGTCCGTTTTTGCACATCTCCATGGCCATGTCGGGCTGAAGCTGCATCTTGGCCATGCCCTTGTCGGCATTGAAGCCCATGCCGGTGGCACTGACAATGGGAAAATAGTTGGTGAAGGCCTCTTTCTTTGTCTGCTCTGCCTCAGCCACTGCATTCTTGGCGTTGACCATCTTGGCATTATGGCTCACGGCCATGCTGCGGCACATCTCGGGCGTGAGGCCCGTCTGAGCCTGCACAGCTGCCGGACTAAGAACGGCAAGCAGACCGCAGAGGGCGCGCCCGATTAGTTTTATATTATTGTTCATAACGCTTTCTTATTTTTACTTTTATCATTCATTTTCAAGTTTCAGTCCTGCCTCACGACGTTTTGTCGATCCGCTCATCATCAGCCAGTAGGCCACGGGCAGCACGGTGAGTATGAGCAACATCGTAACCAGCGTGCCGTAACATATAACAGAACCCATGGGCATCCACAGACCGCTGCCGCCGAGAATCATCGGGATGACACCCATTGAGGCAGCCGCCGAGGTAAGGAAGATGGGACGCATGCGACGCTTGGCCGAAAGGAAGATGGCCTCGTGGGCAGTCAGTTTCTCCTTTTCGCGCAGCTCTTCGGCATAGTCATACATTATTATGGCGTTGCGCACCAATATACCCATCAGGCTGATTATGCCGAGGAAGCACGTAAGACTGAACGTTACGCCTGAAATAACAACACCCAAGCTCGTACCAAATATTGTCATGGCAAGCGACACGAGCAGCAGGACGGCGGTGTTGATGCGGTGGAAGTGCCATACAAGAATGAAGAAGATGATGACCACAGCCACGGCAAGAGCCGACAAAATCTGCGGCAGCGACTCCTGCGACTCGGCATACTCGCCGCCCCACTCGGCCGTAACGCCAGAAGGAAGGCGCGACGTGTCGAAGTTTTTCTGCAGTTCGGCGGTCAGCTCCATTACATTCTTATCGTTGACAACATCTGCCATCACGGTGATGGTGCGCAGGCCGTTGCGGTGGGCTATCTGTCCGTCAGCCCATACAGGCTTAATATCGGCTATCTGACGCAAGGGCACCACGGAGAGTCCGCCGCTGACGGGTATAAGCTCGTCGGCAACGTCCTTCATAGCAGACGAGTCGGCATTAGTGCCTTTAAGGCATACTCCGTAGTTATAGTCGCCGTCCCATATCGTGCCGAGACTTATGCCGCTGCTGTTATAGCGCGTGGCGAGCGTGGCCTCAACCATGGCGTTGGTTACGCCCATGCGGCCGGCCTTGGTCTCGTCGAGCACTACGTCGGTGGTCAGCAGAGGCTCATTGACGTCGTTGCGCACAAGCATAAGGTAAGGATTGTTACGCCACAGGCGCGTTACGGAGTCAGCAACCGACTTAAGCTGCTGCCAGTCGTCGCCCGTAAGCCTTAACTCAACAGGGTTGGCATCCTGCGAATAAGACAGCTGCTTAAACCTCACATAAGCGTTGGGGAAGTGTGTGGCATACTTCATGCGGTAGTCTTTCAGCAGGGTCTCAGTATCGTGGTTACTCTTCGTATTGACGATAAACTGTGTATAGTTAGATCCGCCAAACTGCGGCGCATAGGCTGCATGAAAACGCGGCGACGAAGTGCCCTTGAACGATGCCACCGACACCACGCGGCTGTCTTTGCGCAGAATATGCTCCAGACTGTCGGCAACGGCAGCGGTGCGCTTGAGCGACGTGCCGTCGGGAAGGTAAATCTCAACGGCAAACTGGTTGCGCTCGGCCGTAGGCATCATCTTCTGCGGCAGCTGTGACACCATGACTGAACCAATCACTATGCTTGCCACGCCGACAGAAACGGTGATGTAAGGATGGGCAAAGCAGCGGCCTATGAGCCAGTCGTAATAGCGCTGAACGAGGTCGAGGAACGAGAACTTCTTCTTACCCCCTGTGCCAACAGGCTTGCGTATGAAGTAGAACTGCAGGAACGGCACTATAAGCTCTGCCACCAGAAGCGATATGAGCAGCACGATGGTGATGGACCACGGGAAATAAAGCAGGAAGTCGTGATACATTCCCTTCGTAGTAAGCAGAAACGGGAAGAACGTGATGCTTATGGCAAGCGTGGCCGAAAATATCGACTTGAAGAAATGGGTGGCACTGCTGATAGATGCCGTCCAGCGCGATTTGCCCTCGGCAAGCATCTCCATGTAGCTGTCGATTATCACAATGGAGTTGTCGACAATCATGCCAAGCGTAACAATAAGAGCAGCCAGCGTAACCGTGTTGAGCTCTATGCCGAACGCATAGAACAAACCTAATGAGATGAAAATAGAGATAGGGATGGTGGACGCCGCCACAAGAGCGACGCGCATCGGCAAGAACAGCATTATCACTATTACGACGGCTGCTATGGCAATGAGAAGCTCACGAAGGAAGTTTACGACGCTGTCGTTTACCACTTTGGTCTGGTCCGTTATGGTGAAGATGGTTACGTCTGACGGCAATGTCGACTTAAACTCGTCCATCACCTTTTCGATGTCAGCTCCCATGGCCGTTATGCTGCGGCCCTTCTTCATCTCCACACTCAGCACAAGACACTTCTGTCCGTTGTTGGTTACATACGACGACGGCTGGGGATACTCGCGCCTTATCTTGGCAACGTCCTTCAGACGTACCACGTTGCCTGACGGATCGGAGTAGACAACGAGCTGCTCAACATCGCCCACCACGTTGAGCGAGCGCTCCACCTGTATCGGACTGTCGTAGCCGTTGCCCTTCTGCGTGCCGGCAGTGGTAACGAAGCCCTTGGCAAAGAGGCTGGCGGCAATGGTGTTGGTGCCTATGCCGTAGTGGGACATCTTGTCGCTGTCGAGATATATTGATATCTGCTCCTTCTGCATTCCCAATACGTTCATGCGGCCGATGCTCTCAATGCGGCGCAGCCTGTCTTTCAGGTCGTCCATATAGTCGTTGAGCTCGCGGTAGGTCTTGTCCTTGCTCTCCATGGTTATGAGCAGGGCCGACGTGTCGCCGAAGTCGTCCTGAACCATGAGCGCAAGCACACCTGAAGGCAGCTGAGCCTTGAACGTGTTGATGCCGTGCTTGAACTTGCTCCAGAAGTTGTCCTTGTCGGTGCCCGACACATCGTCGTTAAGCTCTATCTGTATTATGGCCATGCCGTTGCGGCTGTACGACTTGGTCTTCTCTTTCTTTACCTCCTTATATGAGAATATGTAGTTTTCGAGCGGCTTTGTGAGCTGTTCCTCAACGTCCTGTGCCGACACGCCCGGATAGACGGCTACAACCACACCCTGGCGCACCGTGAAGTCGGGAAACTCGTTCTTGTTCATGTCAGCCAGACCGTAGACGCCGAAGGCCACGAGACAGCATGCCACCATTATCACTATCTGGCGATAGTGCATGGCCCACTCTACGATGTTTCTTTTCTTCTTTGTCATAGTTCTGCTATTTTAGTTCCCTCGCTGACCTTCTGCTGTCCGCCGACAATGACCTTGTCGCCGGCGCTTATTCCGCTGTTAATCACCACGCGGCTGCCTACGCTCTCGCCCACCTCCACATAAGTCTTGTGAGCCTTTCCGCCTACGGCAGTCCACACAAATGTGCGGTTGTCGGTGTCTATCAGTATCACATTGGCAGGCAGGGCCACGGCCGTGGCTGAAAGATTGTCGCCCACATAGGCTTCGCACACCATGCCCGGCAGCAGCTTGTGGCCAGAGTTAGACACTTCTATCTTCACCTCGTAAGAGCGCGACAGCGGGTCGGCAGCCACACCCTTCTCGGCCACGCGGCCGCTGCAGCTCATGTTCTCCAGTGCCGGCACGCGCACGAGGGCGCTCTGACCAACCTTTATGCCAGACATCTCGTCTTCGGGCACGGCAATCTTTATCTTCACCTTATTAATACTTACCAGCTTTATCACGGGCATGCCGGGGGCGGCGTTCTGTCCTGCCTCGACAAGTTTCTCGGCCACGTATCCGCTGTATGGGGCATAAAGACGGCAGTCAGTCAGACTCTTGCGGGCAATGTTCTCGGTTGACACAGCCTGGCGCAGCTTGCTCTGCACTTCTATCCACTGCATCTCGGTGAGGCTTCCTTCGTCGTGCAGCTGCTTCATGCGCCTGAAGGCATCCTCAGCCTGCTCTCTCACGGCCTTGGCTGCATTGTAGGCATTGCGCACGCTGACAGGATCAACCTCGGCTATGAGGGCACCTTTCTTTACCATATCGCCCACAGACACATATACCTTTGTTACGGTTCCGCCCGAAGCAAAACTTAGAGCGGCATCGTCTGAGGCCTCTACCGTGCCCGAAAATTCCTGACTTCCACTTACGGGTACCGGCTCTGCCTTCTCTGTCTTCACCTTAACCGGCATCACCTCTCTCGCCTTTTCCTTGCCGGAGCATGATGCAAGAAGCACCACCGACAGCGCAAGGATTGCTAAATAACTTGCTTTGTTCATTTCCTTTGTATTTGTTCAAAAATTTTTTTGCAAAATTACGGATAAAGGCTTTTACTCTTGTGTTCTTATTTCCTAAACAAAAAATCCAAAAGTGGAGAATATGAACACTGCAAAGAATTTAGGAACACTATTATCTACTTTTAGATAGTTGCACTGTTTCAGTTAATACCTATCTTTGCACCCGAAGAACAAATTTTGACGCAACTTATGACAGATAACGAACTTAAAGTAGACATCGAATCAATAATCAACGAAGCCCAGACCGACTATTACGACGGAGACATCGTGGTAATGGAAAGCCTAAAGAACATCCCCACGGACAACCCCTGTAAGCTTGAGTTGCTGATAGTTATATATTGTGCCAGAGGAAGAGTTGAGTGCTGCATCAACGACTCTTACCACAGACTTGAAAAAGGCAATATAATGATATGTCTGCCTAACTCGCTCGTAACCGACATAAATACATCAGACGACATCGACCTGAAGATTCTCGGACTCTCGAGCAAGGCTCTTTTCAGAAGTCTTGACCTCAGCAAAAACTTTTGGAACATCGTATTATACGCATCTCATCACCCAGTGATAAGCCTCAACAGCGAAAAACAAATACTGATGAACAGATTCTACAGTCTGTTGCAGTTTAAGCTGGAAAGCATGGACGGGCTGTTTCACAGGGAAATAATGCGCTCGCTCTTTCAGTTTGCGTTCTATGAACTGGCCGAACTTATAGCATCATGCACAGACAATACTATATACAACGGGGTGATAAGGCAGGGCGACCTGCTGTTCAGGCGCTTCATGGAGCTGCTGGCCGAAAACGGAGGCATGGAGCGATCGGTGAGTGCGTATGCCGAAAAACTGTGCATAACGCCCAAATATCTTTCGTCGCTGTCGAAAAAGGTCAGCGGAAGAACTGCGCTGAGCTGGATTCATCAGTTTACCATTGACGCGATAATAAAGAGGCTGAGATACTCAAACATGACAATAAAGGAAATTTCGGACACGATGAACTTTCCTAACATATCATTCTTCGGAAAGTTTGTAAAGTCGCAGACTGGCATGTCGCCAAGCGAATACAGAAGAAACATGTACTCGTTTGACAGAAGGCCTATAAGATGAAAAACGGATTCTGCACGCCTGACTTCATCATATATCTCGGGAGAATGTGCAGGTCAAAGCAGCAGAAAGACAGCGGCTGAAAATATAAAAGACCTTACATCACATACAAAGAAAAACACAAAAAGACAACAGCGCGTCGCCGTGTGAACGGCAGGCGCGCTGTGTCCTTATATTCATTAGCCAACAAAAAAATCAGAATTTAACTGCCGAGAGTATCTTTCCCGTTGCTCCGGCCTTGCTGCTTACATATTGCGCAGCCTTGTCGCCGTCTGCCTTGCGGAGGCTGTCGTCGGCTATATAGCTGTTCATCAGGCTCTCAAACTGCTGATAACCGTCAATCTGACGGCCGCCGCCCGATGCAAGCAGGTCTTGCGCTTCCTGGAAACGCTCGTTGTTAGGACCGAATATCACCGGTATGTTCCATACCGCCGCCTCGAGCACATTGTGTATGCCGACACCGAAACCGCCGCCAACATACGAAACATGGCCGTAGCCATAAATGCTGGAGAGCAGACCGAAACAGTCGATAATGAGAATCTTTGCATCGGCAACGCTCTCAGGAGTGGCCTCGGTATACCTCACGGCCTTGCCCTTCAGCTTAGACAATATCTGCTGAAGATGGTCCTCGCCGATAACGTGCGGGGCAATAATCAGCTTCCAGTCGTCGCGGCCGTTGAAATATTTGATGAAGATGTCCTCATCGGGAGGCCAGCTGCTTCCGGCCACAAACACTTTATAGTCTTGTCTGAAAGCCTCAACTATAGGCAGACTCTTGGCCTGGCTCTTTATCTGCAGCACACGGTCGAAACGTGTGTCGCCCGTAATCTCAACCTCAGTGATGCCGAGCTTGGCTAACAGCTGTCTGCTGACCTCGTTCTGAACGAAGAAACGTGTGAAGCACTTAAGCACATTGCTGTAGGTGCGGCCATACCAGCGGAAGAACACCTGATTGGGCCTGAATATGCTGCTCACGCTGTAGACAGGCACATTGCGGCGCTTCAGTATGTGCAGATAGTTCCACCAGAACTCATACTTGATGAAGAAAGCCACTTCGGGATGCACCAGATTAAGGAATCTGCGCGCATTGAAATACGTGTCGAGCGGCAGGTAGCATATTATGTCGGCTCCCTCATAGTTCTTTCTGACCTCATATCCTGAGGGCGAGAAGAACGTAAGAAGAATCTTAAGCTCGGGATGCTCGCGGCGCAGGCGCTCCATGATGGGGCGGCCCTGCTCAAACTCTCCGAGCGACGCCGCATGGAACCACACATAGCGTGAGCCGGGGTCAACGCTGTTCCTTAGCACTCTGAAGGCCTCGCGCTCGCCCCGCCACATCTTCTTTACCTTATCGTTGAACAGGCTCATCACGGCCACGCCCAGCGTGTAAAGGCTGATAACAATTTCGTACACGGCTTATGCTTGTTTGTTAGGTCTATTTAAGCACCTCGATTGCACGGCGCAGACGGCGCAGCGTCTCTTCCTTGCCGAGGAAAGCAGAAATGTCGAACATGCCCGGACCCTTGCCTTCGCCCACAAGAGTAAGACGGAAAGCATTCATCACGTCGCCCAGCTTGTAGCCCTTGCTCTCAACCCAAGCCATGACGATGTGCTCCTGATTCTCGAGCGAGAAGTCGTCAATGCCCTCAAGCACCTCGGCAAGCTCGCCCATAACCTGAGCCGAATTTTCCTTCCAGCGCTTACGTACGGTCTTCTCGTCATACTCTGTAGGAGGAATGAAGAAGAACGAGCAGAGCGGCCAAAGCTCCTTGACGAAGCTTACACGGTCTTTCATCATAGAAACGACCTTGGTTATGCGCTCCATTGACTCGTCGATGCCGTTGCCTGCAACGATAGGCGCAAACAGCTTAGAAATTTCCTCATTGCTCTTGCGCAGGATGTATTCGTGATTGAACCAGATGCCCTTCTGATAGTCGAAACGCGCTCCGGCCTTGCTGCACTTCGTTATGTCGAACTGCTCAACAAGCTCGTCGAGAGTGAACATCTCCTGCTCCGTGCCCGGATTCCAGCCCAGCAGTGCAAGGAAGTTGATGACAGCCTCGGGGAAATATCCCTGCTCGCGGAAGCCGTTAGACACCTCGCCTGTCTTAGGATCGTGCCACTCCAACGGGAACACGGGGAAGCCCAGGCGGTCGCCGTCGCGCTTGCTCAGCTTGCCCTTTCCGTCCGGTTTGAGCAGCAGAGGCAGATGCGCAAAGCGCGGCATAGTGTCTTCCCAGCCGAAGGCTCTGTAAAGAAGCACGTGCAGCGGTGCGCTCGGCAGCCACTCCTCGCCACGGATAACGTGGCTGATCTCCATCAGGTGGTCGTCAACAATGTTTGCAAGGTGATATGTAGGAAGTTCGTCGGCGCTCTTATAAAGAACCTTGTCGTCAAGAATATCGCTCTTTATAACAACGTCGCCGCGTATCATGTCGTTAACGTGAACGTCCTCGCCCGGCTCAATCTTGAAGCGCACCACATACTGGTTGCCGTCGGCTATCAGTCTTTCAACCTCTTCGGCCGGCAATGTGAGCGAGTTGCGCATCATCATTCGCGTATGGGCATCATACTGGAAGTTCTTTATCTCCTGGCGTTTTGCCTCAAGCTCCTCGGGCGTGTCGAAGGCAATGTATGCCTTGCCGGCATCGAGCAGCTGGTCGACATATTTTCTGTATATCGCACGACGCTCGCTCTGACGGTAAGGACCATGTTCGCCGCCGAAGCTGACACCCTCGTCAAACTTGATGCCAAGCCATCTGAACGACTCTATGATATACTCCTCTGCGCCCGGAACAAAACGGTTTGAGTCTGTATCTTCTATTCTGAAAACGAAATCGCCGCCATGCTGACGGGCGAAAAGATAATTATACAATGCGGTACGTACGCCGCCTATATGCAACGCCCCGGTAGGACTTGGTGCAAAGCGCACCCTTACTTTTCTTTCTGCCATTTATTAATGAAGATAAGATAAATTTTGTGCAAAATTACAACTTTTTTAGCAAAGTGGCGTATTTTTTTATTATTTTCGCAGTGTAAAGCATTTAATACGAATAGAAATGGGCAAATTCAACAAAACTGACAAACATTATTTCAGAAACATCCTGACACGAGTGTCGCTGGTGGTTACGGCTGTGATCATCATCGTGGGCTTCCTTCCGCGCAACAGCGGACCGCAGTTCAGATACGACATAGGCAAGCCGTGGATGTACAGTTCGCTGATAGCCAAGTTCGACTTTCCTATCTACAAGACCGACGAGGCCATTAAGGGAGAGCAAGACAGCATAATAAAGGCCTTTGAGCCTTACTACAACTATAACACGGCTGTAGAGAAGGAGCAGATCGGCAAGTTTCTGAGCAAATACAAGGAGGGCATACCCGGACTGCCCTACAACTATGTTACGACCATTGCCGACAGGCTTCACCGCCTGTATCAGGCAGGAATCATGGACACGCCCGAATACTCAGAGATAAGCAAGGACACAACAAGCACCATAAGGATTGTGAGCGGCAAGAAGGCCACCAACGCCGAAATAATGTGCATCTACTCGACGATGACGGCCTATGAACAACTGTTCACCGACCAGAAGCTGGCCGAACAGAGGCAGATACTGCAGAAATGCAACCTGAACGAATATATACAGCCTAACCTCAACTATGACGAGGAGCGCAGCGAGACCGAGAAGGCCGACCTGCTCAGCACGATACCGCTGGCAAGCGGAATGGTGCTCAGCGGACAGAAGATAATAGACCGCGGCGAAATTGTAGACGACCACACGTACAGGGTGCTCAACTCGTTTGAGAAGGAGACGCAGAGGCGCAGCGCAACGGTGAGTGCCATACCGTCGACAATAGCCGGACAGATACTCTTCGTGGCCACGCTCATAATGCTGTTCACCACGTATCTCGGCCTGTTCCGCAAGGACTACTTTGAAAAGCCGCGCAGCATCACCATGCTCTACACGATGATAACGCTGTTCCCGATACTCGTGTCGGTGATGATGAGCCACAGCATACTGAACGTCTACGTGCTGCCGTTCACCATAGCACCGATATTCATACGCGTGTTCATGGACTCGCGAACGGCCTTCATATCGCACGTAACGATGATTCTGATATGTGCCGCCGCCGTGAAATATCAGTATGAGTTCATCATAGTGCAGCTTGTGGCGGGCCTCGTGGCCATCTATTCGCTGCGCGAACTGTCGCAGAGGGCGCAGCTGTTCAAGACGGCCGTGCTCGTGACGATAGGCAGCAGCGCCATGTATTTCGCGCTGCAGCTGATGCAGGACAACAACATCACGTCGATGGACCACAGCATGTATAAATACTTTATCGTGAACGGCGTGCTGCTGCTCTTTGCCTACCCGATGATGCTCATCATCGAGAAGGCGTTCGGGTTCATCTCAAACGTTACGCTCATTGAGCTGTCAAACACCAGCAAGGACCTGCTGCGCCAGCTTAGCGAGGTGGCTCCGGGCACATTCCAGCACTCTGTCATGGTGAGCAACCTTGCCGCCGAGATAGCCAACAAGATCGGAGCTAAGGCGCAGCTCGTGAGAACAGGAGCCATGTATCACGACATAGGAAAGATGAAGAACCCGGCCTTCTTCACCGAAAACCAGGTGGGCACCAACCCGCTCGACAAGATGCCGCGCATAGAGGCGGCACAGATCGTGATAAGCCACGTAACCGAAGGACTGAAAATGGCTGAGAAGTTTAACCTGCCGAGCATAATCAAGGACTTTATAAACACTCACCACGGAAGCAGCAAGACAAAGTATTTCTACATATCGTACAAGAACGAACACCCCGACGAACCCGTGGACGACTCGCTCTTCACATATCCCGGCCCCGACCCGTTCACGCGCGAACAGGCCATACTGATGATGGCCGACACGGTGGAGGCGGCATCGAGATCGCTGCCTGAATACACCGAGGAGAGCATATCCAACCTGGTGAACAGGCTCATAGACCAGCAGGTGAGCGAGGGATACTTTGTCTACTGCCCGATAACCTTCCACGACATAGCCGTGGCAAAGCAGGTGCTGACGGAGCGACTGAAGTCGATATACCACACGCGCACAAGCTATCCGGAACTGGCAAAGAAAAACAACAAGACCGAAAACACGCAGCCCGCAAAGCAATAAGGGCCGACGGCACAGCTGAAAAAGGTCGCCAACGCTGTTGTAGATGCAGCGCAGGCGACCTTTTATTTATGCACGTGTATGACACAAAAACTTGCACACATCTATATATTTGTGCATTAACATGCCGCTATCTTGTTAATAAAAATTAAACAAAAGACCGCATTTTAGGAAATAAAGAACAAGAATAATACCTTTGCAGCCAATTTATTTAAGGTTATTAAAGATGAATAAAACAAAATTAATCTGCGCAGCTCTTGCACTGTCAGCAGCCGCAACGGCCAGCGCAGGCGGTATTCTTACTAACACCAATCAGAACATTGCTTTCCTACGAAATCCGGCTCAGGATGCCGTGATTGGCATTGCCGGTGTGTACAGCAACCCTGCCGGAGTGGCGTTTATGAACAACGGATTCCATCTGTCGCTCAACATCCAGAACGCTCACCAGACGCGTGAGATAACCTCAACGTTCGCTCCGTTTGCCTATGGAGCCAAAAACTTCGGCAACACCACAAAGACTTTCAAGGGCGAGGCCAACGCCCCAATCATACCGTCGATACAGGCGGCATACAACAAGAACAACTGGAGTTTCCAGTTTAACTTCGCCATCACGGGCGGAGGCGGCAAGTGTGTGTTCGACGACGGCCTGTCGTCGTTTGAGGGCAACATAGCCCTGCTGCCGCTGCTGTCGCAGAACCTCGACGTGCTGACAAACGAACTCGGACTGGGCTCGCTGGGACTGCCCACGGTGTCGCAGTATGACATGGACACATACATGCGCGGACGCCAATACTATTACGGCTTTACGCTCGGAGCGGCACGCAAGCTGAACGACAACTGGTCGGTGTATTTGGGAGCACGTGTGCTATACGGCAACTCTAACTATTACGGCTACGTGAAGAACATCAAGGCCAACATAAACGGCGAGATGGTAAGCGCGCCCGAGACGTTCAAGAACCTTTCGGCACAGGCTGCCGTGGCTGTGGGCACATACACAGAGATGGCCAACATGTATCAGCAGGCAGGCGACATGGCCAACGCTGCCAAATATGCACAGCTGGCAAAGGACTATAAGGTGAAGGCCGTGATGCTGGGTGCGCTCGGCTCTGCCACAGAGGACGTAACGCTTAACTGCGACCAGACCGGATGGGGCATCGCGCCGATAATCGGTGTTGACTATAAGACGGGCGACTTTAACTTTGCAGCAAAGTATGAATTCAAGACGCGCATGCGCCTGAAGAACCGCTCTGCCAACAGCGAGAGCGCCAAGAACCTGGAGCAGCTCAACCGCTATACCGACGGAATAGAGGTGGCTGAAGACTCGCCGGCTCTGCTGACGCTGGGCGCACAGTGGTCGCCGCTGCAGCAGTTGCGCATCTCTGCCGGATGGCACCACTACTTTGACACTGACGCAAAGCAGTTTGACAACCACCAGGACAAGCTCGGAGGCAACACCAACGAGTATCTCTTCGGTGCAGAGTATGACATCAACAAGAGAGTGCAGGTGAGCGCCGGAGCGCAGTTTACGGAGTATGACTTCACAGACAGCTACATGGAGGACATCAGCTTCAACGTAAGTTCTTGCTCTGTGGGCCTGGGCGTGGGCATTAAGCTGACAGAGAAGATGAAGCTCAACCTGGCATACTTCCAGACATTCTACAAGGACTACAAGCGCGAGACCAACGACTACTACAACATCTCCGGACTGGCCGGAAAGGTTATCGGCAACGTGGCCAACGAGCTGCTGGGCCCGGAGGCTGCACAGGTGGCCGTAGACAAGACCACGGCACTGCTGACCACGCCTGACCCGTCGACAGGAAAGAGCATGCTTTACGGTGCCGACACGTTCACACGCACTAACCGTGTGTTCGGTATCGGACTTGACATCGACTTTTAATTCCTACGCGATGTAATGCAGCTGATTATCAGTGCGTTACGGGCATCATAATCTTACTTTTGCAAAAGGCCGCCTTTTATCGTCTAAAAGGTGGCCTTTTACGTTGCAATATGTGGCCTTTTGGAAGGCAAAAGACCACATATTGGAAATACATATATAATCAACCATTTTTCCAGGGGCAACAGCAGGCTCTGCAGCCGGTTAAGAATGACGTGGCTAAACCTAAACCGGCATCATTATTCTGCCTGTTGTTTTGCTTTATTCAGAGCATATTTCCGTCTGTTATTTAGCAGGCATAGTACGCCATGTCAAGAAAAGCGGACGGAAACGTGGCAACAGAAAACGGAAAGACGGCAGAGAGCCGGAATACACAAAACAGACAACACAATGTGCGGTCTGATGTCCTGATTGGGATTAAAGGGGGTCGACATCGAAGTAAATCTGAACAGAACGATACTTGGCGTCCTGCCCCATCATGGCCTGTGCCTTGCGCAGATAGAGGCGCACCTTGGCAAGGTCGATGCCGTTTTCGAGCTTCAGCATAATCTTGCGTATGTTGAGCGTCTTAACCTTCGACACCGAAGGCTTGTCGGGACCGAGCACACGGCTGCCGAACCAGCCTCGCAGTATGTCGCCGAGACGCATGGATGCAGAGGCCACCACGGCGTCGTCGCGATGCTTCAGAAAGACATATATCAGATGGCAGAACGGCGGATAGCAGAACGCCTGGCGCTCCTCGAGTTGGTCGGCAAACAGTCCTTCGCAGTCGTTGCGCACCACCTGCGTTATGACAGGCAGCTGCGGGCTCTTGGTCTGCAGTATCACGAGGCCCTGCTTGCCCTTGCGCCCGGCGCGTCCGGCCACCTGCGCCATCATCATGAAGGCATGCTCGTAGGCACGGAAGTCGGGATAGTTGAGCATGCTGTCGGCATTCAATATGCCTACCACGCTCACCTTGTCGAAGTCGAGGCCCTTGCTCACCATCTGCGTACCTATCAGAATGTCGGTCTTATGCGCCGAGAAGTCGCTTATCAGCCTCTCATAGGCGTTGCGCGTGCGGGTGGTGTCGAGGTCCATGCGTGCCACGCGGGCGTCGGGAAACAGCTCCATCACGTAGTCTTCCACCTTCTCCGTGCCATATCCGCGCCCACGCAGGTTGCGGCTTCCGCAGCAGGGGCACACCTCGGGCACGGTGTATGTCGTGCCGCAATAGTGGCACGTAAGCTGTCCGAGGCTCTTATGGTATGTGAGCGACACGTCGCACTTGTCGCAGTGTGGCACCCATCCGCACTCGCGGCACTCTATCATCGGCGCGAAGCCGCGGCGGTTCTGAAACAGTATGGCCTGTTCGCCGTTGTCCAAGGCCTTGCGCACGGCTGCCATAAGGCGGGGCGAGAACGGACCGCTCATCATCTTGCGGCGCTGCAGGTCTTTAATGTCCACCACCTCAATCTCGGGCAGGCGTATGTCGTTATAACGCTGCATAAGGCTCACCAGGCCAAACTTGCCCGTATGGGCGTTGTTCCAGCTCTCGAGCGAAGGCGTGGCAGAGCCGAGCAGCACCTTTGCGCCAAACTTGCGCGCAAGCATTATGGTCACGCTGCGGGCATGATAGCGCGGGGCGGGGTCTTGCTGCTTGAACGATGTCTCGTGCTCCTCGTCGATGATGACAAGGCCGAGATTGGTGAACGGCAGGAGAACGGCCGAGCGCGCACCGAGTATAACGTCGTAGGGCGCGGCAGACAGCTGCTTCTTCCATATCTCCACGCGCTCGGCGTCGGAATACTTTGAATGGTATATGCCGAGGCGGTTGCCGAACACGCGCTGAAGGCGCTGGCGTATCTGCACGGTGAGCGCTATCTCAGGCAGCAGATAGAGCACCTGCTGCCGGCGCTCGATGGCCTGGCGGATGAGATGTATGTAGATTTCGGTCTTGCCGCTCGACGTTACGCCGTGGAGCAGCACCACGTTTTTTTTCAGAAAGCTAAAGACTATATTGTTGTAGGCCGTCTGCTGAGCCTCGTTGAGCGGCTTTATCAGCTCGGGATGCGGCTCTCCGGCATTGTTCAGCCGGCCTATCTCGCGCTCGTAGGTGTTCAGGAATTTTCTTACGACAAGATTTCTGAACACTGCCGAAGTGCTGTGTGTCTCGTTCATAAGCTCGTCGCGGCTCACCTCGGCCACGGGTTCGGCACATGTGTCGCCGCTTATGGTGTCCCAGTGAGAGAGCGTGAGGAATGTCTCAAACACCTTAAGCTGGGCCGAAGCACGCTTCAGCATGTCGAGAGCCACACGTATGGCGCGCTCGCTGTGATATTCGGGCGCAAGCGACACATAGGTCTCGGTCTTTGCCGTGTATCCGTCCTCGCTCTTGAGTCCCGACGGCAGGGCAGCGTTCATCACGTCGCCAACAGACGACAGATAGTAGTCGGCCATCCATCGCCACAGCTCAAGCTGCACGGCATTGACCACGGGAGCGTCGTCCATCACGGTAGATATGTCCTTAACATTGAAGTCGGGCTTGTTGTTGTGTGTCCTCACCACCAGCCCCACGTATGTCTTGCTCTTGCCAAACGGCACGAGCACCCTTATGCCCTGCCCCACGCGTCCGGCAAGACTGTCGGGCACGGAGTAGGTGAACAGGCTGTCGAGCGGCAGCGGAAGTATGATATCTGCGTAAGTCATCTGTTGTGCAAAAATACAGAATTATGCCCAAATGCACAAAAGATGAAAGTGCTTGTTTGCACAAAAACCATAAATGGCGGAATAAAAAGGAACAAAAAAAGGAGACATTTCATGCCTACGCAGAAATGTCTCCAACGGAATTATTCTATGCTTTTAAAGAATTTGCCCGGATCAGAAATAGTAGGCAGCAGAAATCTGCCATGTGTTTGAACGGCCGCGCAACACGCTCTCGGCACCGTCGAGAACGGTTATCTCGCCTGTCTTGCCGCAAACGATGTTATAGTTGGCACCAACCTGCAGATGGCCTAACAGCATTACGCCGGCACCCACGTTGACACTGAAGTTAGAGGTGTTGAGTCTCCATTCTGCCACATCCTTATACAAGCTCTGGTTCTTGTCGCCGACGTTGAATCCAAACTGAGGTCCGGCTGCGAGATAAACGGCTGCAAGGCTTCCCAAGCCGATGTCGTAACGGAGGTTGATAGGAATATTGATTGACTTCTGCTTCAGTCTTGTTGACACCAGAGTGTTGTCGTCTGCCTCAACATTGACCTCGCCTTCACGCTGGTCGTAGAGCGCAGAAGCATCGATGCCAAGGCCTACGATGGGGAGTGTGAACTTGATAGTCGGACCGATGAAGAATCCGGTGCGGTTTGATGTCTCGAATACATCATTACTGAGCGACATGTCTGTGATGTTAAGACCACCCTTGATACCAAACTTCAGCTGTGCGTTTGCCGGCACGGCGAAATAGGTTGCCGCTACAAGAACAATCAGTGTAAATAACTTTTTCATAAGCTTTCATTTTAAGTGTTTATAAATTTGGCTGCCCCGTCGTGGGGCAGTCGTTATCTTGTATTATATCAGTGTCTCTGTCTGCGCACCGTAACGCGTGCTGCCGATGATGAGCCTGAAGAGCTCTTGCTCGACGAACGGCTCTTCTTCACCGTTGTAGACGAGCGGCGGTTCTTCTTCACCTTCTTGCCCTTCACCTTCACTTCGGCCTTGGCAATGCTGTCGAGCGAGTCCTTGCGTGCCTGGTCGCCCCAGATGTTTTTCTCAAAGGCGGCAAGCTCGCCCTCAATGCGCTTCTGCTCCTTGATCATGGCAGAGTCAGTGTGGCAATACTGGCTGAGCGTCTTGCCAAGCATGTTCGTGGTCTTGTATATCTTGCCCTTATACATGTTGCGCGTAAAATAGTCGTCCATGCTCATCGTGGCGGCATTGTTGAGATTGCTCGTCATTATTATCTGCTTGCTCAGATAAGGAGCCAGGTCGTCGTATTTCACCCAGAAAAGCGGATACTTCTGCGCTCCGTCGCCGAAGTCGTCCTCACGCGACATGATAGGACACAGCGCCAAGACCTTTGTATGGAAGGTGGCAGAAGCCTGGTCGTAATATGCGCTCTCCTTTACATAGAAAGACTTAACCTCGCGCGACGGAATGTCGCTGTTGTCCAGACGCACGCGGCCTCCGTTGCGTTCGTAATATATGTGATAGTTGTCGAGAAAGGCCAGGGGCTTTACACGGGCAGAGTCGGTGAACACCTCGTTGCCGTCCAGACGGTACTCATACGCCTTTATGTCGCCACGCATCATCAGCTTGAAGATGTATGTGAACAGGTTCATCTGCGAACCTACAGGCTCTACCGGATAATAAAGGCCGGCATTGGCGTCCTCCTCGAGATTGATCTCACGGTAAATGTCACGGCGCCACACCACATCCTCAGACATGCGGGCAGCCGTCGGATAAGAGATGCGAGCACGGGTGGTAAGCGTCTGTGCGTTCGACTCGTTTTTCTGCTGCTGTTGTCTGCGGCGCGCCGCCGGCTGTGCAGACGCCTCTGCCATGCATGCTGCCAGCAAAAGCAGCACTGCGCACACACGCAAGGTGGGTCCGCCAGCCACCGTCTTGTGGCCATTTGCTATCTTCTTAAAGAACATGAATCTTGTCATACTTATGTTTTTATTTTTATCTCAGCCCGGGTCTGCTGTCCGGCCTCGGGCAAGAGAACTATTTCACAATAACTTCCATTGTCGACGGCAGCGTGCGCTTAATTCCGTCGGGACCTACGGCTGTGATGCGGGTGATATAGAACCGCTTGTTGCGCGACAGTCCGCGGAAGGTCTCCCGCTGGCGTTGCGTGAACGAATCGCCATTAGAAACCATTGGCACAGCGTTACCCATGTTGTCGTAGAACACGGTCTCAAAGCTCAGCACCTTGAACGGAATGTCGAGCAGTCCGTCGTCAATGGCGGCCTTGATGCCTCCTACCGACATGAGCGAAGCCTTGGCCAAGCCGCCCGTACGGAAACGGTTGTCGCCGATGGCGATGTATGGTGTAGGATCAGGAAGCTTGCGCACATGGAACGTAAACTGGCCTACAGGCTTAGCGCTGCCTGTCTGCAGCGACATTACATTTATCGTTACATCCTTTCCTACGGCTGTCGGACGGGCTATATACTTGCCCGGACCCACTGGCTGAAGCGTACCGCCGCTCATCGATGCCGATACTTTGTTGAGCGGAACGCCCGGGATGCTTATGCTGATAGGATTGCTGTAGCCTGCATAAAGCACATTCATGAGGTCGGCAGAAACCGTTGCGCTGGGGTCAACCACGGTGTACTTCTGTGAGAAATCACGGCGAATCACATCGCCGCTGCCGTTGCGCATTGTGATATAACCAGTGAGATTAAAGTCGCCGGTGCGTCCGGTTACAATCTCATAGGTATTGTTGCGCAGGTTCATCTGCCTTCCGCCGATGTATATCTGTGGCTGCTGCGTTGTGTCTACCGCTGCCATAACGATCTGAGCCGAGAACTTGTCGCCGCGCACTATCGTCTGTGCATTGGGTATCACGAAAGCACTTAGCTTGTTGACGCGTATGTCTTTCATGTCGATATTGGCCACAAGAGTGTGCAACACCTCGCCTTCTGCATAGCGGACATCGCTCTGCAGCTTGGTCAGAAGCGTAACAGCCGCTGCCACAGGCATATCCTCGAACATGTATTCCTGCCAGTTTTTACCCATTGTCCGCGCGTTCTTGGGCAATGTCGTGGTAAGATTGCTGGCTATGATTGCTTTCTGACGCTCGTCGGTAACCATCTTCAGGATGCGCTCACGGAATGAGTTGATGGCGTTGAAGAGCTGTTCGCCCTTGCCCGAAGCAGGCGAAAGCATTATCTGATTGGCAGCTTCGAGGTTTTCTTTGTTCTTTATATTAAGCACGTCGCCTTTTTCTCCGTCAGCCTCTTTCACAATAGCCTCCTTCAGCTGCTGTGCAAAGTTGAACAGCGAGTCGCTCATCTGCTTGACGGCAGTGGCCTTCTCAAACCATGCCTTCACTTTCTGAGGGTTTGATTTCATCTGAGTCTCGAAATCGCCATAAAGCGATTCGTTCTCTGACGAAGCGTTTGAGGTGGTGCGGTGAAGGCTCTCCTCCACAATAGAGAAGCCCTCGAGCACTTCGGTCGAGACGTTAAGCGCAAGCATGGCCATGAGGACGACATACATGAGGTTTATCATCTTCTGGCGTGGAGATACCGGTCTTTTCTTTATTGCCATTGCCTTGCGTTTTTATACTTCTGCGTTGTTTCCGTTGTTTGTTGCTGCGCGCATGTTCACGGTCATGGCCTCTATCATGCGGGCATAAATCTTGTTAAGCTGTTCTATCTGTGAAGCCATCTTGCGCGACTGCTCGTTTATCTGGTCGATAGTGCCGATCTGAGAGCTTGCGCCCTTAAGCTGCATCTCGTAAACCTTGCATATACCGGTGAGAGTGCGGTTGAGATTTTCCATCTCCTCTGAGTCGCGTGTAAGACGTGCGCTCTGCTCCGACACCTTGGCCAGCATGTCTGTAAGTTTCTTGAGTTCTTCAACATAGTTGCTTGTAGCTTCTTCCATCTCAGGCGATACCTGCTGCTGGGCTGTTATCCAGCCTGTAGAAGGCTGCTGAGCGGGCATTCCCTGCGGAGCAGTTCCTGCTGCAGCGGCATATGGCTGGCCTGCAACAAACTCGCCACCGGCAGACGACTGGCCTCCGGCTGACGGCTGAACGCTGTCGTCAGAAGAAGCAACAGCTGCCGAAGCGGGCTGCGGCTGAGCACCGCCACCATTGATATAAACCACATTTCCGCCTTGAACTCCACCACCGGCAACACGCGGAGCAGCCGCCTGAGAGCCAAACCCGTCGGCATCAGCCATGTCAAGTTCTTCGTCGCCATACCCTTCCTCAGCAATATGAGTGGGTATTTCCTTGCCTATGGCAGTCTTGTCGAAAGGACGGTCGAAGGCCGAAATGAAGAACACTATAACCTCAGTGCCCATACCGAAGTACAACATGATGTTGGCTCCAGGAAGGTGAGTGAGCTTGAACAATGTACCAAGGATAACGATAGACGCACCCCAACTGTAAGCGTAGTTCAGGAACGTTTGTCCCGGTACGCTGTCGAGCCACCTCTGCAGGCGGTAGATGATATTATATTTGCTGTATTCTGTCATGTCTTACTTCTTTTTCTGTTTTGAACTTGTTGTGCTTGCCAGACTTCTGACACAGCGGAAACCGATGTAGCAACGGGGCTGATTCTGATACTCCCATGTACGCCATGCCGAACGTATGTACGACTCGGGGTCTTTCCATGAACCTCCGCGCACGCTCTTCTTCTTGAGCTTGTAGGGGTCTTCCTTGGCAGCGTTGTAGCGCAGCTCGGGGTTAAGGTCGTTCATAGCGTCGATACCAGCCTCGGTATATGTGGTGCTGGTCCACTCCGCCACGTTGCCCGCCATGTCGAACAGTCCGTTTGAATTAGACGAGAAGATGCCCACACGGCTGGTTATGAGGTTGCCGTCTTCGGTGTAGTTGCCGCGGTCGGGCTTGAAGTTGGCAAAGAAACAGCCCTTGTCGTTCTTAACGTCGACAGTCTCCCAGGGGAACTCTGTGCCTTCCTTACCGCGTGCGGCATACTCCCACTCGGCCTCTGTGGGCAGGCGATAGCGCTGTATATAGCGTGCCTCGCCGCCAAGACCCTTGAGCAGATAGTCGGTGCGCCATGCGCAGAACGCGTTGGCCTGCTCCCATGTTACGCCCACAACGGGATAGTCGTTATATGTAGGACTGCTGAAATAAAGGCGCATATAGGTCTCGTTGTCAGAGTTGACAAAGTCGTTTACCCAGCATGTTGTGTCAGGATATACGTTGACGATGTATGTGTTGAGGAAGTCCCACGGGCCGCTGAGAGGACGGTCGATGGTCTGTCTTACGATGCGTCCTTCGTCGTCGATGTAAGCAGTGTCCTTTGAAATCATCACCACTTCGTCGGGATTAACCGGTATGTCGGTGTTGAGGTTGCGTTCAGCAGGGTTAAGCCTGTTGCGGCGCAGCGCAGCGGCTGTATAGTCGTAGACCTCATAACGGTAGTTCATCTGACTGGCGTCGAGCATCTTCTCTCCTGTAACGGGATTTGTAACGTAGAGACTCTCGATGGCTCTCAGCTCGTCCTCGTTGGGTTTTCGCGGCAACGGTTTCTTCCAGTTGAGGTGCGGGGTTACGGGGTCGCCGTTCTTGTCTTCGGTTATCATGTAGCTCTCGTCGCCGCCATAAGACGGGTCGGCAAGACGAGTGCGGAGGATAGAGTCGCGCACCCAGAACACAAACTGCTTGTACTCAGAGTTTGTAACCTCGGTTTCGTCCATCCAGAAACCGTCAACCGATATTTCCTTTACCGGAGTCTGCTTTCCCCACAGGCTGTCTTCTTTATCCATACCCATCTTGAGGAAGCCTCGCTTTATAAGTGTCATTCCGTAAGGCGTAGGCTCGGTGAAGGCACGCCCGCCTACTCCTACCACCTCGCCTCCGCGTCCTACCGATGCGGAGCGTCCGCCGAAGCATGCAGAGAGCGTGGTGAGCACTATCACGCCAAGGGCAATTATTGTATTTATCTTTTTCATATCTTATAATATTCTCACGCTTTTATGTTTATTCTTTCCTTTTTTATAAAGGTTGAGTGTAGTCTGATATCCGATGAAAAGCTCGTGGCTGCCGTTGCCCATGTTGATGGCCGAGGTGTACACCTCATAGCTGTAGCCTATGTTGATGCCGTGGAAGCTGCCGCCCACCAGCACCGTAACCGAGTTTGTGGGGCTGTAAGACACGCCACCGTAGAGCATTTTCTTGTCGTTTGTATAGACCAGCCGGCCCGACACGTCGCCTCTCCAGGCCACCCCGTCGGTGCGCAGCAGCACAGACGGATGTATTGTAAGAAACGGATTTCTTAGTTTAATATTGTATCCGCCGGTCAAATAAAATGTAGGATCTATCTGCAATTCGTTTGTTTCGCCCAGTTCAACCAGCGGAGCGGTGAGGTGCTGGGCCGACACGCCCACATACCAGGGGCCGTGCGTGTAATAAAGTCCGAAGCCCACGTCGAAGGCGCTTCCGTTGACGTCTGATGTGGTGAAGGCCGGGTCGCTCGAGTCTTCAATGTCGAGCTTCGAGCCGTCGAAGCCCTCGCTGAGCAGCCCCAGCTGTACGCCCGCACTTATCATTCCGCCGAAGAGCTTGTGCTTGTAGGCATACTGCAGCGCCAGGCGCTGGTGTGTGAACAGACCTATCTGGTCGTTGAAGAGCGAGAGGCCCACGCCGTGATAGTTCTTAAGGAAATACAGCGGCATGTCGGCGCCCACGTACATTGAGCGCGGATTGTTCTCGAATCCTGCAAAGCTGAGGGCATACACCGCCGCAATGTTTAGCTTTGAGGCCTTGCCCACCGAGCCCGGGTTATAGTAAGGCTCAAGGTCCCAGTAGTGACTGAAAGACGCGTCATACTGCGCGCTGACCCTTGCCGAGGCCAGCATCATCACTGTTAATATGGTTAAAAGACGTATTCGCACGACAATATAACGCAAGTCATGCAATTTTATTGTATGCAAAAGGGCGGCTCTTTTTCTCTGAGCTGCCCTTTTTTATCAAATTAAATCAATATTCGTCTTCATTAAACAAGAAATCCTCCTTGGTAGGATAGTCTGGCCATATATCCTCGATGCTCTCGTAAACATCGCCCTCGTCTTCTATTTCCTGCAGATTTTCCAGCACTTCCAGAGGAGCACCCGAGCGGACTGCATAGTCGATTAACTCGTCTTTTGTTGCGGGCCACGGTGCATCTTCGAGTTTTGAAGCTAATTCAAGTGTCCAATACATAACCTTTAAAATTTACGTTTTTAATCACCCACAAAAGTACTATATTTTTTCTTATTTGCAAGGTTTCTTCCAGATTTTTTCTCTCACTCCGTAAATAAAGTTTAATTTTCTCGCCAATACGAAAAGATAATCCGACAAACGGTTCACATACTGCAGCACCTCAGGGTCGAGCTCGGTCATCTCGTTGAGCTTGAATATGCGGCGCTCTGCCCTGCGGCACACCGTGCGGCACACGTGGGCAAGGGCTGCTCCGTGTGATCCTCCGGGCAGGATGAACGTTGTCTGCGGAGGTATGTTGGCCGTGATGATGTCAATCTCCTCCTCGACGGCTGTAACTTCTTCCGGATTAAGCGTGTACGACGGCGCAAGGGCTGTCTGTGTCTTGTCGGTGGCCAGATACGAGCATACGGTAAAGAGGTTGCGCTGTATTCTGTAGATAAATTCCTTGTCCTCGCCATCCTTCAAGAAAGAAGCCAGCATGCCGAGATGGGCGCTGAGCTCGTCGACTGTGCCGTAGGCCTCAATGCGTGCGTTTGTTTTCTCTACTCTGACACCTCCCACCAAGCTTGTGGTGCCTTTATCGCCGGTCTTTGTATATACCTTCGTCATCTTCATAGCCATAATGGATTTAAAAGTTAATTATGTAATTTTGTTTATAACGTTTCTCGTCGAAAAACACAAGTCCGCAGTAATACAGGTCGAACGTAACCACGCCGGGCTCATCGCTCACTATGCGCCGCCATACGCCGCGCGCATTGCTGTCGGAATGTATGCCGTGAACCATCACCGCCGAACCGGCACGGGCCGCACTGCATATGGAGGCCAGCTGGTCGGCAAGTCCGCTGCAGGGAACGAGCCTTGCCACGAAGCGGCCGCCGCAGCCGCCAATCATGTCGGAAAGGCGCACGGGCGACAAGGCCGAACTGACGCTCTCGATGCGCGCCTTGCGGCATCCGGCACCGAAATATGCGCCGTAAGCGCCGCCGGCATCGTCGAAGTTGACAACGAGCGAGGGCTGCACGCTGTTGGCAAGCCTGAGGCACAACTCGCACATCTTGCGCTCCACCACGCCCAGGCCGGGATAGCTCAGCGCCAGGTCGTCGTAGGCGTAATAGGGATAATGCTCGTTGATGACATAGCGCACCATGCGGTAGGCCCACGGCGACTGCACGCCAAAGCCGCGGCTATGGCGCATGCGGCTCAGCCACACAAGCATGCGCCGCAGCTTGCCGCATGAACTTGCCGCACTGTATGTCGTCTTATCTGTAGTCATCATGTTATCGCCTTTGCCAAAGTCGGACACATTATATAATATACAGCATGCATTGGCGCTAACCTGCCGCCGGCAATAATGCCCGGAGACACCGGTGCCATACACTGACAAAGCATAAGCCACCCAACAGCAAAGTTGTTTTTCATATTGCGCCGTTGCCGTGTTGTAATATGCAAATATATATATTTTTATTCGAAAAAAGCATTTTTATTCAAAAAAATGCGACATTCTGTGATAATACATCACTTTGCAGCCGTCTGACCTCACCATAAGTCACTGAAAGCATCTGCAAGGCCGCCGGCTGCGCGACGTAACGCCACTGACATGGCGCAGGCTGCCCCTGTCGCCCATCAGTCCGTGCACGGCCCAGCCAAAAGGGCACCTTTCAGCTCCTAAAAGGTATGCTTTCAGCCTCTAAAAGACCGTCTTTTGCACGCTAAAAGGTGGCCTTTTGCAACGCATTGAATATCAAGGCGTTACAGCGGCAGCATTTCCCGTCATCCCAAACGGCCGTCAGGGCGTGCCGGTTGCATCGCTTACGATGTTTTCATAGCCGGTAAAAGCGCCTCTCCGGGCATGGTGACGGCCTTTCTGTTTGCATCCGTACAGCATTTCATTTTTACACAGGCTAAAGATATTAAGTATCTGTATGACACCTATTGCATTGAAAATACGACATTTTGCAGATAATAATAATAATAATAATAATAATAATACTTGCCAAATTCAGAATAATTGCATATATTTGCCGTATGTAAGTATTTTACCGGCATAAAGATACAGACATATTTTATTTAGGTTTAACTAAAAAACGGCAGACTATGAACGACGGCAACACTGGCATACGCCCACATGAAGGCGGCTGACACATGGCAACAGCGAAAGGCTCTGACTGAAGCAAGGCAACACAAACTCAGCTTGCAGCCAAAAGCTGACGCCGCACTAAAGCGGCAGCGGCAACACATGTTTACCGTAGCAGACAAAACATCAAGCAACCCCACAAAATCGTAATAACATGAGAAACATAATATTAATACTGTCCCTTATGGCATGCACGGCCGGAACAGCCGCGGCCCAGACCGACTCGCTCGAGGTGGACACCACGCTGACACTGGGCGAAATAACGGTGAAGGGCATGAGAGTGATAAAGAAGGTTGACCGGCAGCTGATAATACCTACAAAGGAGATGGTGAAGGCGTCGTCGAACGGATTTGAACTGCTCAACCTCATGACGCTCGACGGCATAAGGGTAGACCCCGTGATGCAGACCGTGTCGAGCATGGAGGGCGGCTCGGTGCAGGTGCGCATCAACGACATCGTGGCCAGCACGCAGGACATCATGGCGCTCAGGCCCGACGAGGTGGTGCGCGTAGAATATATCGACAACCCAGGAATAAGATACTCTGACAGCGGACTGAAGGCCGTGATCAACTATGTGGTGAAGCGGCGCAGCGCGGGCTACGTGGGCGGGGCAAGCACGATGCAGGCCTTTGCCACGGGATTCAACAACAGCAGCGCTTACTTTAAATATAACTACAAGAAGTCGGAGTTCAGTATTAACTACGGATTCAGCTACCGCGGCTACGACGAGCGCAGCATCAGCAACAACAGCACTTACTATCTGCCCGACGGAACGCAGAAGAGCGTAAACTATATAGGCTACAACTCTGATTTCATGTACACGATGAACAATCTGCAGCTGGGCTACAGCCTGGCCGACCCCGGCAAGTATGTGCTCGACGTGCGCTTATTCTACAACAACTACAACAGTCCCAACAGAGACATGCGCCAGCTGGTGCAGGAGACGGGGCAGCCCGACAGGTATCTCTACAACAAGGTGGTGAACAAAGACCGCACGCCGTCGCTCGACATCTACTACTCAGTCAACTTGCCGCACAACCAGAACATCATGGCCAACCTTGTGGGCACGTACATCAGCACCGACTACAAATACCTGATGAGCAACTATCTCTTCGACGAGTCGCCTGAGCAGTCAGTCAAGTCAGAGCCGCTGAGCGACTACAGCTATATTGCCGACGGACGCAAATACTCGCTGATAGGCGAGGCTATGTATACCAAGACCATGAAGAAGACAGCCTTCACGGCTGGGGCGAGATACTCTGTGAGCAGGACCGAAAACGATTACTCGGGCACCAATGAGACCGACGCACACCTCAACTCTGACAACCTGTATATGTTTGCGCAGCTACAGGGCAACCTCAGCGTGATAAACTATCAGGCAGGCATAGGTGCCAGCTACACCTCGATACATCAGGGCGAGACAGGATTCAACAAATGGACGGCAAGGCCGCAGCTTAGCCTCTCGACAAGTGCGATAAAGAATGTATTCATCAGATACAGCGGAAGCATGGGACAGAACATGCCGTCGCTGTCGCAGCTCACGGAGGTCAAGCAGTATATGAACGAGGCTGTGGCCTACGACGGCAACAGAAATCTGACGCCATACAACTCTTACAACAACAGTCTTATGGTAAGCTGGTCGATGCCCTTCTTCGACTTCCGCCTTACCGGCAGCTGGTATTATGCGCCCGACATCATTATGAACACCTACAGCCCGGTGATGCAGGAAGACGGAACATACGTCATAACAGCAAGACCTGAAAACCAGGAGAGCTTCACACAGAAAACCGTTGCGGCCAACCTGATACTGCGCCCGATAAAGAACGTGCTCAACATAGCGCTGTATGGCAGCTATAACAGATACGAAAGCCGCGGACTTAGCTACTCGCACAACTTCAACGCATGGCGCTGGAGGGCTTCGGCTTATCTGATGCTGGGCAACTGGAGCGCGTCGGCCGACATATACAACGCTCCGAAAAGTTTCTTCGGCGAGAGCATGACGGGAGGCGAGCGCAACTTCAACCTTAACGTAAGCTACAAATACAAGAACCTTCAGGTGGGCGTCGGCGGCATCCTCGTAGGCTATGCGCAGGGCAACATATACGAGAGCAGCACCACAAGCCGCTATTATAAGAACACGGGAGTTACGCAGATAAAGGACAACGGCAACATGATCTATTTCACTCTGTCGTACAACTTCAGTCACGGACGCAAGTATAAGGCCGACCAGCGCAGGCTGAGCAACAGCGACAACGACAACGGTATCAGATAATGTCCGGCAAGGTGTCCTTACAGTCTTTAGCCTCCCTCGCAGCCACGACATTCCGCTTATGCCGTTCATGGCAAGCTAAGGCGGCACAGATGCGGGACAAATAGTTTAGCACGAAGCGTTATTAGTATTCCGTCCGTATTTTTGCCTTCTATCGAGCGGATTTTCGTCAGTCATTTTGCAGGCACAAAGTGCCAAGTCAAGAAGAATCTGACGAAAATCCGCTCAATAGAAACAGAAAGGCTGACTGAAAGCATGGATGCACAAAACAGATAAAGCCATGTGCGGCCGAATGACAGATTTGGGATTAGATACAGCGCCCCTGCATGTCAGCGTTTTCGGGTTTTCACCTGCATAAAGCGCCGTGCAGGGGCACATTTTCGTACCGCATGAATAGCGGTTGGCCCTAACCTCTGTCATGATTCATGTCAAGACCGTTGCATAAAAACGCCGCAGGGCTTTGCCGTTAACGTGTTTTCTTATTATATTTGCAAAGACATTAAGAAAACAAAGATATGAAATCATTAAGGGAATTATACAGGATAGGTAAAGGCCCGTCGAGCAGTCATACAATGGGGCCGCAGAAAGCAGCTAAGATTTTTTTGGAGAAGAACCCTTCAGCCAAGCAGTTTAAGGTTACTCTATACGGCAGTCTGGCAGCCACAGGCAAAGGCCACATGACAGACACGGCCATCATAGAAGTGTTGTCGGCAGCGGCTCCGGTAGAAATCGACTGGCAGCCGTCGGTGTTTCTGCCCTATCATCCCAACGGAATGAAATTTGTTGCTTATGCCGATGAAGATAAAGTGGCAGACGAGTGGACCGTCTACAGCATCGGCGGAGGCGCCCTGTCTGAAGGCAAGGGCCGCGACGACATGTTCAATACGCCCGAGGTGTACGACATGAACACCATGAGCGACATCATGAACTGGTGTTACGAGACGGGACGCAACTATTGGGAATATGTCGACCAATGTGAGGATTCAGGCTTCTGGGACTATCTTCTCGAGGTATGGCATATGATGCAGCAGGCAGTAGAGCGTGGTCTTAACCACGAAGGACGTTTGCCAGGTCCGCTCAATCTCACCCGCAAGGCTCCCACTTATTATGTCAAGGCTTCAGGCTACAAGCAGTCGCTGCAGTCGAGAGGTCTGGTCTATGCCTACGCGCTGGCAGTAAGCGAGGAGAACGCTTCGGGCGGCACCATCGTAACAGCTCCCACCTGCGGCGCCAGCGGTGTGCTCCCTGCCGTGTTGTATCATCTTTCGAGAGGCCACAACTTCAATGACACCCGCATACTTCATGCCCTTGCCACAGCCGGACTTATCGGCAACATCGTAAAGAAGAATGCCTCAATCTCAGGAGCCGACGTAGGTTGCCAGGGCGAGGTAGGCGTTGCTTGCGCCATGGCATCAGGAGCTGCATGCCAGCTGTTCGGCGGCAGTCCGTCGCAGATTGAGTATGCAGCAGAGATGGGTCTTGAGCATCACCTCGGCATGACGTGCGACCCTGTGTGCGGACTTGTGCAGATTCCGTGCATCGAGCGCAATGCCTACGCTGCAGCAAGAGCCCTCGACTCTAACCTGTATGCAGCATTCTCAGACGGTATCCACCGCGTTTCGTTCGACAAAGTAGTAGACGTGATGAAGCACACCGGCCACGACATTCCTTCTCTTTACAAGGAGACAAGCGAAGGCGGACTGGCTAAGGGCTTTAATATCGTTAAGTGACAACATAAAGACTGCGGAGCGATGAACAAGCCATTAGCTTTATGTGTCATGCTGCTGGCGGCCATTGTGCCGCATGCGGCAAATGGTGGCAACGTAGAAGAGAATGTCGTTATCAGTCAACCTAAAATGGCAGACCAAGCAAATATATCTGAAACCGTCAAGGTAAACGAAGTTACGGTTACCTGTATCAGGGACAACAAGGCAGAGCGCACAATGCCGCTGAGTCTTTTTGGCGACATACCTGAAAGCCTTATAGACAGCCTTGGCATACGCAACGGCATCAAGTCGTCTGTTAATGCCATATTGGTCAAGACAGAAGGAGCAACAATACTGTTCGACACCGGACTCGGAAAGTCGGACAGCCAGTTGCTTACGGCCCTGAGCAATAAGCCAGAAGACATCAAGTTCATCTATCTCACACACTTTCACGGCGATCATATCGGCGGCATGATGAAGGGCGACAAGCCTGTGTTCACCAATGCAGAAGTCTATGCTTCGCGTGAAGAATATGAAAGTTGGATGAAAATGCCGGATGAAGCAAAGGCTCAGGTCGTGAAGACGATGAAGGCATACGAAAAGCATTTGCACCTTTTCGAGTTTGGAGACACTCTTCCAGGCAACGTCATTGCGCTTGATGGCAGCGGTCACACTCCCGGCCATACCATCTACAATGTAGACAATGAAGTATTGGTTGCAGGCGACATAATTCACGGAATGGCACTCCAGCTAAGCCATCCCGAATATTGTGCGTCATACGACATGGATAAAGAAAAGGCAATAAGGACACGCAAGCGCATCCTGAATTACGCCAGAGAGCATAAAATAGATATTGCCGGTATGCATATCCCCCTGCCAGGCATAATCCCGTTGTAATGCGTTTAAAATGCCTCAGAAAGAAACAAAACTATCGTATTGAGGATATTAAACAGCAATATTTGGACAGAATAACAGAACGGAGAGAAAACAATAAAGTAAATCCACCGTAAACAAAATATGATTAAGGCCCAAGGAGAGGCATAAATCTAACCACAATAAGCAATATATCAAAATATAATCTTCGGCGCATAAGCCAAGAGATATAATACAGAAAAGAAATACGCTTCCGCCCGCCTGACTAATAAAGCATTTCTGCATAAGGTCAGGCGGGCGGAATCATTTATGAAAATCTGCCAATAAGCATCCTCGATAATTGTATCTTTATATTGAGTTGTTCGTCCGGCTTCAGTTGTTTTATCACTCATACATTCCTTTATGCACAGCCAAGGCAACCTCAAACGTCCTTCCGCCTAATTAATTTGCTCATATAAGGAATTATCAAATGTTGTCTAGATATATGCGGTATAAGCGCCAAACAGCGCAAGAACTAACTATCTTTGAACAATTCTCATTTCTATTTCATTCCACCAAGCCATCTGCCGCCTAAGGCAGAAACATTAATAAAACCTCATTGGACTCACCATTTCACCTGCACTCACGCATATCCTATTTCCATGGCCTGTAAGTGCAGCACCTCATGCATTGGATATCACTACAGAAAACCTTCCATTTCTAAATATCGGATATCTGCATAATTATAAAAATGACGGTTAAAATATTTAGATTTGAACATAGAAAGCGATTGGGGGTAAAATAATGATTTCCATCATCATATCATTCCCATCCGTCCCATAAGTCACATTAGTCTTACTAGTCTCATAAGTCACATCCTCAAGGGAACCAAACAAAAAAAAGAGTCCCTGACATCACGACTGACGTCAGGGACTCAACTCTGAAAAAAAAGGCGGCCTCCTACTCTCCCGCATTGCATTGCAGTACCATCGGCGCAGGCGGGCTTAACTTCTCTGTTCG